>NZ_JAKMQV010000002.1:0-296582 GCF_025771745.1 Campylobacter sp. IFREMER_LSEM_CL2127
CTCTAATGCATTTTTAGTTTTAGTGATGTTTTCATTAATTGCTTTTGCCATAGCACCAAGCTCATCATTTGTTTTAACATCTATCATAGCAGAATCTTTAGTTTTATGATTGATGAAGTCAAAGAAAGAGTTGAGGCCGATTTGAAGTTTATGAATTGTTCCAACAACACTTTTTTTAACATAAAAATAAATCACACTAATAATAATAAAAAGTACAATTACAGAAATTACAAATATAATAAATGCTAAAGAATCGGCAGGCTTTTCCACTGATTTTTTTGGTGCTATAGTTACAACACTCCAATGATCATTAGAGCCCTCCCAAAGATCAAAATTTACAAGCTGGGCTAAATTTTCTTCATTTGTAGAAGCAGGTATAAAAGTAAATAAACCATTGGTTTTGGTGCTTTGCATGTCTAGTATTGTTTTTGCACTAGGATGAGGATTAATTTCTGTGATGATTTTTCCAACATATTCTGCTTTTGGACTAGATATGATTAAACCATCACTTGAAATCAATAAACGTTGGTCATTTGCAAATAAACTCTTATTTGGATCATTTAATTCTTCTCTCAATAAATCAATGCGCACAAGCATACCTATTGCACCAATTGTTTCGTTATTCTTTCCAAAAATTGGTAAAACAATGTTTACTAAGTATAATTTTTCTCCATTTATAGAATAATCTCTAGGTCTTCCAACGGCAGGTTGCTTGGTTTGTAAAGCTTTTATGAGAGAATTTTGTTGCAAGATTACTTCTTCAGCTTGGATGAATTTAATTGATCCTTTTTGTTGTGGATTTTCATCTTTTGCTAGTAATAAAAACTTTCCTGATGGAGTAAGATTTAAAGGATTATTGCCGTGGTATTGGTTAAGATGAATATATGCAAAATAAGTCCAAGAATTTGAATCTAGCATACTGCTTATTAAAATTTTAAGATCTTCTATATCTAAGTTATTATCTTTATTTGCAAAATTTTTAATAACGCCTTGTGCTGTTTCTAGTGTTGAATATGCGTTTTGGGTAATTGCTTGAATCCCATTTGAGTATCTATTGGCGCTACTTAATAAAAGTTTATGAGCTTCATCATTAAGCATTTCTTGGCTTTTTGAGATTATCGTTACAGATAAAATTCCTATGCCAATAAATATTACAGAAGATAAAATTAAAATCATTTTTGTAGTTAAATTAAAATTTTTAAACATTAGTTACCTCTTTCATCTGATGTATTTGATAAAATGGTAACTTTTGTTTTTTAATATTTTTTTATTAGTTTGTTAATTTTTTCCCACAATCTTACTCCTAATTCTTTTGCATTATTTTTATCTAAACTTTTATATTTATGACTAGCAAGTTTTTCAAGCTCACTTAGCTCTTTGGCTAGAATGTTAAGTTTATTTTGTGCTAGCTTGCTAAAGTCGTCAATTTTTGGATTTTGTTTAATTTCATTTATTTTAATAAGGATTTGTTCTCTATTTTCTTGTATGAGACGTTTAAATTTAGCAAATAAAGTGTCAAATTTATTTTCTAATAAATCTTTGAGTATGTCTTTTACGGGATTGTCAAGTTCTGATGATATTTTTTTAAGCATTTGAATAAATTCTTGTTCTATATCTATAAGTTCTTTTTCTTTGTTTTTTAAATCATATTCTAAAGCACTATATGCAAAGCTTGATTTAAATTTTTCAATCGCTAAAGAAATTCCTTCTTGCGCTCCATAAATACTTCCAATACATAAATCATAAGCAAAGGCTTGTGATTCATTAGCAAGTTCAAAAGCTGCATTTAAAACTACTTGGGAGATTTTTAAAATTCTTTCTTTTTCAAAACTTCCTTCACAAATTGCATTAAAGACTAAATTTTTAGCAATCTCACAAGAAGTAAGCTCTATATTTTCTCCTTTTTCTAAGGTTGTGATAAAAGCACTTTCGGCAGTTTCTTTTAAAAGACCTAGTATTTCTATATCATAAAGCATTGCATCATTAATGCTTATATTAAATTCATTTAAATTCAAATCCTTTAAGGTTTTTTCTAAGTCAAAAAAATTATCACAAATTTTATGCTTAATGGTGTTTTTTTGTTCTTCGATTTTTACTTTTAATTTGCCATATTCATTAATATAAGCAAAAAATGCTTTTTTATCCTCTTCCACTCTAGCTTTGATGATACCTTGGATTATTTTAGAAATATTTTCTTCATTTATAAGTTCAAGTTTTTCTAATACCTTAGAAAAGATGGTAAAAAGCTCTTCATTGCTAGTATTTTCAAAACTAATTTTTTTATAACTTAGACTAAAAACAAGCTCGCTAATTAAGTTTGGAATTTCGTTTTTTTCACAAGCTAAGAGAGAATTTTCAAAAATAATGGCTAAATTTTTCATAGTTTTTCCTTTTTATAGTACAAATTTGGCTTTACTTTTTAATTGATTAAAAATATTTAAACGGTCACTTTTGCTATCTACATAAACACTTAAAAGATAGCTTTTGTATGTTCCTTGTTTGCTAGTATTTGAGATTTTGTATTTAAATTCTCTTTCATTTAGTATTTGGGTAAAAATTTCTAAAGCATCAACTCCGGCTTCAAAAACGACTTTGTAATCCCAAAAAGTAGGGTAATTTATAATAGGTTCTTTTTTAAGATCGCAGATATTTACCACTTTTTCCTCCTTCTTTACTTTCTAAAACTATATTAGTAATTTGCATACTTTTATCAATAGCCTTAACCATATCATAAATAGTTAAAAGTCCAATGCTAACAGCAGTTAAGCTTTCCATTTCAACTCCGGTTTTTCCTTCGCATTTTACGGTCACAAAAAGTTTAAAAGAATATTCTTCTTTGTTTTCTTCTATATGGGTTTGTACTTTTGAAATCATTAAAGGATGACACATTGGAATGAGATTTGAAGTTTGCTTAGCTCCCATGATGGCTGCTGTGATGGCAGTTTGCAAAACAGGTCCTTTTTTAGCTTTATTTTCAATGATAGCTTCAAATGCTTCTTTGCTCATGTATATTTTACCGCTTGCACAAGCTTCTCTTTGGGTGATATCTTTTTGACTTACATCTACCATTTTGGGATGGTTTTTTTCATCTAAATGCGTTAAATTCATATTTTTCCTTAAGTAAAGTTTGAAAAATTATACCAAAATGTATATTTTTATATTAAAATACTACTAAAAAATTTTAAAGGATTTATAATGGCTTATGATGATGAAGAATTTGAAAATTACGATGATGAAATGTATGATGAAACAGATGATGATACTTATGTAAATAATCAAAGATCGTATAATTATGACGATGATGATTATGAATACGATGATGATTATAGTGATGATGATACTTATGAGATGGATTAAGAGTGAGTAAAAATCTTAGCAAAAAAGATATAAAAGTTTTAGGTCTTTCTTCTTTGGGAGGGACTTTAGAATTTTATGATTTTATCATTTTTGTATTTTTTGCAAGTTATATTTCTAAAAATTTCTTTCCTGAAAATTTAAGTCCATTTTGGCAAATGTTTAATACTTATGGAATTTTTGCTGCAGGATATTTAGCTAGACCGCTTGGCGGTATAGTTATGGCTCATTTTGGCGATAAATTTGGCCGTAAGAAAATGTTTATGCTTAGTATTTTGCTGATGGTTGTGCCAACTTTTATGCTTGCTTTTATACCTGCTTATGAAAGTATAGGGTATTTATGTATAGTATTTTTAGTATTTGTAAGGATTTGTCAAGGTATAGCTATAGGTGGGGAATTACCTGGTGCTTGGGTTTTTATATTTGAGCATGCTCCAAAGGGTCAAAAACGCACTTATCTTGGAATTTTAACAGCTTCTGTGGTAGGTGGAATTTTACTTGGTAGTTTTGTGTTTTTGATGATGAATAAACTTTTCACGCAAGAAGAGCTTTATGAGTGGGCATGGAGAATTCCATTTTTCTTGGGAGGAATTTTTGGGATCATTTCTGCTTATTTGCGTAAATTTTTAAGAGAAACTCCTGTTTTTGAGCAAATGAAAAAAGATAAAGCCTTAGAAAAATTCCCTTTAAAAGAAGTGTTTAAAAAGGCTAAGCTAGGTGTTGTGCTTTCTATGTTGATAACTTGGGTTTTAACTGCTTGCATTGTTGTGATGATTTTAATCATACCTTCTTTTATGGCAAAAATGTTAAGTATTGATGCAAGCGTTCAAACTTATATGCAAATGCTTGGTATAGTTGTGCTTGTAACTGGCTGTATATTAAGTGGAATTTTGGCTGATAAAATAGGTATAGTAAAAGCTTGTGTGGTTTTTTCATTAGGATTTTTCTTAACTTGTTTGTTTTATTTTAATGCTCTTTATACTAAAACACCTGATTTTAATACAGTGAGTGTGTATTATTTGAGTGCTTGTTTTTTTGCTGGAGTGATGAATTTTTGCCCTTTAATGATGAGTGAAGTATTTGATGCTAAGATTAAATTTTCAGGACTTAGTTTTTCATATAATATAGCTTATGCATTAGCCGGTGGGTTTACCCCGCAACTTGCTTTATTTTTACATACTATTGCTTTAGGAAATTTAGAAAATATCGCTCGTTTTTCTTTAGGATTTTATATGCTAGCTATGGCTATAATCTCACTTATTTGTGCTTTGATGTTTAAATATCTTAGTAATACCCAACGCACATACTCTCAGTGATTTTAATACGCTTTTCCAAAGGAGTGGGACTAAAAAAATGGCATTTTTCGATGTAAATATTATAATTATAATCTAGCTTTAAAAGATCGTAAAATGCCTTTAAATTTACAAATTTAACCCCACATACTTCTTTTATATCTAAGATTTTATAAATTTGAGAATTATTTTTTTCTACTAAATGAGATGGAGCTAAAGTGGTAAATGAGCAAAAAGCACTTGCTAACACATAGCCACTTAAATTTTCACATTTTTGTATAAGATGTTGGTGTTTTTTTAAAATACTTTTTTTGTGTAAAAATACCACTCTTGTGCCTTGATAACGTGCTGCTTGAACGTTTTTCCAAAATTTATAAGCATTTTTAGAGATATTTGCTAATTGATGTAATTGTACATTTAAGACATAATCATCTAAGAATTGATTGGATGGTAAAATAGTATAAGTCATAGTTTTTCTTTAGTTTTGTTTTTAAAATTATACTAAAAATTGACTTTTGTTTATATTTTTAATTTCTAAATTTAATACAATAAGTAAAAATTATTTTTAAGGAAAAGCATGAAATTTGAAACTATTAATCATGAGGGTATAAAAAAACTTATGGATGTTTTTTATACAAAGGTTAGAGTGGATAAAGATTTAGGACCTATTTTTAATGAAAAAATCGGCACAGATGATGAGAGTTGGAAAAAACATAAAGAAAAAATAGCAAGTTTTTGGGCAGGGATGTTTTTAGCTGATCCAAGTTATAGTGGTTCACCTTTGAGAGCTCATCATGAATTACCTCCATTTCCAAGAGAATTTTTTGATATTTGGCTTAATTTATTTGATGAGAGTTTGCAAGAAGTTTTTGAAGATGAACCAAGAAATATCATTATAGAAAGAGCTAGAATGATAGCCCAAAGATTTCAAATGATTATTTATGATCATAGATTTGCTTAAGAGTTTAAAAACTCTTAGCGATAGTTAAATGTATGTAAGTTTTCACTATGTGAATATTTATAACTGTATTTTCCATCAAGATATATTACCAAACGATAATACCCTTTATGTGAACCAAATACAACTTTTCTAACTTGTGCTGTATTAACTTGCAGTGTTTTGGTGTTAAAATTTTGTTTTTTAGCAAAATCTATAATAATTTTAGTAGGATCTCCTATAGAAAGATGTCTTAGTATTTTATCCTGGGTTTTGATATTGATTTTGTTATTATAAAAACCAAGAGAAATAAAATTATAAATATTTCCGCTAAAAAGTGGTGTTTCTATGTTTAAAGTAGTGTTGTTTTCTTCTGTTTTTGAGTTTTTATTTCCTTGTTTTTGTGGCACGGTTACAGATACATCAAGTATAGGCGTGGCATTTGGACTTTTAGTTTTTATAAATGAGTAGGTATCATGCCAGTTAATACTTTTGTATATATCCAGAGTGGTTTGTTCTTCAGAACCATCAAGATTAATGTAAGTAATGGTAATATTTTTTAAAATTCTCGCATCAGAATTAAAGTTAAAATCTTGCCTTTGGAAAGGACTAAGTTTTGCAAATTCGGTATTTTTTTGTTCTATGTTATTATCAAAAGGATTGTCTTTTGCATTTAAAAATACACAAGAAAGTAAAAACAATATAAAAAATTTAATTCTCATGCGAATTTTCTCCCTTAAGTCTTAAAAGTTGCAAATATTCTTTTTGAGCTTGAGCATTTTTAGCTTTTAAAGTCATTATATTTTTTTCTAAAATTTTTTGCTCTTCTTTAAGTGTTAGTAGTACATCTAGAGAAGATTTACCAAAAAACATATTACCAAAATACATAGCAACAATAATAGCTACAAATGATAATGCAATGGTTTTGATGAGTTGACGATGAGCTTCCTTTTTTTTAGAATGCTCATCATACTCTTTTAATAAATCGCTCAGAGTTTATCTCCTAAGTACTCATCATTATCAAGTTCAATTTCTAATAAGCGATTGTATTTAGCAGTTCTTTCACCTCTTGCTAGAGCTCCTGTTTTGATTTGTCCTGTATTAAGCGCTACTGCAAAATCAGCTATAAAAGCATCTTCGCTTTCGCCACTTCTGTGACTCATAATACATCTGTAATTATTTCTATGAGCTAATCTTACTGTTCTCATAGTTTGAGTGATTGTTCCAATTTGATTAGGCTTAATCAATACAGCATTTGCCATATTTTTCATGATACCTTCTCTTAAAATATCTTCATTAGTTACAAACAAATCATCACCCACAAGTTGAATTTTATTACCAAGCTTTTGAGTAAGTTTAATCCAACCTTCATAATCATCTTCAGCTAAACCATCTTCAATACTAAAAATTGGATATTTTGCACATAATTCTTCATAACGCGCGATTAAGTCTTCACTTGAGAAAACTTTACCCTCTAAATGGTATTTACCATCTTTATAAAGTTCACTACTTGCTACATCTAACGCTAGTTTGATTTTATTTTCATAACCTGCTTTTTTAATACAAGTCATTAAAAGATCAAGCGGTTCTGTATTATTTGCTAAATTTGGTGCAAAACCACCCTCATCGCCTAAGGCAGTAGAGTGACCTAAGTTGGCTAATTCTTTTTTCAATACTGCATAAATTTCACAAACTGATCTTAATCCTTCTTTAAAGCTTGAAAAACCAAAAGGCATAATCATAAATTCTTGAAAATCTACGCTATTGTTTGCATGTGCACCACCGTTGATGATATTACACATTGGTACGGGTAATACGCTTGCATTTGCCCCACCTAAATAGCGATATAAAGGTACACCTAGTGCATTAGCAGCAGCGCGTGCTGTTGCCATAGAAATTCCTAAGGTTGCATTTGCTCCTAGGTTAGAGTAGTTTTTTGTCCCATCAAGCTCTAAAAGAGTATTATCTAGTTGGGTTTGATTAAATGCATCAAGCCCTATAATGTTTTCAGCTATGGTGCCATTGATGTTTTCAATCGCTTTTAAAACACCTTTACCACCAAATCTTTCATCATTATCTCTTAGTTCTAAAGCTTCTTTTTTTCCCGTGCTTGCACCACTTGGAACGATAGCGCTTCCTACGCTACCATCGCTTAGCATGATTTCGGCTTTAATGGTAGGGTTGCCTCTACTATCTAAAACTTCAAAAGCTCTTAAATCTTCAATAATCAACATTATTCCTCTCCTTCTTCATCGTCTTCTTTTGCACCCAAAATCATACTATCTATACCGATTGAGTTTTGTATGGCTTGAGTGATTTCATCTGCAATAGCTGGGTTTTCTTTTAAAAATGCTTTGGCATTTTCTCTACCTTGGCCAAGTTTAGAAGCCTTGTAAGAAAACCACGCACCACTTTTATCAATAATATCAAGTTTTACACCATAGTCTATTAGCTCACCCTCACGGCTTACACCCTCGCCAAACATCACATCAAATTCAGCCTGTTTAAATGGAGGAGCTACTTTATTTTTAGCCACTTTTACCTTAACACGGTTTCCAATAGGCTCATCATTTTGTTTTAAAGTAGCTGTTTTTCTTACATCTAAACGAACCGAAGCATAAAATTTTAAAGCATTTCCTCCGGTAGTTGTTTCAGGAGTGCCATAGCCCATCATGCCTATTTTCATACGAATTTGGTTGATGAAAATTACAGTAGTATTCATTTTATGAACGATACCGGTTAATTTTCTTAAAGCTTGACTCATTAATCTTGCTTGAAGACCTACATGCTGATCTCCCATATCACCTTCGATTTCTGCTTTTGGAGTAAGTGCAGCAACGCTATCTACTACTATTAGATCAATGGCTCCACTTCTTGCTATGGTTTCAACGATTTCTAAGGCTTGTTCTCCAAAATCTGGTTGAGAGATGTAAAGATTTTCTGTATCAACACCTAAATTTTTTGCATATCTTACATCAAGAGCATGTTCAGCATCAATAAACGCACAAACTCCGCCTTTTTTTTGACACTCTGCTATGATGTGCAAGGTAAGTGTAGTTTTACCTGAACTTTCAGGCCCATAAATTTCTATAATTCTTCCTTTTGGAACCCCGCCAATTCCTAAAGCCAAATCAAGTCCAACCGAACCTGTAGGAATAGAATCAATTTTTTCAACTTCTTTATCGCCAAGTCTTAAAATAGTACCTTTTCCAAAGGTTTTATCAAGACTTTTTAAAGCCGCATCAAGTGATTTTCTTTTATTATCATCCATGCTTGTTAATCCTTTTATAATATGTTTAAAATTGTATCAAAAAGAAATTTAATATAAGTTTTTATTTTGAATTTTGCTAAAATACTTTTTTAAATTTTTCAAGGAGAAAAATGAATAAAAAAATTAGTGTAGCACACTCTCCTGATGCTGATGATATTTTTATGTATATGGCGATTAAATTTGGTTGGGTTGGGAATGCTTATGAGTATGAAAATACAGCTTTAGATATACAAACTTTAAATGAACTTGCATTAGAAAATATATACGATGTTAGTGCGATATCTTTTGCGCTTTATCCTTTAATAGCTAGTGAATATGCTTTATTGAAAACCGCGGTGAGTTTTGGTGAGGGTTATGGGCCAAAGCTTATTAAGAAAAAAGATAAAAAATTAAAGCCAAATTTTAAAGTTGCTTTAAGTGGAGTGCACACTACCAATGCTTTAATCTTTCGCATAAAATACCCACAAGCTAGAATAGTTTATAAGAATTTTTTAGAGATTGAAAAGGCTGTTTTAGAAGATGAGGTTGATGTGGGAGTGCTTATACATGAGAGTATTTTAGAATTTGATTCTAGCTTATGTGTTGAGGCTGAACTTTGGGATATTTGGCAAGAATTAGCCAAAGATGATTTGCCTTTACCTTTGGGTGGTATGGCTCTTAGAAGATCTTTACCACTTAATGATGCAATAGCGGTTGAAAAAGATTTGATTAAAGCAGTAGAAGTAGCTGATCATAATAGAAAAATCTTAGCTTCTATGCTTTTAGAGCGTAATTTAATACGCGTTGATGCCCAAAAACTTGATGTGTATTTAAATTTATACGCAAATAAAAACTCTATAAATATGAATGATAAACAATACAATGCTATAGATAAGCTTTTTGAGCTTGGGTTTAATCATGGATTTTATGAGAAGTTAATAAAAAGCAAAGACTATCTTATCCCTAGTGAGTATGAAGAATTTAGAAATTCTTGATAGAATTTAAATTTTTAAGGAGTAAATATGGAAAGTACTTTAGTAGCCTTGGGTGTACAAACTTTTAAAATCACACTTATGCTTTCTTTACCTATGCTTTTAGCAGGGCTTATTGCAGGGCTTATTATAAGTATTTTTCAAGCTGTAACGCAAATTAATGAAGCTACGCTTTCTTTTGTGCCAAAAATTTTACTTGTTGTTGTGGTAATAGTATTTTTAATGCCTTGGATGATAAGTTCTATGATTGATTTTACAACGAATATTTTAAATCAAATTCCAAGCTTTATTAGATGATTATTGATTTTTCTAAGTATTCTTCTGTGCGTATAGGCGAGAGCTTTGAAGTACAAATACTTGAAGAGCTTTGCGAATTTGATGGTTTTTTAATAGGTGGGGCAAATAATCTTTTAATTTCTCCAAAGCCTAAAAAACTTGGAATTTTAGGGAAAAGTTTTGATTATATTAAAATTTTAGAGCAAAATGAAAAAGGTATGTTTTTAGAGATAGGCTCTAGCGTGAAATCTTTTAAAATGTATCATTTTGCTAAAGAAAATAACCTAAAAGGCTTTGAGTTTTTAAGAAATATCCCAGGGACTTTAGGTGGTATTTTAAAAATGAACGCAGGGTTAAAAGATGAGGATATTAGTAAAAACTTAATTAGTATTTGCACTTTTAATCAAGAAATTTTAAAACAAAACATCGCTTTTGCTTATAGGTTTAATCCTATTAAAGAAGTGATGTTTAGCGCGAAGTTTTTTTTAGAATATGGATTTGACCCAGTTAAAGATGAGCTTTTAAAAAATGCAAGAAAAAATCAACCCAAAGGTGCTAGCTTTGGCTCTATTTTTAAAAATCCCAAAAACGATCATGCAGGAAGGTTGATAGAAGCAGTTAATCTTAAAGGTTTTAGTAAAAATGATGCGATGTTTAGTAATGAACATGCAAATTTTTTAATCAATAAAAAACATGCTAGTTTTGATGATGCTATGTTTTTGATAGAGCTTGCTAAAAAAAGAGTTTTTGAAGAATTTGGGATTGTTTTAGAAGAAGAAGTGGTAATTATATAGTATTTTTAATATCTTCATAAACAATTTTAGCTATTTCTTGGACTAATTCTTGATAAGATTTATTTTTATCATTTGTGCTAAATTGAGTATTGATAGTAAGGATTTTATGATCTTTTAGTTTTTTTGTTTTAGCATTAAAAAGTTTGTATTCTATGTCGGCTTTGACTTCAAAATTGGAAAAAAGCAAGAAATTTTGTTGGCTTGCTTGAATACTTTTTAAATCTAGCAAAATAATAAAATCAGCCTTTTTGAAACGATTAAATTCTAAAAACTCACTTGCATTGATGAAATTTTTATTTGTTTGCAAGATATTTTGGCTATTGATGTAAGTTTGATTTTCTTTTTGACTAAGTAAGGCAAAATTATTTTGCTCATTTAAAATAGCACTTAATGCTTTTAGTGTGTCTTTTGCCATGCTTTTAGCATCGATTTTTAAATTTGAAAAATAAAAATTATATTCTTTTTCATAGCTTGGCACTAAAGCTAAGGTGTTAATGTGTGAGAGTTTATCATAATTTATATTTTGTTCAAGATTGATGATACTAAAATCATCGTTATTTTGTAATTTGATGATTTTTTTATTTGCAAAAGAGTTAGCATAAATAGCACTTAAAAAACACAAAAACATTAAAAAAAATCTCACTAAAAACCTTTTAATTTAAATTCATTCTTAGCAAAAGCTATAAAACTTGGAAGTTTAAAATCAGGACTATTATAATTTAGAGCTTTTTTATCAAAATCGTATAAAATTCCACCATTTTGTTTGACTAAAAAATCTCCCGCAGCTATATCCCAAGCTTTTGGACCACCAAAACGTGGGTAAATTCCAGCTTTTGCTTCAAGTAAATATACAAATTTCAAAGCAGATGAAACCTTAATGCCTTCAAGATGATTTTGAATGAAAAAATCTTCATTGTTATCATGGTTTTTAGAGTAAAGGGCTATATTTTTAACCTTTTCGTATTGCTCTAAGCTAAGATTTAAAATTTCATTATTTTTATAAACCTTAGTATGAGTATGTGCATAATAAAATGCATTATTTTCCACATCGCCTATGAGTGAAAGTATAGGGGTGTTTTTATGGATTAATGCGATTAAAACACAATATTCTTTATCTTTTTTAGCATAAGATTTAGTACCATCAAGTGGATCTATGAGCCAAAAATACGCTAAATTTTTTCTTTCTTCATAAGAGAGTATATTTTCTTCAGAGCATATAGCTATATCGCTTGAAGCCAAAATCTCACTAATAGCTTCATTAGACTTTATATCAGCTAAACCTACTGGGGAATCATCATCTTTAAGCCACAAGGTATTTTTGTCTTTATATTCAAGCAATACTTTTGAGGCTTCCTTGCCTGCTTTTAAGGCTAATTCTAAAAGTGTGTCTAAATTTTTCATAAAAAAAGTATAGCAATTTTATATAAATACTTAGTAGAATTATTTTCTACTAAGATTATTAATAAATTTAATTAAGCTAATGGCTAAAATTGCTTCAAGTAAAGCAGTAAGCACTAGCCCCGAGTATATATCTTGAGTGATGATATTGGTTTGATAAGAAAGCGTAGCTACTGCGATGAGTAAGGTTAGTGGCATAGAATGGCTTAGGCCAAATAAAAAGGTGTTTTTTAAACCAAGTATTTTTACAAAAGTCATAGCACAAAGTATTCTTAGTCCTATCATAAAGGCAGTTAGCGAAAAAGCTATGAGCAAAACTTGAGGGTTTAAAAGCATTTGGAGTTTAAAACTTGAGCCTATATAGATGAAAAATATAGGGATTAAAAAGCCATAACCAAAACTAGAAAGTTTATGCTCTAAGTCTTTTTTATGATCAAAAAAAGTAGCTATAAATGAACCTGCTATAAAAGCTCCAAGTGCAACTTCAAGTTTAAAATAAATCATAATCGCAACTATGGCTATGAAAATTGCCATGCAAAATCTTATATCTTTTTCGTTTTGATCTTGCCAAGGCATGAGTATGGTTTTAAGCTGTGGATACCACCAAAAAAGCACTTCTAAAAATTTAAATCCAAAAATACAAAGTGCTAAAAATCCTACTAAGTATAATAAATTTTGAGTGAGTGAGAAAAGATCGGCTCCTTTTCCCAAAAATGCTGCAGCTATGGTAAGCAAAACTATGCTTACAACTTCAGCTAAAGTGGCTACTACCATAGATACATTAAGCCACTCACAGTTTTTGCCAAAGTCTCTATAAAGTGTTGAGAGTAAACCTACGCTCATAACAGGTATAATAATGACAAAAATATAAGAAATATCTATACTTTCAACCGCTAAAATACTAAAAGCATATAAAAGTATAATGTAAATAAAAGCTTTATTAAGTAAGCTTCTTTCAGTGTTTAAAAAGGTTTTAAGGTTAATCTCCATACCCGCAATAAACATAAGATAATAAAATCCCGCATTAGCTAAAAGTTTAAAATTCTCACTTTCTCCTATGAAACCCAAAAATCCTATAAAAGAACCAAGCATGATTTCAGTGGCTGAAAGTGGGAGTTTTAAAAATTTAGCAATATAAGGTGAAGTAAGCAAACATCCTGCTACGACTAATAAAATTTTTAAATCCGTAGCAGCTTGAGCATCAATGGCATGAGCTAGCAAAGCTAAATCCCATTTGTTTTAGTTTTTGTATGTCTTTGCTAGGTTCTTCGCCTTTAGTTGTAAGATAATCGCCCACTACTATAGCACTAGCTCCTGCGTCAAAAATTTCATATTGCCTTTCTTTTAGCACTACTTCTCTACCACCTGCTACCATGATATGTGCATTTGGTAAGTCTTTTTTAGTATCTTTGATGATATTTAACGCCTCATCAGGATCAAGTAAAGCTTGTTTGAGTTTTAAATTTTCATTTGGTATGAAAAAATTAATAGGCGAAGAAAAAGGATCAAGCTCTTTTAAACTTGCTCTAAAACTTTTTCTATCAGCTTCGCTTTCTCCAAGACCATAAATTCCACCACAGCAAAGCATTAAACCTGCTTCTTTAGCATAAAGATTAGTTTGAAATCTTTGCTCCCAAGTATGCGTAGAGCAAATGTTTGGGAAAAATTCTTTAGATGTTTCTAGATTATGATTATAAGAAAAAATTCCTGCTTTTTTTAATTCTTTGAGTTGTTCTAAATTTGCTATGCCATTGCAAGCTATGAGTAAAAGTCCTTTTACTTCTTTTTGCACCGCATGAGCTACCTTGCATACATATTCAAGTTTTTCATCATCAAGCCCAGCTCCTGCTGTAACTAAACAAAAACCCAAAGCCTCATTTTTCTTAGCCATTTTAGCTTCTAAAACAATTTGATCTATATCTTTTCTTTTGTATTTATTGATATTGGTTTTCACATGAGCACTTTGAGTGCAGTATTTGCAGTCCTCCCCGCACCCTCCACTTGCTATATTAGATATAGCACAAAGCATGATTTGCATTATATTTCCTTTTTGATTTTGCATTTTAAGCACTCTAAAAATGTGCCTTTTTTAAGCTCTTTGATGATCAAAGTTTCACCGCACTCGCTACATTTTTCTTCACTTGGTTTGTATTTGCTTATATAGTTACATTTTGGATAAGCACTACAGCCATAAAATTTACCACGCTTAGAAAAACGCTCCACAATCTCGCCTTCTTGACAGCTTGGGCATTTTACACCTATGGTGTTGAGTTTTTTCTCACTTTTTTCTTCATTTTGTGTTTCTTGTTTTAAATTTCTTGAGTATTTGCATTTTGGAAAATTTAAACAAGCTATAAATTCTCCATATCTTCCTTTTCTTATAGCAAGCTCACCACCACAATCAGGGCATGTTTCATCTAATTTTGTAAAAGTTTTTTGACTTTTTATATTTTTTTTACCCTCATCGATTTTTCTCATAAAAGGAAAATAAAACTCTCTTAAAACTTCTTGCCAGTCCATTTTGCCTTCTGCTATGATGTCAAGTTTATCTTCCATTTTAGAAGTAAAATCACTATCTACTATATCGCTAAAGTTTTGCTCTAAAACTTCTGTTACAACAAAGGCTATTTCATTAGGTATGATTTGTTTTTTATCTATATGCACATATTCTCTTGCGCTAAGTAAAGAGATGGTTGGAGCATAAGTTGAAGGGCGTCCTATACCAAGATTTTCTAGCTTTTTAACAAGCCCAGCTTCAGAGTATCTTGAAGGTGGCTCGGTAAAATGTGGGTTTAATTCTATATTTTGGATATTTAATGTATCTTCTAGTTTTAAATTAGGTAAAATTTTATCTTTGTCCATATCCCCATATACTTTATAATGCCCATCAAATAAAATTTTTCTACCACTTATTTTAAAACTTGCTTCATTTGATTTTGCATAGACATTTTGAGTTTGAGATATAGCAGGATTCATCTGTGAAGCTAGGAAGCGATTGTATATTAAAGTATATAATCTTGCTTCATCTTTTTCTAAAAACTCACTTGCAAGTTTTGGAGTAAAGCTAAGATTAGTCGGTCTTATAGCCTCATGTGCTTCTTGAGCACCTTTGCTTTTAGTGGTGTAAATATGTGCTTTGCTTGGCAAGTACTCTTTACCAAAATCACTTTTAATGAGCTTTCTTACTTCTTCTAAGGCTTCTTTTGCGATATTTAAGCTATCAGTTCTCATATAAGTAATCACACCCATAATGCCTTGATGAGTTTTTACGCCCTCATAAAGTTTTTGAGCTATCATCATGGTTTTTTTAGGGTTAAAACCTAGGCGATTGCTCGCACTTTGTTGCAAAGTTGAGGTCATAAAAGGTGCTTGTGGGGCTATTTTTCTATCTTTACTTTCTATATCTTTTATTTTAAAGTTAGCATTTTTACAAGCCTTAAAGATAAGTTTGGCTCTATCTTCATTAGTTAGACTTAGTTTTTCTATCTTTTGGTTTTGAAACTCAACTAGTTCAGCTTGTAAGTCTTTTTCAAAAATCATATCTATACTAAAATATTTCAAAGGAACAAAAGCTTTAATTTCTCTTTCTCTATCGACGATGATTTTTAAAGCTGCGCTTTGTACACGCCCTGCGCTTAAGCCTTTTTGAATTTTTTGATTTAGTAAAGGGCTTAGTTTATAACCTACTATGCGATCAAGTAAGCGTCTAGTTTGTTGAGCATTGACGCTATTTATATTTAAAGATCTTGGGTTTTTTAAAGCATTTTCTATGGCACTTTTAGTGATCTCATGAAAAACTATGCGTGGCAGGGAATTTTCATCTTTATTGATAGCCTTAGCTATATGATAAGCTATGGCTTCACCCTCGCGATCCTCATCGGTTGCAAGGTAGATGGTTTTTGCTTTTTTAGCCTTTTCTTTGAGTTCTTTTACTAAGCTTGAATGATCATTTGAAATTCTATATTCAGGTTTAAAATTTTCATCTTCTATTTTTATACCAAAGCTAGTTTTAGGTAGATCTCTAATGTGACCTTTAGAGGCTATTACTTCATAGTCTTTACCCAAAAAATTACCTATGGTTTTAGCTTTAGCAGGTGATTCTACTATGATTAAATTTTTCATTATTTTCCTTGTGAGGATTAAAATTAGTAAAAGTGTATAAAAAAAAGTTAAATTTTTTGCTTAGATGGGTTTTTAAATGAATAATCTAAAATAAGTTACAAATAAAATATTTTAAAAGTATAAAATTTTTTTCTTTATTTTCGATATAGTCTAAACAACGGCATGGAAGCGGTTGAATTTATTTAAAAGGATTTAAAATGGGATTTCGTATAAATACTAACGTGGCATCTTTAAATGCTCAAAACAATGCAAATTTAAACTCAAGAGCATTAGACAACTCTCTTGCTAGACTTAGTTCAGGTCTTAGAATCAACTCTGCAGCAGATGATGCTTCTGGGATGGCTATTGCAGATAGCTTAAGATCTCAAGCTAATACTTTGGGTCAAGCTATTAACAATGGTAATGATGCTTTAGGTATTTTACAAACAGCTGATAAGGCTATGGATGAGCAACTTAAAATCTTAGATACTATCAAAGTAAAAGCAACTCAAGCTGCTCAAGATGGACAAAGCACTAAAACAAGAAATATGCTTCAAGCTGATATTAACCGTTTGATGGAAGAGCTTGATAATATCGCAAATACTACAGCATTCAATGGTAAACAACTTTTAAGTGGTGGTTTTACTAATCAAGAATTTCAAATTGGTGCTCAGTCAAATCAAACAATCCAAGCTAGCATAGGTGCTACTCAGTCAAGTAAAATTGGTGTTACTAGATTTGAAACAGGATCTATGTCTCATACTAGTGGTGTAGCTCAACTTACCATTAAAAACTATAATGGTATTGATGATTTTAAATTCCAACCTGTAGTGATTTCATCTTCAGTAGGTACTGGTATGGGTGCTTTAGCTGAAGAGATTAACAGAGTAGCTGATATAACTGGTGTTAGAGCAAATTTCTTAGTTCAAACCACTGGGGCTACTACCATAAAAGCAGATACTACGAGTGAAGATTTTTCTATCAATGGGGTTAAGATAGGTAAAGTTGAGTATAAAGATGGAGATGAAAATGGAGCTTTGATTTCAGCTATTAACTCAGTAAAAGATACCACAGGTGTTGAAGCGTCTAAAGATGCCAATGGTAGATTGGTACTTAACTCAAGAGATGGTAGAGGTATAGAAATCACTGGTAGCATGGGTCCTGGTGCAGGTATTTTAAAAGATGATTATAAAAACTATGGTCGTTTATCATTAGTTAAAAATGATGGTAAAGATATCGCAATTTCAGGAAGTGGACTAAGCTTTATAGGTATGGGAGCAACTGATATGATTTCTCAAGCTTCTGTATCATTAAGAGAATCAAAAGGTAATATCGATACTCATATTGCTGATGCTATGGGCTTTAATGCTTATAAGGGTGGTGGAAAAATGGTAGTTACCTTTTCATCTGTTTCTACATTTATGAATGCAGCAGGTAGTGGTATGAGTGCTGGCTCAGGATATTCTGTAGGTAGCGGAAAAAATATGTCTTTAGTTTATAATAATGATGTTTTAGCGTTTGTAACAGCATTTTCTAATGCTTTTGGTTTTAGCGCAAAAGGCGATGGTTCAAGCCAGTTTGCTGCATTCGCAACTAGCGCTAATATAGCAGCTAAAGATCAACAAGCAGGTGTTACTACACTTAAAGGTGCTATGGCTGTAATGGATATAGCTGAAACTGCTATTACTAATCTTGATCAAATCAGAGCTGACATCGGTGCAGTGCAAAATCAAATCACAGCTACACTTAATAACATCAGTGTAACTCAAGTAAATATCAAATCAGCTGAATCAAATATCAGAGATGTAGACTTTGCAGCAGAAAGTGCAAACTTTGCTAAATATAACATCCTAGCTCAAAGTGGATCTTATGCTATGAGTCAGGCTAATGCTGTACAGCAAAATGTAATGAGATTATTACAATAGTAAAGAAATCCAAAACACCTTGAATATTCAAGGTGTTTTTCTCTCACTTTTTATTTTATTTCCCATTTACTTTCTTATATTTGGAACACTTATTGCTTTTATAGAAAACAAGCAATATTTTGAAAGGATTTAAAATGGGTTTTAGAATAAACACCAACATAGGTGCAATGAATGCACATGCAAATTCAACTATAACAGCAAGAGAATTAGACAAGTCTTTGTCTAGACTTAGTTCAGGTCTTAGAATCAACTCTGCAGCAGATGATGCTTCTGGGATGGCTATTGCAGATAGCTTAAGATCTCAAGCTGCAACTTTGGGTCAAGCTATTAACAATGGTAATGATGCTATAGGTATTTTGCAAACAGCTGATAAGGCTATGGATGAGCAACTTAAAATCTTAGATACTATCAAAGTAAAAGCAACTCAAGCTGCTCAAGATGGGCAAAGCACTAAAACAAGAAATATGCTTCAAGCTGATATTAACCGTTTGATGGAAGAGCTTGATAATATCGCAAATACTACAGCATTCAATGGTAAACAGCTTTTAAGTGGAAATTTTACTAATCAAGAATTTCAAATCGGTGCTCAGTCAAATCAAACTGTAAAAGCTAGCATAGGACCAACTCAATCAAGTAAAATTGGTGTTACTAGATTTGAAACAGGATCTATGTCTCATACTAGTGGTGTAGCTCAACTTACTATTAAAAACTACAATGGTGTAGATGATTTTAAATTCCAACCTGTAGTGATTTCATCTTCAGTAGGTACTGGTATGGGTGCTTTAGCTGAAGAGATTAACAGAGTAGCTGATATAACTGGTATTAGAGCAAATTATTTAGTAGAAACTACTGGAGTGGGGCCTATTAAGGAAGGTGTTACTAGTGATGATTTTGCTATTAATGGAGTTAAGATAGGTAGGATAGAATACCAAGATAGTGATCAAAATGGAGCTTTGATTTCAGCTATTAACTCAGTAAAAGATAGTACTGGTGTTGAAGCTTCAAGAGATGCTAATGGTAGATTGGTGCTTAACTCAAGAGATGGTAGAGGTATAGAAATCACTGGTAGCATGGGTCCTGGAGCAGGTATTTTAAAAGATGATTATAAAAACTATGGTCGTTTATCATTAGTTAAAAATGATGGTAAAGATATCTTAATTTCAGGAAGTGGACTAAGCTTTATAGGTATGGGAGCAACTGATATGATTTCTCAAGCTTCTGTATCATTAAGAGAATCAAAAGGAAGAATAGACTCGCATATTGCTGATGCTATGGGCTTTAATGCTTATAAGGGTGGTGGAAAAATGGTAGTTACCTTTTCATCTGTTTCTACATTTATGAATGCAGCAGGTAGTGGTATGAGTGCTGGCTCAGGATATTCTGTAGGTAGCGGAAAAAATATGTCTTTAGTGTATAACTCTACAGATGCTTTAGCATTTATAACAGCATTTTCTAATGCTTTTGGTTTTAGTGCAAACGGTGATGGTTCAAGCCAGTTTGCTGCATTCGCAACTAGCGCTAATATAGCAGCAAATGATCAAGCGCCTGGTGTTACTACACTTAAAGGTGCTATGGCTATGATGGATATAGTTGAAACTGCTACAGCAAATCTTGATGCTATCAGAGCTGACATCGGTGCAGTGCAAAATCAAATCACAGCTACACTTAATAACATCAGTGTAACTCAAGTAAATATCAAATCAGCTGAATCAAATATCAGAGATGTAGACTTTGCTGCAGAAAGTGCAAACTTTTCTAAGTATAACATCCTAGCTCAAAGTGGATCTTATGCTATGAGTCAGGCTAATGCTGTACAGCAAAATGTTCTAAAACTTTTACAATAAATCCAAAGTGGGTTTTTTACCCACTTTATATTAAATTTCTTTTTTCTAATATATCTTGCAAAGGCATGATAGCAATTTTTAAAGCTTTTTCTTGTACCAAGGTTAATTCTGCTATATCTTCAAGCCAAGTTTTGTGCGCTAATATCCAAGCTGTAAGTTTGTTTTGTTTATCACTTTCGTTGTGTATAGGAGAAACATAAATTTTAGAAATAGTGCTTTCTAGATGAAATAAAGAAGGAGAGATAACTTCTCTTAAAAAAATATATTTTTGACTCTCTAGTGTTGTTTTAAGAGTATCTATTTGAGCATTTAATTCTTGAGGGGTATAACGGACTTTACTTTGATTATTAAGTGCCTTATGTAATCTTTTACATTCTTTAAAAAATTTATCACTTGCTTTGATGTGTTGTTTGATTTTCTTATAAGCTTGTAGCATAAGCTCGTTGCTATCTTTAAGTTTTGGTTTTTGCAATTTTGGAAAAGGCTTTTTGATTTCATTAGTAAGTAAATTTTCGCAAAGCTCTTTAAAAGGTTTTTCTATAGCTCCTTCTATCCTAGCTCCACCTTCTGTAGCATTATAAATTTTTGATTTTGTCTGTTTATGGAATAAATTTTCAAAAATTTGTTTAAAAATTAACCATACTTCAGAACTTTGTACACGACCTTTTCCGCCATATGCCAAGGTTTCGTATTTGCCATAGTCGCGCTTAAAATCATCTTTTAACTGTTCTTCGTATATAAAGCCATCACTATGTGTTTTCCCATCATTAGAATAAGCTAAATCTTGACCTATTAAAATAATGTTTTTATGTCCTAATAAAAGAGCTAGTTCATAATTTAAGTGCGCAACACTCATACCTCCACTAACATAGCCAAAATCATGTAATCCCAAAGAATAAGCAAAAGCATAAGCTCTAGAAACTAAAATATATTTTCTTTTATTTTTTTCTAAAAATTTTATACTATCTTGATGTACTAAAGATACAAAAATAAAAGTTATATCTTTATCAAAATCACCAAAATCATTATCTATGCATTTGGCTACCACATCATCTCTTTCAAGCATACAAACATAATCAGGTTTGATACCTGCTTTTGCTAAGATAGAATAAGCGCTATCTACACAGAAAATAGTTGCTTTGTTAGCATATTTTTTGAGCAATGGGAGTTGTTTTTTTAAAGAAGGTCCGGTAGCTACTAAAATAGCATTTTGACTTTTATTGCTTCTTTTTTGTTTTAACTCTTTAAAACTTGGATGTGTTAGCATTTTGGGTAAATTTAAAACAAATTGTTCTACTCCTTGCATAGCATCTATAGGATCATTTCCTTTTCGTAAGGCTATATTTTTAATTATTTTAGAATTTAAGGTGTTGATGTATTGAATTTCTTTTTTTTGATCTTCGTAAAAATGCGAATGAATGTGCAAATCATAAGTCCTTAAAAACAAACCCAATAAACTACAGATTAAATCTGTTTTAGCATAGTTTATTTCCTTGGTGTGAACGATAATTAACCTTCCTTCTAGAAGCTCTTTGGAAAAATCAATCATATTAAAGACTAAAAATATAAGTTCTATATCTTTTTCATAAACAATAATTCTTTCATGAGCTTTATTGGCTAATAAACTTTTGTAAAAAATTCCATTGCCTAGTCCATAAAAAAATAACACAGGATATCTCAGGTATTCTTTATTAAAAATTTCTATTTTTTCTTGCAATTCTTTCAAAGGATCTTTATATATATTTTTTAAATTTTTATAACATATATTGCAGTTTAAGGGATCTTTATCAAAAACATAAGTGTAATCTTTTGCTTCTTTAATTTTACTTAGTTTTCTTTTTAAGGTTTGAAATTCTCCCCCTTTTAAAGCTTTGATATTGTTTTTAAAAATCTCTGTTTTCATGAATTTTTATCCTTAGATATTTTATGATTATAAATCGTCTTTTTAAAGCAATACTTCATATTTCAATGCTATATAATTTTAAACAATAGGTCTTAAATTTTCTTGTATAACTTTGTTATATTCTTCTAAATACAAAACGATTTCTTCAAAAAAGTCAATTTGCTGAGCTAAGAAAAATTCTATATTTTTAACTTTCGTAACTTTGTGTTTTAAAACTTCACATTCATTTTGAAAACACCTAGCTTGTACAATATCTGAAAAAAAATCACTTTTTGGTAGTTTTAATCTCAGTTTTTCTAGTTTTTCTAAGTTTTTTTCTTTAATAGCTTTTTTGCACTCATTAATAAATATTTCGCATTGTTTTGTTTGTTTGATAAGTTTTTCTTTACATTGTTTGATTTTTTTTTGAGGATTTTTTGGTTTTGTTAAAGCGATATTTTTGTCAATTTTTTCTTTTAGCATTTCTTCGCAAAGCTCTTTAAAAGGTTTTTCTATGGTTCCTTCTATCCTAGCTCCGCCTTCTGTAGCATTGTATGTTTTTATATTTAGGATATTTTTTGCAAGAGCAATATCTTTTTCAAAACTTTTTAAAAACAAATACCAAGTAAGTTGTGTTTTTACTTTTCCATTGCCACCATAAGCAGTGATTTCCTTATAGACTACTTCCTTATCTCCTTGATCTCCATATAGGTGTTCTTTTGGGTGTGATTTGCCATCATCACTATAAGCTAGATCTTGTCCTATTAAAATGATATTTTCAAATCTTAAAGCTCCAGCAAGTTCATAAGCCATATTGGCAACACTCATAGCATTTCCTAAAAAGCCATACTCATTTAAACCAAGTTTGCTTTCAAAAAACAAAGGTCTTAAAACAAGCATATAGTTTCTATTATTTTTTTCTAAATACTCTATGGTTTTAGGATGAGTTAAAGAAGCAATGATAAATAATATATCTTTATCAAAATCTCCAAAATCATTATTAAAAAATTCACTTGTAAGATTTATTCTTTCTAGTGAAAAAACATAATCAGGCTTGATTCCTTCTTTTGCTAAAATCGCATAAGAGCTATCAGCACTAAAAATCACCGCATTTTCTTGGTACTTTTTTAAAAGAGGTAGTTGTTTGATTAAAGATGGACCCGTTGAAACTATTATAGCATTTTTTGCTTTTGCTTTTCTGTCTTTTATTAGGCTTTTAAAAGGGGTGTGGGCGATGATTTTTTCTAGGTTTATAACATTATGTTTTATTCCTATTAAAGCATCTTTTGGATCATTTCCTCGAGTGAGCATGAGTGTTTTGATTGTATTTAGCATAGTTTGCATTATATTTTGGGCGTTAGATGAGTAAAAATTGGTGTAAAATTCATTATAAAAGTGAAAATTAAAAATTTTTAATGTATGTTTGATATTTGGATAATTAAACAAAACTTTGATTTGGGCGGTGTTGATATTTGGTGTAAAAAATAAAATCAATTTTTCTTTTCTTAAAAATGCAGAAAAATCAAGCATATGAAAGGCTAAATATAAAATTTCTAATTCATCTTCAAAGATTATGATATGCTTTAAGTGTTGATTTTTTAAAAGTTCTAAGAAAAATTTCCCATCACCAAAGCCGTAAAAAAACAATACTGGATATAACTCAAATTTTTCAAAGTCAAAAGAATGGTTTTCGTCTAAAAATATTTGATTGCATGTGTCAAAAATTTTGTTTTCTATAAGTTGAAATCTTTGAATATCAGTTAATTTTCTTAATTCATAAGCTAATATTTGATCAACTTCAAAAAGAGCTTGAGTGTTTTTTAAAAATAATTCTTTATTCATATTTATCCTGTGAAATTTTAGTTTTATGGGATTTTGAAATTTGAATTTTTTGTATATATTTTTGCATATTCTTTTCTATTAAAATACTTTCAAATCTTGAAAAATTATTTTCTATAGTTTCTTTTAAAATTTTTATATGATTTTCAATAAGGATTAACCACTCTAAATGCTCTTTTATCCATAATAATTTTTTATTATAAACATCTTCTTGGGTTTTTGGATGTAAGACATAAATTTTTGCCAAATTTAATTCAAATTGCATAAATAGAGGCCAAATAATTTCTTGTATGACTAAAATTTTACTTATATGATCTTTGAAAGTATCAAATTGTTCTATGATTTTAGAAAAGTTATTCTCGTTGTCAATAAGTAAATGCACCTTATTGGCTAAAGATGAGCATTTGATGATTAACTCTTCACAAATTTTTCTAGCTTGATGTAGCTTGTAAAAAGATTTTAATAGTAATTCTATTTTTTTATTTTCTTTGTTAATTCCGTTTATTTTTGCAAAATTTTTAACTGATTCTTTTTTCAACAATTCTTCGCAAAGTTCTTTAAAAGGTTTTTCTATGGTTCCTTCTATCCTAGCCCCACCTTCTGTGGCATTGTATGTTGTAATTTGAAAGGTGTTTTTTGCAAAATTTATTTTTTTTTCTAATTCAACTCTAAACATATTCCATACTTCATGGGTTTTAATTTGTTCTTTTCCTCCATATGCTAGAGTATTTATATGAACTCTGCGATATGTATCGCAAGTGCTAGAATAATGGTAGTCTTTAGGATGAGAACTTCCATCTTTAGCATAGGCAAGATCTTGCCCTATAAAAATTATATTTTCGTATTCAAGAAGCACTGCTACAAAGTATGCCATATTTGCCACACTTGGACTATTTGAGAGTTTTCCAAAGTCTTTTAAGTTAAAATAATTATTAAAAGATAAATCCCTTTGCATAAGCATAAAATTTCTATGATTTTGTTTTAGATATTTTATGGTATTTGGATGAACAACACTAGATAGTATAAATAAAATATTTTTATCAAATTCTTTAAAATTATTATTGAAAAATTCGCTTGTTTTTTCTATTCTTTCTAATGAAAAAACATAATCAGGTTTAATGCCTTCTTTAGCTAGTATAGGGTATGAACCATCAGCGCAAAATATACCAGCGTAATTTGCGTATTGTTTTAAAAGTGGAAGTTGTTTGGTTAAAGAAGGGCCAGTTGAGACTATAATAGCATTTTTACATGCTTTTTTTCTTTTTAAAATTAACTCATTAAAGCTTAAATTTGAAATTAGATTGGGTAAATTGTGAAGATAATTTTTTATACCAATAAAAGCATCTGTTGAATCATTACCATAGTTTAATATGTTTTGCTTTATATGTTTTTGTATATTTTTATTGGTCTGTAAAATTTCATCATGATATTTTTCATAGTAGTCACAATGAATTTCTAAAAAATAAACTCTTAAAAACTGGAAAAAAGGACTCTTGCTACATAAAATTTGAAAATCAAACATATTTAATTCATTGATGTCTAGTATAATCAAAGTATCTTTATCCAGCTCTTTGCTAAAATCAACAAAATGAAAACTTAAATAGATAAATTCAAGCTCACATTCAAAAACTACAATTTTCTGATGATTTTGATTTTGCAAAAGAGCCTTGTATAAAATTCCATTGCCAAATCCAAAAAAATAAAGCACAGGATATAGAAAATACTTATCATTGTATAAATTTAATTTTTCATTTAAATGCACTAAAGAATTTTCATAAAGTTTGCTTTTTGTGATTTTGTCATTACTTATAAAATTGATATCTAAAGGGTCGGTTCCTATGCTTACTTTAAATTTATTTGGTTTTAAATTTTTTAGTTTATTTTTTAAAATTTCATTCTTCAGGGAGTTAAGGTTTTTTTTGAATAATTTTTTATCCATAATCTACTCCAAAAAATCTTCTTTTTTTAATGCTTGTCCAAATTCTATATCGCAACTTGCTTTTTTACCAAGTATGATAGGTAAAAATTCAGGATGTAAGCCTAGGTTTGGTCTTATGCTTTTTACATTATCTTGTGTAAAAATTTCACCTTTTTTTATATCTTTACTCGCATATAAGCTTCTTGCAAAATGACGATTTTTTAAGGTTTTATCATCTATTGTTAAGCTAGATTTACCTAGTGCTTGCTCGCTCAAGCGTACCATGGAGCACATTTGCTTAAATTCGTCAAAATCAAGACTAAATTTAGCATCAGCACTATTTAAGCTTTTATCTAATATAAAATGTTTTTCTATGACTTTTGCTCCAAGAGCTACTGCTAAAGTAGGTGCTAAAAAACCCTCACTATGATCGCTTAAGCCTACTATGGTTTTAAATTTTTCTTGTAAAGTTTTGATGGCGTTTAGATTTAAATCACAAATTTGTGAAGGATAAGCCGAAGTGCATTTAAGCAAAATTAGATTTGGGTTGTTTTCTTCTTGGAAAATTTTAATAACCATTTCAAGCTCTTCTTCATAAGCTATACCTGTAGAAACCAAAGTAGGTTTGTTTTCTTTTGCCACATAACGCACAAAATCATAATCATTTACTTCAAAAGAAGCGATTTTATAAGCTGGGGGATTAAATTGTTTTAAAAAATTCACATCTTCTTTAGAGAAAGGACTAGAAAAGCAGATTAGCCCTTCATTTTTAGCACATTCAAAAAGTTTTTCATGCCATTCATAAGGCGTTTTAGCTTCTTCGTATAATTCGTATAGTTTACGTCCATGCCACAAACCACCTTCGATAATAAAATCTTTTTTGTCAGAATTTAGCGTTAAGCTATCTGGGGTATAGGTTTGAATTTTTATAGCATCAGCCCCTGCTTTTTTAGCTGCTTGTATGGTTTTTAAGGCTACTTCAAGGCTGTTTGCATGGTTAGCTGAAAGCTCGGCAATGATAAAAACTTTTTCATCTAAATTAAAATTTTCTATAAACATTAAAAGCCTTTTAGCAAATCAAAATTATAGTATTTTATATTTTAATTATTAATTATGATTAAAGGTTTATTTAGTAAAATAAATTTATTATAAGTTTATTAAGGAAAAGCTATGACTAAAACACTTGAGTATTCGATTTATCATTTTTTTGAGCATATTTTAAAATTAAAAATTTCACAAAAAAGCGTGATTAGAGGCGAACTTTATGGGGCTTCTATACCTTTGTATTTTAAAGATGAGGAATATAGTTTTTATTTGTTTTTTCAAAAACAAGCTTTAAATGAAATTGCACAATTTTTATTACATGAAGAATTAAAAGAAGATGGATTGGCAGATTTAGTTAAAGAAGTGGCTAATCAAATCATAGGCTATGCTAAAAAGCTACTTAATGATACTAATGGAAAAGATGAGTATCGTTTAGGTGTTCCTGAGTATTTAGGGCGTATTGATGGATTTTCAAAAATTAAACTCAAAGAAAAATTTACTTATGAAGTAAAAAATGCTTCCTTTAGAATAGGTTATAAAAAAATATGATAGAAGATCATTTAGGATTATTACAATCTTATGAAGATATTTTAGACATTAGTGTTGATTTTGTTAGTGAGCTTGGCACGACTAATATGAGTGTGAGAGAACTCTTAAAGCTAGAAGTTGGTTCTGTGATAGATCTTGAAAAGCCAGCAGGTGAAAGTGTGGAGCTTTACTTGAATAAAAGAATTTTTGGAAAAGGTGAGGTAATGGTGTATGAAAAAAACCTTGCCATAAGAATTAATGAGATTTTAGATTCTAAATCAGTATTGCAGTATTTTAAAAAAGAATTGCAATGAAATTTATTTGGATTTTACTACTTGCTTTGCCTCTTTTTGGGGCAAAAATTCTTGATTATAATATCTATCCTAGAGAAGATAGGGTGGATATTACTTTTTCATTTGATATTCCTTATAAAGAAGGCATTAGTCAAAAGAGAAAAGGCGATATTATTATTTTTACACTAAATGCTCAAAGTGTTAAAGAAGAAGATAAGACATTAAATTCTAGCATTATTAAAAAAATAAAAATTTTTTCAGAAGGTAAAAAAACTTTTATAGCCTTAAGTGTTGGCGATAAGATACAAATTAATGCAGATACGATTGGTGAATATGGATTAAGACTACGCGCTCAAAAAGAAGGTATGAATTTAGCAACTAAAAATAGCTTAGAAGAAAAAAATGAGGAGATAAAAATGCAAGAGTATGATTTTACAAATTATATTTTAGTTGTAAGTGTTTTGATACTTTTGCTTGTTGGACTTTGGTTTTTAAAAATGTATTTAAGACAAAAACATCCTTTAGATAGAAATTTTACTTTGATTTTTCAAAGACCGCTTGATAGACATAACCAACTTGTAGTCTTTGAGTATGGCTTAAAACGCTATACTATGATCATAGGAAATTCTAATGTGGTATTAGAAACAAGTGAAGCTATGATGAAAAATGAGGAACAAAACAAAACATCCCAAAAACCAAAAGAAAAAGACTTTGATTCTTATTTTGAAGAAAATAAACAAAGATTGCAAAATTTACTTTTAAAACAAAATGCTTAATTAGATTGATTAAAAGCTAAAACAATAAGTTTTGGCTTTGAAATTTTTTTGATTTCTTCTCTTGAAAAATAAATTTGTTTTTTTGTTGAATAAATATATAAGGTATGATTTTTTAATGTAAAATCAAGATTTTCATCACTATCTTTAGCAAGTTTTTTTGCTAGTGCTAGAATAAAATTAAGCCAAGCTAATATATGGTTATTTGGTAATAATTCTTTAACATGTTCTATGGCAAGGGGGTTTATTTTTTTACCATTGGCTTTTAAAAGAGTTGCAATAAGCAAAATTTCTTTGTGTGAAAAGCCAAAGTTTAAGCCACTCATTGCCATATAGGCGCTATGTTCATTAGCAAAATAAAAATTAATTTTTTCACCTATATGGGCTAATTTAGCAGCGCTTAAAAGATCTTTTTTAAAATCTGAACTTATTTTGTGAATAGGTAAAAGCACATCAAATAATTTACTTGCAAAATAAGCACTTTTATCTTTATAATCAACACCAAAGCGATCTTGTAAGGATTTTAAACTTGGGTTGAAATTTGGCGGAAATTTGGCATTAAATTGCGAAAAGTCATTAGTGTCGTTTTTTATTTTGGCGTATTTTTGAAAAAGATTAGATAAAAACACGCCTTCTCTGACACCTACTGCTGAAGTGATGATATTTTTAGCTTTGAGTTTTTTAGCTAAGGCTAAAAATATGACACAACCTTCTTTTATAGTATCAAAACGATCTTTTTTGATATCAAAATCTGTTAAATTTTTTGCATTTTGAATTTTTTCTATATAATTTTTTTCTTTTTCAAAGCTATAGCTGAAATTATGGATTATTTTTAAAGGATAGGAATTTTTTTTCATTATAGAATTTGACAATGCTCTTAAGCTTCCACCTATAGCAATAATATTTTCACTTTGAAAATGTTTTGGAACTTGCATTAGAGCTTCTTGTATGAATTGATCTAGAGCATTTAATCTTTTAGTATCATAAAAAATTTCTTTTAATCTTACAGTTCCTAGATCAAGCGAAATACAATCTATAATTTTACCTTCTTTAATCAAACAAAGCTCGGTTGATCCTCCACCTATGTCTATGGTGGTGGCATTTTGAATATTTGATAGTAAATTTAACGCAGCAAGACCACCTAAAAATGATTCTGTTTTACCATTAATGCATTTTATATTTAAACCCACATTCTTTGATATTCTAGTAATAAATTCTTTTGCATTAGGCGCATCTCTTAGCGCAGAAGTTCCAACAGCAATAATTTTCCTGCATTTTTCTTTTACAGCTTTTTCTTTAAAATAAGCTAGTGCCTTCTCGGCCTTAAACATGGCTTCTTCTTGAAGGATTTTGTTGTTATTATAAGCATTTTCTCCAAGTCTTACTTTCTTTTTGTGTTCACTGCAAATAAAAAAACCATATCTTGAGGTTCTTTCAAAAACTACCATACGAACGGAGTTAGAGCCAAGATCAATTACTGCTGTTTTTTTAGCCATTAAATATCTTTATTTTTATGTTTTAAGCGAAGCTCATCAATACTTTCTACATTATCAGGATCAGGTATGATACAATCTACTGGACAGGCCACTATACAGGCTGGTTCTGAAAATTCATTCACACATTCAGTACATAAATCAGGATCTATGACATAGATTGGATCATTATCATAAATTGCTTCATCTGGGCATTCTTCTCTGCATGCATCACAGGATATACATTCTCTAGTGATTAAAAGTGACATACTTTTCCTTTTATTGATAATAAAGCAAACTTATACTATATAAAAACTTATAGCTAATTTAAAAAGAGATAAAAATATTTAATTTTTAGAATGATCAAATCATTCTAAAAATTTTTTAGTTAGTTTTTTTAGGAAAACAAAAGCGATATCCTCTGCGGCGCACAGTTTCTATAGTGGAAATATTAAGAGGTTTATCCATTTTTTGTCTTATTTGATTGATTGCAACTTCTATAACATTTGGAGTTACAAGTTCAGGTTCTTCCCAAATAGCATCTAAAAGTTGTTCTTTTGATACGATTTGATCAGAGTGTCTAGCAAGGTGAGTTAAAACTTCAAAAGGCTTTCCTTTTAACTCTATGTCTTTTCCTTGATAAGTGATTTTTTCTTCATCAGGATCAATCACTAAATCATCAATCTTAATCACATTTGTCCCGCCAAATCTAAGTCTAGCTTCGATTCTTGCCATTAAAATTTCAAAATCCAAAGGTTTTTTTATATAATCATCTGCTCCAGCTTTTAAAGCTTTAATTTCATTTTCTTTATCTGCTTTTGTACACATTGTTACTATAGCAGTTCTTGGAGATTTTTGTTTGATAGCATTGATCAAATCGCTTGCATCATTATTGCCTATAGTCCAATTTGATAATACTAAATCATAATGTCTAATACCTATAAAATACTCAGCGTCTTTAAAATTTTCTGAAGTGTCGCTTTGATAGCCAAACTCATTTAAAGTGTTTGATAAAGTTTTATTAAGCGATGCTTCATCTTCTACAACTAAAATACGCATTTTATTCCTTTGAAGATAGTTTTAGTGCAAAAGTATAACACAAATTAAGCAAATGTTCAAAATTCTTTAAAAAATTTTTAATATTTTTTGCTTAAACTAGCTCCAACGCACGCATTTTTGATGATATCGGGCTTATAACAAGTAATATTTATAAATTGAAGTTTTTTATGATGTTTTTTAATATCTTTGCATATATATTTTAAAGATTTTTCTATAGTCTTAAATTTTTTCTTTTTATAGATTTTTTCTATTCTAGTGCATAATTTTGCATAATCTAAAAATTTCTTACTTTTAGCTTCTAATTCTATTAGGACTTTTTGCTCTTGAATTCTTTCAAAATCCAAAAGCCCTATAATGCATTTAAATTCTAAGCTAACTTTTATATGACTTTGCATTCTTGTTTTCCAATAAGCCTTAAAATATTTGGTACGTGTTTATAAACTACTATAAAGGCGATGATAAATACTGGCGCATGGGTATTAATCACAGGCATATCATAATGAAATATAAAAGAAGTTACAATTAAAACAATTAAAGCTCCAAGTGAGGCTAAGCTTGAAATTTTAAATACCTTACCTATAATAAACCAAGCCAAAAGTGCACATATAATCTCAAAAGGTAAAAATACTGCTAAAACCCCAGCTCCAGTAGCTACTCCTTTGCCACCTTCAAATTTTAAATAAGGAGAAAAACAATGGCCAAATACTGCTAAAACCGCCATAGTCCATAAGATATTTTCATCATAGCCTAAAATTTTTGCTACTAATATAGGTACAATTCCTTTAAGTGCATCTAAGACAATTGTTGCAACAGCAAGTGTTTTGGCAAGCTTAGGATCACTTTCTTTTACTACTCTTAAAACATTGGTAGCACCTATGCTTTTACTGCCTGCATTTTTGATATTTGTTTTGGCAAAAATTTGAGCTAGTAAAAGACCAAAAGGTATAGCACCTATAAGATAAGCTAAAAGATAAATTATTAAATTTTCCATTTACTTTCTATCCTAATTCTATAAAGATTTATAATAATGATAGCAAAAAACTCTGAAATAAATATTTAAGAGATATTTTATCCTATAATAATTTTTATTTTTAAATAGAAATTTTTTATTTTATTTAAAGAAAATTATAGATATATTTTCAATAAGTTTATTTTAAATAGGCTTTATTTTATCTTATTTAGGAGTGAATAATGAAAAAAATTTCATTATTAGTTGCATCATCATTATTAGTTGCATCAACTGCTTTTGCTAACGATAAAGCTTTGCTTGATGAAGCAAAAGCAGCAGGTTTAGCACCTTTGCCAAAGGATCAAGCAGGCGTTGAAAAACTATTAAAAGAAATGGGCGTTAAAGCTAGCAAGTTTTCTAAAGAAAAAGCTAATCTTGGTAAAAAGCTGTATTTTGAACCAAGACTTTCTAAAAGTGGTTTGATTTCTTGTAATACCTGTCACAACTTAGGTATGGGTGGTGCTGATGGTATAGCAGCAGCTGTAGGACACAAATGGACTGCTAATCCTCATCATTTAAATTCGCCAACAGTTTATAACTCTGTTTTAAATTCAACTCAATTTTGGGATGGTAGAGCAGGTACTTTAGCAGATCAAGCAAAAGGACCAATTGAGGCAGAGCCTGAAATGGCAACTCCTGCTAAATTAGCAGTAGAAAAAATTTCTTCTATGCCAGAATATGTTAAAGAATTTAAAAAAATATATGGTAATGATGGGGTAACTTTTGATAATATAGCAGATGCTATTGCTACATTTGAAAGAACACTTCTAACTCCATCTAAATTTGATAAATTCTTAGAAGGTGATACAAAAGCTTTAAGCAAAAAAGAAAAAGAAGGTTTAAAAACTTTCATCGATAAAGGCTGTACAGCTTGTCATACAGGAGTAAATTTAGGTGGTAGCATGCAAGCTTTCCAAGTGGCAGCTAAATATAAATTTGCAAATGTAGGTGATTTTAAAGGTGATGCAAATGGTTTAGTTAAAACTCCAACTTTAAGAAATATTGCCGAAACAGCTCCATACTTCCATAATGGCGCTATTTGGTCTTTACAAGATGCGATTAAAGAAATGGGTAGTGTGCAACTTGGCATAGAAATTTCTGACAAAGAAGCAGCTTCTATAGAAACTTTCTTACATGCTCTAACAGGTAAAAAACCAAGCATTACTTATCCTCAACTTCCAAAAGCTACTGAAAAAACTCCAAAACCAGAGCTTTAATTAAAATTTTCCCTAAAGATATTTCTTTGGGGAAATAATATTTTACAGTTTAAATGTATTTAACTTTTTCTTTATTATTTTGTAAATTATTATTTGATTGTATTTGCAATGTAATTATTGATTTATAATGTTTTTTTGTGTATAATTTTAAATAATTATTAATTTAACTTAAGGATTTGTTTATGAAAAATAAATTTCTGTTTAGCATTATTCCAGCAACAGTAGTTTTGTTTAGCGCGTGTACTAATCATCCAAAGGTGAATAATGAGTTGGAGCAAAAATTGGTACAGAAAAATTGTTCTAATGAGTTTTTTACTCAAGAAATGAGTAAGGTAGATAAAAAAGATGATCCAGTATATGTAGGATTAAATGCAGGTTTGATCGCAAAAAATTGTGGTAATTTTAATCTTAGTAATGAATTTTTTGATAAGGTTGAGGAATCTTATCAAGTTGATGTAGATTTAAGAAGTGGTACTCAAAAAGTTGCTAAAACAGCCGCAACTACATTAATAAATGATTCTATACTGGATTATGATGGTTCTTTATACGAAAGAATTATGGTTAATGTATATAAGGGCTTAAATTTCATGAGTGAAGGTGATTATAATAATGCAAGAGTGGAGTTTAAAAGAGCTTTATTACGTCAAGATAGAGCAAAAGATTATTTTAAAGCTCAAATTGCTAAAAATAAAGCAGAATTAGAAAAAGCAAAAAAAGAAGATCCAAATTTTAATAAAAATTTTAGTGAATCAGCAAAACAAATAAACGCTCAGTATGATGCTTTGTTTGAAGAATTTTCAACAAGTGAAAATTTTACCAATCCTTATGCAACTTATCTAGCTTCGATTTTTTATTATATGAGTAAAGATTATACTTTAGCTAAAGACTTATTTAAAGAGATAAAAATTTTAAATCCAAAAAATAGTGAAATTAATAAAGAATGGAAGGTAATTAGCAGTGCCAATCAAAAAGACAATAATATTTTTGTTGTGTATGAAAATGGTTTTGGTGTGGTAAAGGATGAGTTTAAATTAACTCTGCCTTTGATCTTAAATGACACTCTTACGACAACTTCTATTGCTCTACCTAAGCTAAAAAAAAGAAGTCAGTCTTTTGAGTATTTAAGTGCAAATGATACTAATACTACAAAATTGGTTGATTTGGATAATGTTGTAGCAAGCGAGTTTAAGTTCGAGCAACCATCAATAGTTACAAAAGCAATAGTTTCAACTATTTTAAAAACCACTATTAATGCAGCAGTAGCTAATAATGACTCAACAGGAGGTTTTTTAAGCCTTGCTAGTGGTGTTATGAGTGCAACAACAACTCAAGCAGATGTTAGATCTTGGAGAGGATTACCACAAAATATTGGTGTTGTTATGGTAAAAAATACAGGTAAAATTACGATTAAAACTCCAAACAATGATGTGTTGTTTGAAAAGCAAGTTAATCCAAACAAAAATGTATTGGTTGTAGTGCGTTCTTTTGCACCTAATATTGCTCCAAGTATAAATATTATAGAAAAATGAAAAAGATAATTTTTTCATTGTTATTAAATTGTATGTTATTGGTTTCACAAGATACTCTTGATGTAAACTTTAAACATACAAATGTAAAAAGTGTAAAAGAAAGAATAAATAATGCAGGATTATTAGAAGTGCAGATTATTTTTTATAGTTCTGTTGATAAAAAACTTTCTTATAAAATAGAATGGTTTGATAAAGATGGATTTGTTGTAAAAAATACTATTGATAGAAACTATAAAAATATAAGATTATTAGCTAAACAAGAGTATATTATACAAAATATAGCTAGTAATAAGGAAGCAAAAAAATATAAAATATATATTAAATAAAAAAGGATAAATAATGAAAAAAATTAAAATTTTAACAAGCGTGGCAGTTATAGGTGTTTTGTTTAGTGCGTGTATGCAACAACCTACTTATGTAGATGGAACCGCAGCAAAGGTAAAACAAGGTGATTCTTTAAGCATGGCTTTAACTGGAGAGGATTTTGACAATACTGCTAAAGAAATGCTAAATAGTTTATTTAATTCAGGATATGTTGTAAATAAAATAGGAAATTCAGGTAAAGCTATTGTGGCGGTTTATGATGTGGTAAATAATACAGCTTTAAGAATAGATACTAGAAATTTGACTGATTTAATGGTGGAAGAACTTATAAATTCAGGTAAATTTGCAGCTTCAGCTACTCAGGGTAATGATAGTGCTACTCAAAACAATATAGATGATGTTATGAGCGATAGGGATGATGATAGATATGACAAGTCTACAGTATCTAAAGATTATACGCAAATTAGTGCTTCGCTTACCTTGCAAGGGCGAATTGATCAAAAAAATGTAAAACTAAGTAATGGAAAAACTCAAGTTGAGTATTTTTTTGTGATGAAATTAGCAGAAAAAGTTAGTGGCTTAGTGGTATGGCAAAAAACTAATAGGATTAATAAATTAGGATCTAGCAAAACTGTAAGCTGGTGATATAAAACAACAAGGAAAGATATTATGAAAAAAAGATTTATTATTGGATCATTGTTAGTAGTAAGTTTTTTGTATGCTCAGTCTACTCCACAAGTTGAAATTACTCAAGAGGATGTTAAAGTTCAAAATGAAATGAATATTCCAGTAGAAAACAAAGAAAATAAAAATAAGACAGTTCAAGATTATTTTGATGAATACGAAAGCAACCAAGGTATAACTTATGGTCAAACTGAAAATGGTAGAACATTCTATACAGGCGATTCTATAGTTATCGATGATCCAAATTTTGCTAAGGCAGTAAATTTAGCTTACAGAAGAGCTATGCAATCTATTCAAGCAAATTTTATTAGAGATGCGTTTGGAAGAATAGCAAATCAAAAAATATCTAATTACTACGAAGATAGCTCATCTAATGCTAGAGAATTTGAAGAGCTTCCAAAAGGAGGCGCTTTATCCCAAATTATGGATAAAGTTATTCAATTGACAGGTGCAAAATTAGATAAGGCTTTACAAGATTTAGGTGTGAATGTTCAAGGGTTAACAGAAGAGAGAAAAAAAGAAATTTTTAGAGATGAGTTTATAAGCAAGACTATAACAAGTGCTTTTGGATCTATGAGTGGACTTGTTCCTGTGCAGACTTTTGTAACAAAAACAGATGATGGTGGAGCTTATCAAGTCGGTGTTATTGCAGTAGTTTCTGATAAAACTCGAATGTTTGCAGATGATATACAAAAAAATCGTACTCCTAGTATAAAAGGAAAAGGATATCCTGTTAAAGAATTCTTGCCAAAAAATATTCAAGGTTATATCAATGAATATGGAATTCGTATGGTCTATAATGAAAATGGAGAGCCTTTGATTATTAGTTATGGAAATTGGGGTTATAATAAAACATCTAATGATAGTAATATTGTAAATCGTATTAAAAGAAATGCTCAAGAAAGTGCTATAGCTGAAGCAGATGTAGCTATTAGAGAATTTGTTAATACTCAGGTTAGCTTAAGAGATGAAAGACAAACGGGAGATTCTATAAAGCAGATTTTAAAACAAACTATTAAAACTAGTGATGGCTCTGAGCAAATTACAGAAGATGTTATAAAAGATATAGTGGATAAAACTGTAAAAATGGCAACTACTTCCACTAATGGTAATTTAAGGGGTATAAGAACTATAAAAAGATGGTCATATACTGATGAAAGTGGCAATAATTACGTTGGAGCTGTACGTGTATATTCTTATGCAAATTATGTAAACACAACTAATGCTGTATCTCCTATAAAATCAAAACAAGATGTCAATACAGAAGTTATTAAAAAACCTTCTAATATTGAAGATAGAAAATCTAGAATTGTAAATACTTTGGATGATTTTTAAGGAAAAAAATGAATATTCTAAAATCAGTCATTCTTATATTATTTTTGTTTTTAAATCTTGAAGCTAAAGTGGTAACTTCTGTGAATACAAAATCAAGCACGGGAGAAGGTAGTGGTCTTACAAGGGAAGAGGCTATTAATAATGCATTAATAGAGGCGATTGGTAAAATAAATGGTGTTAATATAAACTCCTTAAAGCAAACTTTTGTTGCTTCTTACTCTGATAACCAGAATACAAATATTGTTGATATGTATAAAGAAAAAATTATTAAAGCAACTAAAGGAGAGGTTGATAGTTATGATGTAAATAATGTTATAAAAGATGAGAATGGAAATTATATTGCGGAAGTAACTGTATATAAAACTTCAGTTAAAAAATACTATGATATTCCAGGTTATAAGCCAGATAGTAGAAGAAGCATAACTGTATTTAATTCCTCTTCACAAAATAAACAACTTGGTGATGTTTTGCAACAAAAAATTATCACAAATCTTCTTCAAAGTAGAAAATTTAATGTTTTGGATAGAGATTCTAAAGGTTATTATGAAATGGAGAAAGCATTAATAACTTCTGATCCCGATGTTCAAAAAGATGAAATTTACAAGCTTAAGAATGTTTTAGCTACTGATTATATTTTGTTATTTCATGTAGGTGGAGTAGATCTTAAAACCAAAGGAAATAAAAATAAAATAGATGTTGTGGTGGATTATCGCGTGCTTTTATTTGCCACCAGACAAATTAAATTTTCAAATACTTTAACCATGTCAGCCTTTGTTAAAGGTGATTCTTTAGTAGCTAGTGAAAAGCTAAGTGAAAAAATTGCAAAGAAAATTTCAGATGATATTTTAAATGCTATTTATCCTTTAAAAGTTGCACAAGTTAGTAATAATGAAGTAGTCTTCTCGCAAACTTTGAGTAATGATGAAATCTATGAGTGTTATTCTTTGGGTGAAGTGATAAAGGATGCTTATACTAAAGAAAATACAGCAAGAATAGAAACAAAAAGTGGAAAGGTTCAAATTATCCGCTCAACACCAAAACTATCATATGCTAAAATTCTTGAAGGAAGTGTTAAAAAAGATGATATTTGTAGACCTTTAGATGATAGCGGTGTTGGAATGGAAAAACAACATAGTGTAAATCCAAATGGTACAGTAAATTTAGGTTGGTAATTAACCTAAATTTAAAATTATTTTGAGTATAATCTCAAGTTTAACCACTAAAGCTTTTTAAATTTATGTTTTATACATAATGCTTTATGGTGCTACCAAAATATTTTAAGAAAGGATAGCTGTATGTATGCTATTATAAAACACAGTGGAAAACAATACAGAGTAAGCCAAGGTGATGAGCTTAAACTAGATCGTTTTGAAGCTGAAGCAAAATCAAGCGTAGAAGTAAGTGAAGTTCTTGCTGTATGCGATAAAGAATTAAAGGTAGGTGCGCCGTTTGTTGCGGGTGCAAAAGTTGTTTTAGAAGTGATTGCTCATGGAAAAGACAAAAAAGTTGTGATTTATAAAAAAAGACGTAGAAAAGACTCAAAATTAAAACGCGGTTTTAGAAGACAATTTACTCGCGTTAGAGTAGTAGATATTAAAGCTTAAGGAGTAAAGAATGGCACACAAGAAAGGTCAAGGTTCAACTCAGAATAATCGTGATTCTATAGGTCGTCGTCTAGGTGTTAAAAAATTTGGTGGAGAATTTGTTCGCGCTGGCAACATCATCATTCGCCAAAGAGGAACAGCAACTCATGCAGGTAATAATGTAGGCATGGGAAAAGACCATACAATTTTTGCTTTAATTGATGGTTTTGTAAAATTTGAAAGAAAAGATAAAAATAGAAAAAAAGTTTCTGTTTATCCTGCATAATTTAAAGGCTACTTTGTAGCCTTTTTCTTCTTTTTAATCTTAATATATTAAAAAAAATATAATATCATTTTAAAAATTTATACTTTGGTGATTGTATGTTTATAGATAATGTGAAATTAGTTTTAAGTTCAGGCAATGGTGGTAAAGGTGCTGTGAGTTTTCGCCGTGAAAAACATGTTCCACTTGGTGGACCTGATGGTGGTGATGGCGGAAATGGTGGTGATGTATATTTTATATGTGATAACAATACCCATACCCTAGCGCACTTTAAAGGCAAAAAAGAACTTAAAGCGCAAAATGGCCAGCCGGGTTTGGGCCGTAACAAAAATGGTAAAAGAGGGGAGAGCTTAGAATTAATCGTTCCTCAAGGCACTCAGGTAATTGATGCACAAAGTGGGGAAGTTTTGCTTGATATGCTAGTAGAAGGCCAAAAAGAACTCTTTTTAAAAGGTGGTAAAGGTGGTCTTGGTAATACTCACTTTAAAAACTCTACTAATCAACGCCCAGATTATGCCCAACTAGGCGTGGCAGGAAAAACCTTAAGCGTGCGTCTAGAGTTAAAACTCATAGCAGATGTTGGACTTGTAGGCTTTCCAAATGTAGGAAAATCTACTCTTATAAGCGTAGTATCTAATGCAAGACCTGAAATAGCTAATTATGAATTTACTACTTTAACTCCAAAACTTGGTATGGTTGAAGTAGATGATTATAATTCTTTTGTAATGGCAGACATTCCAGGTATTATAGAAGGTGCAAGCGATGGTAGGGGTTTGGGACTTGAGTTTTTAAGACACATAGAAAGAACTTCTTTTTTACTTTTTGTGCTTGATCCATTAAGAGATATGAGTTTAAAAGAACAATTTTGCATTTTAAGAAAAGAATTAGAAAAATTTTCAAGCAAACTTTATGCAAGAAATTTTGGCTTAATGCTTTCAAAAAGTGATAGTGTAAATTTAGGTGAGGAATTTGCACAAAAAATGGAAGATGATTATAATGAGTTAAAAGCTTATTTGCAAAGTCAAAATAATCCACAAAGCTTTTTTGTTAAAGTATCAAGCCTTGAAAAAACAGGTTTAAAAGAGCTTAAATTTATGCTTTTAGAAGAAGTTAAAAAAATTAGAAATCAAAATAATCTTTGATGAGTGAAAATTTAACTATAGATTTTATCCAAGAATATATCAAGTCCAATTTTAAAGGTTTGGTATATAAATTTACCTATAAAGAACATAGCTTTTTTTATAATCCCGATAAGGTTTTAAAAAACGGAGTTTATTTTTGTACTATTAAAGAAAATGATGGCATAAATGATAAAGCTTCGAATTTAAATAGAGAAGGTGTGTTTCGTCTAAGTTGCTCTCTTTGTGATCAAGATTACCAAAATCTTTTTGGTCAAAAACCTAAAAAAGCTTTAAAGGGTGAAATTGTTAGTTTAAATTATGATTTTTCTATGCTTGATCTTATCATGCCTCATCCAATTTATGCTTATATGGGATATATTTGTATTAACAATCCTTCAAGAAAAAATTTTGAAATTTTTAAAGATTATCTTGAGCTTTCATATCAAAAAGCTATAAAAACTTATCAAAAAAGGATAGTGGCGCTATGAAAAATATCATTTTTATGGGAACTCCCTCTTATGCAACATGTATTTTAAAAGAGCTTGTTGATAAAGGGTTTAATGTCCAAGCTTTATTTACCCAGCCTGATAAACCTGTGGGAAGAAAGCAAATTTTAACTCCAAGTGATACTAAAAAGTTTGTTTTGGAAAATAATTTAAATATAGAAATTTTCACTCCAAAAAGCTTAAAAGATGAAAATATAATTAATGGAATAAAAAGCTTAAAACCTGACTTTATAGTTGTTGCTGCTTATGGGAAGATTTTACCAAAAGAAATTTTAGATATTGCTCCTTGTATCAATTTACATGCTTCCTTGCTTCCTAAATATCGTGGCGCTTCGCCTATACAAAGTGCTATTTTAAATGGGGATAAAATAAGCGGGGTTTGCACTATGCTTATGGAAGAAGGGCTTGATAGTGGTGCTATTTTAGAAAACATAGAATGTGATATAGAAGGTAAAAATTCAGCTGAAGTTTTTATTATGCTTTCAAATTTAGCAGCTAAGCTTACTATTTCTACACTTTTGAATTTTGAAAAAATTGTCCCAAAAAAGCAAGATGAAAGTTTAGTTACACATTGTAAAAAAATTAAAAAAGAAGATGGCTTGATTGCTTTAAATAATGCAAGTGAAATTTATCAAAAATTTCTAGCTTTTGCACCTTGGCCTGGAATTTTTTTAGAAAATGGTTTGAAATTTTTAGATATAGAATTAGTTGATGGTGAAAAAACTCAAAAATCAGGTGTGATTTTACAAATAGAAAAGGAAAGCTTTTTGCTTTCATGTAAAAAAGGTATTTTAAGGATTAAAACTTTACAAGAAAGTGGAAAAAAAGCTTTAGATGCTAAGACTTATTTAAATGGAAAAAGGTTAAAACTTGGAGATAGTTTATTTTGACGAACTTGAATCAACTCAAGTTTATTTAAGTGAAAAAATTCGTAGCGGAGAGATTACTAACAATACAGCCATTTGCGCTTTTATCCAAAGTGCTGGTATAGGTAGTAGGGATAATACTTGGCAAAGCAAGCAAGGAAATTTACATGTATCTTTTTGCATAAAAACTCAAGAATTAGCACAAGATCTTCCTTTGGCTTCTGCTAGTATATACTTTGCGTTTTTAATGAAAGAAGTATTGCAAAGACAAAATTCAAAAGTATGGATTAAATGGCCTAATGATTTTTATATAGAAGATAAAAAAATAGGCGGATTGATGAGTTCTAAAATCAATGATTTTTTGGTTGTAGGAATGGGGATTAATCTTAAATACGCCCCATTTAATGCTGAAATTTTAGACATAGAAGTGGATATAGCAAAACTTTTAAATGAGTATTTTTCTTATGTAGATGAGAAAATTTTATGGAAGAATATTTTTAGCAAGTATATGCTAGAATTTGAAAAATCAAGAAATTTTTTTATACATAATGAAGGTAAGATTTTATCTTTAAAAGATGCTTTGTTGTATAAAGATGGTTCTATATTGTTAGATAATAAAAGGATATATAGTTTAAGATGAGTGAGATAATAACTATTGCAAATCAAAAAGGTGGGGTAGGTAAAACTACTACCGCTATTAATCTAGCGGCTTCTTTAGCAGTAGCTGAAAAAAAGGTTCTTTTAATAGATATTGATCCACAAGCTAATGCTACAACAGGACTTGGTTTTAATAGAAGTAATTATGAATATAATATTTACCATGTTTTTATAGGTAGGAAAAAACTTTCTGAAATCATTTTAAAAACTGAGCTTCCGCAATTATATTTAGCTCCATCAAATATTTCTTTGGTTGGAATTGAGCAAGAAGTAGTAAAAGAAAGCGGAGAATATAGAACGATTTTAAGGGAAAAAATCAAAGAAATTGCTAAAGATTATGATTTTATTATCATTGACTCACCTCCTGCACTTGGAAGCATTACGGTAAATGCTTTTGCAGCAAGTGATAGTGTTATTATCCCTATACAATGTGAGTTTTATGCGCTTGAGGGTGTTGCGATGGTTTTAAACACTATTAAATTTGTGAAAAAAACTATCAATCCAAAACTAAAAATAAAAGGCTTTTTGCCAACTATGTATAGCTCACAAAATAATCTTTCAAAAGATACTGTGGAAGATTTAAAGCAAAATTTCAAACAAAAGCTATTTAGAACAGGTGATAATGAAGATGATTTCATCATCATACCAAGAAATGTAAAACTTGCTGAAAGTCCAAGCTATGGAAAGCCTATTATACTTTATGATATAAAATCTCCAGGTTCAGTGGCATATCAAAATTTAGCACATTCTATATTAGGATAAAAAATGGCAAAAAAAAGTGCATTAGGAAGAGGTTTAAGTAGTATTTTGGCTGATATTGATGAGGTTTATGAAAAAGAATTAGGCTCTAATGAAGGCAGAATAGAAGAAATTGATATAGATTTAATTAGTCCAAACCCTTATCAGCCAAGAAAAAATTTTGATACCCAAGCTCTAGAAGAACTTGCAGGTTCTATCAAAGAATATGGTTTGATTCAGCCTGTTGTGGTTTTTAAAAAAGATGAATTTGATTATATTTTAATAGCAGGTGAGAGAAGATTTAGAGCATGTAAGCTTTTAGAAAAAGAACAAATTAAAGCTGTAGTTTTAAATGTAGATGATATAAAATTACGTGAGCTTGCTTTAATAGAAAATATTCAAAGAGAAAATTTAAACCCTATAGAATTAGCACATTCTTATAAAGAGTTATTAGAAATTCATGATATCACTCAAGAAAAATTAGCCGATCTTATTCATAAATCAAGACCTCAAATTGCTAATACTTTAAGACTTTTAAATTTGAATGAGCAAACGCAAAATTTCATTATAGAAGGTAAAATTTCACAAGGTCATGCAAAAGTTTTAGTGGGACTTGAAAAAGAAGAAGAAAAAATGATAGTTGATACTATCATAGGGCAAAAACTTAATGTAAGAGATACCGAAAAGTTAATTAAAAATTTTAAAAACACAAACCAATTAGAAAAAAACGCAACTTCAAACAAACAATATCAATCTATAATAAATTTAAAAGAAAAAATTGAATCTTTAGGCTTAAAAGTAAATGCAAAAGATTTAAAAATTACTATAAATTTTGAAAATGAAGATGAGGTTAGGGAATTTCTAAAGATATTAAATTAAATATGTTTTTAGGTATGTTTTGCTATAATTTCGCGTTTTATTTAGATTTATTTAGGAGTATTAATGTTTAATGATGTACATTTTTCCATCATGATAGCCACCGGTGTCATTTTTTTGCTTATGATAGCGATTTTAAATTCTATGCTCTATAAACCTTTGATTAAATTTATGGATTCTAGGGATTTAACTATAAAAAATGATGAAGAAAAAATGAAAAAAAATTCTGATGATGTTTCAAATGTAGAAAGTGAATTAGAAAAAATTCATATCCAAACAAGAGATGAAATCAATCAAATCAAAGCAAAAGCAATAGAAGAAGCTAAAATAAAACAAGAAAAAGAATTATCAACAAGAAAAAGAGAATTAGAAGATCAAATGCTTGTTTTTCTTAAAAGTCTAAGAGAAAAAGAAAAAGAATTAAAAGAAGAAATGCGTTTAAAAATGCCAGAATTTAAACAAAGCTTTAAAAATAGCTTGAGTAAAATTTAAGGAAGATAAATGTTGAAAAAAATTACATTATTATCAATACTTCCTTTTTATGCTTTTGCAGCAGGTAATGGAAGTGGTGAGTATGATATTATTCCAAGAGCGGTTAATTTTGTTTTATTTGCTGCTATTTTGTATTATTTCATAGCAACACCTTTGAAAAATTTCTACAATGGTAGAATTGCAAAGATTGCATCTAGAATGAATGAAATTCAAGAAAAACTTATTGCAAGTAAAAATCATAAATTAGAAATGATGAAAAAATTAGATTTGGCCAAGCAAGAAGCTGTTAATGCAGTTGCTCTTGCAAAAAAAGAGGCAGAAATTATTACTGAAAAAATCGAGAATGAAACAAAAATGGAAATTAAAGCTCTAGAAAAAACTTACGAAGAGCACAAAGAATATGAAATAAGAAAAATGGAAAAAGAAGTTGTGCAAGCAGTTTTAGAAGAAATTTTTGAAGATCAAAATTTACAGCTACAACAAAAAGAAATTTTAAATATCATGATGAAAAAGGTGTCTTGATGGAAAAAGTAATTGCTAAAACATATGCAAAGGCAATATTAGAAAGAAATGATTTTGAAAATTTTTATTCTAATTTGTTAGAGTTAAGCTCAGCTTTTGCATCTAATAAATTTATAGATATTTTAAATTCATACGAAATAAAGCAAGACAAAAAATTAGAGTTAATACTTTCATTATTGAATAATCCAAGTGATGCTTTTAAAAATTTTATAAATTTGATTGTGGATAATAAAAGAGAAATGCTAATTCCAGAAATCACTAAAGAATTAAGTGAACAAAAAGCATCAAAAGAAAATACATTTTTAGGACAGGTTTACTCAAAAGAAAAATTAAGCGAAGAAGAAATTAAAAATTTAGAGGAAAAACTTAGTCTTAAATTTAATGCAAAAATTAGATTAGATAGTAAAATAAGTGATAATGACAGTGTGAAAATTAGCTTAGATGGACTTGGATATGAAATTTCATTTTCAATGCAAAGCTTAAAAGCTAAGATGAATGATTATATATTAAAAGCAATTTAAGGAGATTTGATGAAATTTAAAGCAGATGAAATTAGTTCTATTATAAAAGAAAGAATTGAAAAATTTGACTTTAATCTTGAAATAGAAGAAACCGGTAAAATTATTTCAGTTGCCGATGGTGTTGCTAAGGTATATGGCCTTAAAAATGCTATGGCTGGAGAGATGGTTGAATTTGAAAATGGCGAAAAAGGAATGGTTCTTAACCTTGAAGAATCAAGTGTTGGTATTGTTATCTTAGGTAAAGGACTTGGACTTAAAGAAGGAAGTTCTGTAAAAAGATTAAAAAAACTTTTAAAAGTTCCAGTTGGAGATGCGTTAATAGGACGTGTTGTAAATGCTTTAGGAGAGCCAATTGATGCTAAAGGCGTAATTGAAGCGAGCGAATATCGTTTTGTAGAAGAAAAAGCAAAAGGTATTATGGCTAGAAAAAGCGTTCATGAGCCATTACATACGGGTATTAAAGCTATTGATGCTTTAGTTCCAATTGGTAGAGGACAAAGAGAATTAATCATCGGTGATAGACAAACAGGTAAAACAACTGTAGCAATTGATACAATTATTAGTCAAAAAGGTAAAGATGTTATTTGTATTTATGTTGCAATTGGTCAAAAACAAAGTACTGTAGCTCAAGTAGTTAAAAAGCTTGAAGAATATGGTGCAATGGATTATACTATAGTGGTAAATGCGGGTGCATCAGATCCTGCTGCGTTACAGTATCTTGCGCCATATGCTGGGGTAACTATGGGTGAATATTTTAGAGATAATTCAAGACATGCATTGATCGTTTATGATGATTTAAGTAAACATGCTGTTGCATACCGTGAAATGTCTTTGATTTTACGTCGTCCTCCAGGTCGTGAGGCTTATCCTGGTGATGTGTTCTATCTACATTCAAGATTGCTTGAAAGAGCAAGTAAGTTAAGTGATGAGCTTGGCGCGGGAAGCTTGACTGCACTTCCTATTATTGAAACTCAAGCAGGGGATGTTTCAGCTTATATTCCAACCAATGTTATTTCAATTACAGATGGTCAAATTTTCTTAGAAACAGATTTATTTAACTCAGGTATTCGTCCTGCGATTAATGTTGGTTTATCTGTATCTCGTGTTGGTGGTGCCGCGCAAATTAAAGCAACAAAACAAGTTTCAGGTACATTAAGACTTGATTTAGCTCAGTATAGAGAATTGCAAGCTTTTGCACAATTTGCAAGTGATTTGGATGAAGCTAGTAGAAAACAACTTGAGCGTGGACAAAGAATGGTTGAAGTTTTAAAGCAACCTCCATATTCTCCACTTTCACCAGAAAATCAAGTTGTGATTATTTTTGCAGGCACTAAAGGTTATTTAGATGATGTTGCGGTTTCGAAAATTGGAGAATTTGAAGCAGCTTTATATCCATTTATTGAGGCTAAGTATCCAGAAATTTTTGAGCAAATTAGAACTAAAAAAGCTTTAGATAAAGATTTAGAAGAAAAACTAGCTAAAGCATTGAGTGAGTTTAAAGCAAACCATATATAAGGTTTTTAAATGTCTAATTTAAAAGAAATTAAAAGAAAAATAAAAAGTGTTCACAATACACAAAAGACAACCAATGCGATGAAGCTTGTCTCTACTGCTAAACTAAGAAAAGCAGAAGAGGCAGCTAAAAAATCAAAGGTTTTTGCTCAAAAAATCGATGAAGTTTTATCAGAAATTGCGTTCAAGATCAATCAATACGATGGGCTTGATGACAAACTTCCATTTTTTAGAAAAAAAGATAATATAGAAAAAATGGATATTATTTTTGTCACAGCCGATAAGGGTTTGTGTGGTGGATTTAATATTAAAACCATTAAAGCCGTAAATGAAATGCTTGAAGATTGCAAAACAAAAAAAATCAAGGTAAGATTAAGAGCTATTGGTAAAACAGGTATAGAATATTTTAATTTTCAAAATATAGAAATTTTGGAAAAATATTTAGATACAAGTTCAAGTCCAGATTATGATAAGGCTTGTGCTATTATCCAAAAAGCTGTTGATGATTTTGTAAATGGCGTGACAGATAAAATTGTAATCATTCACAATGGTTATAAAAATATGATTTCTCAAGAAATTCGTATTAATGAGTTGTTGCCAGTAGAAGCTATTGTTGGTAAAGAAGAACAAAAGTCTGAATCTTTAATGGACTTAGAACCAGAAGATGAAGAAATTTTAAACGATTTGTTAAAAACTTATTTTGAATATAACATGTATTTTTCTTTAGTTGATTCTTTGGCAGCTGAACATAGTGCTAGAATGCAAGCCATGGATAATGCAACCAATAATGCAAAAGCTAGAGTTAAGCAGCTTAATTTAGCTTATAATAAAGCAAGACAAGAATCTATTACCACCGAGTTGATAGAAATCATCAGCGGTGTTGAGTCAATGAAATAAATTTAGGAGTGATGATGCAAGGTTTTATTTCTCAAGTTTTAGGACCAGTGGTTGATGTTGAATTTAAAGACTATCTTCCACAAATTAATGAAGCTATTATTGTTAATTATGAATTAGAAGGAAAAGAATGCAAGCTAGTTCTTGAAGTAGCTGCGCATTTAGGCGATAATAAAGTAAGAACCATCGCTATGGATATGACGGATGGTCTTGTTAGAGGTTTAACAGCTGTTGCAACTGGAAATCCAATTAGCGTTCCAGTAGGCGAAAAAGTTCTTGGAAGAATTTTTAATGTAACGGGTGATTTGATTGATGAGGGTGAAGAAATCAATTTTGATAAACACTGGTCAATTCATAGAGATCCGCCTCCATTTGAAGAGCAAAGTACAAAAAGTGAAATCTTTGAAACAGGTATAAAGGTTGTTGATTTGCTAGCTCCTTATGCTAAGGGTGGTAAAGTTGGTCTTTTTGGTGGTGCAGGTGTTGGTAAAACCGTTATTATTATGGAATTAATTCACAACGTTGCATTTAAACACAGCGGATATTCGGTTTTTGCAGGTGTTGGCGAAAGAACTCGTGAGGGTAATGACCTTTATAATGAAATGAAAGAAAGTAACGTATTGGATAAAGTTGCATTGTGCTATGGTCAAATGAATGAACCACCAGGAGCAAGAAATCGTATTGCGTTAACAGGTCTTACTATGGCTGAGTATTTTAGAGATGAAATGGGACTTGATGTTTTAATGTTTATTGATAATATTTTTAGATTTTCTCAATCAGGTTCAGAAATGTCAGCGCTTTTAGGAAGAATTCCTTCAGCTGTTGGTTATCAACCAACCCTAGCTAGCGAAATGGGTAAGTTCCAAGAAAGAATTACTTCAACCAAAAAAGGATCTATTACTTCAGTTCAAGCAGTTTATGTACCAGCAGATGACTTAACAGACCCTGCGCCAGCAACAGTTTTTGCACACTTGGATGCAACAACAGTTTTAAATAGATCAATTGCTGAAAAAGGTATTTATCCAGCTGTTGATCCACTTGATTCTACTTCAAGAATGCTTGATCCACAAATTATTGGTGAAGAGCACTATAAAGTAGCACGTGGAGTACAATCAGTATTACAAAAATATAAAGATTTGCAAGATATTATTGCTATTTTGGGTATGGATGAGTTAAGCGAAGAAGATAAATTGATTGTTGAAAGAGCAAGAAAAATTGAAAAATTCCTATCTCAACCATTCTTCGTTGCTGAAGTTTTCACAGGTAGCCCTGGAAAATATATCAGCTTAGAAGATACAATTGCAGGATTTAAAGGTATTTTAGAAGGTAAATATGATGATTTACCAGAAAATGCTTTTTATATGGTTGGTAATATAGATGAAGCTATAGCAAAAGCTGAAACACTTAAAGAAGTTAGCAGAAAAGACGTTTGTTTAGATAATTGTAAAGTGGATAAGGCTAAAAAAGGTTAATTTATGCAAGATTTAATATCTTTAGAAATCATTACACCCCTTGGTATGATTTATCAAGGGGATGCAAGATTGGTAGTTCTTCCTGGAAGTGAGGGTGAATTTGGTGTTTTAAAAGGACATGCATCTTTAATCTCTTCTTTAAAAGCAGGAATTATAGATATAGAAAAATCAGATTCAACTCATGAATTAGTTGCTATTGATTCAGGTCATGCAAAAGTTTCTGAAACTAAAGTGAGTGTTTTAGCAAAAGGCGCTGTATGGGTTGGAGGAAATAGTGATAGTGAAATAGCAAAAAGATTAGAAGAAGCAAAAGATTTAATTAAATCTATGAGCAGTGATAGTATTGCACTTGCTTCTACTTTTGCTAAAATGGATAATAATGTAAGGCAAAAATAGTGGATTTTCAAGCAATTTTTCATTTTTTTGAAAATACAAGCTTAATCACTTATATAGTATTAGCTTGGCTTTCGGTGTATTTTATACTTAGTTTTAGTATATTATTTTCAAGGTTGATGCTTATTAATAAATGGACTCAAAATGAAAGCCAGGCTTTAGAAGCTTTAATGAGAGGCGAAAAAGATTTAAGTCAAAGTGCATCAATTTTAAAAAAATGTGTTGAAGTTGATGAAACAAAGATGAATATTTATAAAAATTCTGTAGAAAAAAAAGCTACGGTAGGGTTAACTTGGCTTAGCATTATCGCTTCAACCTCTCCTTTTATAGGTCTTTTTGGTACGGTTATTTCTATACTTGAAACTTTTGGTGGCTTAGAGATGCAAAATTCTTTAAGCATTATAGCTCCTAAAATCAGTGAAGCTTTAGTGGCTACAGGTTGTGGAATTTTAGTAGCGATTCCTGCATACAGTTTTCATTTGATTATTAAACGTAAAGCCTATGAATTGATTAATATCTTAGATAGCGAGATCAAAGTATTGGTAAGCTCTACAAAGGTATAGTTAATGTTTTTAGAAGAAAAACCTGAACTCAATATTACACCTTTGGTAGATATTATGCTTGTGTTGCTTGCTATTTTAATGGTAACAGCACCAAGTATCACATATGAAGAAAAAGTTCAACTTCCTCAAGGTTCGCAAAAAACTTCAAGTGCGCCAAATATTAAAAGTTTGATTATAACAATTAATGCAAAAAAAGAAATTTTTATAGGAAAAGATAAATTTGATTTTATAAGTTTTGCGGATAATATGAATGCTTTAAAAGTTCAGTATAATACTCAAGAGACAGTTTTTATCAGAGCGGATAAGAATCTAAAATATGATGATGTAATGAGTGTTTTAAGAACAATGAAACATTTAGGTTTCCAAAAAGTTGCTTTGCAAACTGAGTAAAAAATGGAAGAAAATTCTACACATAATCTTAAAGCTTTTATTTATGCAACTTTAGTTTATTTTTTTGTTGTTTTTTTGGTATTTTTTAAGTTGGTTGAGTATAAACCAAAAGCCATTGAATATACTGATGATCCTAATAGTTTTATCAATATAGAACTTGGAGATAGCATAAATCAAAATCAAGTAAATATGATACAAGAATTACAAAAAGAAAATCTACAAAGTTTATTTGAAGAAAATCTTCTACAAAAATACACTACCAATAAAAGCGTTAACACCCAAAATATAGAACAACAAGCAAGTGTTTTTAATGAGTTGTTTGGTAAAATAGAAGACTATCAAGAAGAAAAAACGACTAAAGTGCAATCTTCTATGCCTTCAAAAAAACCTACTTTTGCCCAAAGAGAAAAAATCAATGATTTTTCTAAGCAACTCAATGAAAATTTAAAAATAAATCAAGAATTAGGTCAATCTGTCATGGAGCAAAAAGTAGGGGTTTATGATCAATTCTTAGGTGCTGTTAGAAAATATCTTGAAGATAGATGGAGAATTTACAATCCTAGTGGTAACTTAAGTATAGAAGTAGAATTTGTAATTGATAATAATGGTTATTTTTACCTGTTAAACACTACTAGTGCACATAGTGATAATTTTGACAAAAAAGCAAAAGAATTTTTACAAAATTTAGAAGGAAAATACATAACTTTACCTCCAAATGGTAAAATAAGAAAAATTAAAATGCAACTTAGTGATATAATTGAGTTTAAAACGGAGAAACAATGAAAAAAATACTAGTATTTTTATTTTTTTGTTCAGTATTATTTGGACAAGATGCAACAATATCTGTTGTTAATAAAGGTATGCAATTGCCAAAAATTTATATTAAAGATCAGTCTAAATTGAATGATTTAGATCTTAAAAAAAGTTTTTATAACATGCTTGTTAATGATATAAAAGTAAGTTCAAATTTTGAGATAACTCAAGATGAAAAACAAGGTGATTATATTTTTTCTTATATATTAAATAAAAACGGTAAACTTTTAGATATTGATGTTGAAATTTTAGCTGCAAATGAAACTAAAACAAGATTTTACGAACAAATTCTTTCCATCGAAGAGTATCCATTTTTAGCACATAGAAGTGTTGCCCAAATGAATAAAAAGTTAGGTTTTGCTCCGGTTGATTGGATGGATCATAAAATTTTAATAGCTAGAACACAAGGTAGTAAGCAAAGTGATATTTTATTAGCAGATTATACTTTAACTTACCAAAAAGTATTGATTTCAAAAGGTTTAAATTTGTTTCCTAAATGGGCAAATAAAGAACAAAATGCATTTTATTTTACTGCCTATGAAGATGAGATTCCAACTCTTTATAAATATAATATGAAAAATAAAAATATAACAAAAATTATTGCTAGCAAAGGTATGATGGTTGCTTCTGATGTGAGTGATGATGGTAAAAAAATTTTACTTACCATGGCTCCAAAAGATCAACCTGATGTATACTTGTATGATGTAGATTCAAAAAATCTGACACAAATTACAAACTATATGGGTATTGATGTAAATGGCAATTTTGTTGATGGTGATAAAAAAATTGTATTTGTGTCTGATCGCTTAGGCTATCCAAATATTTTTATGCAAAATTTAGATTCAAATTTAACAGAACAAGTTGTTTTTCATGGTAAAAATAATTCTTCGGTTTCTACTTATAAACACTACATGGTTTATTCTAGTAGAGAAGTAAATCAAAGCGGAGTTTTTAATCTTTATTTAATGTCAACCCAAAGCGATTACATAAGACAACTCACTGCAAATGGTAAAAATCTTTTTCCAAGATTTTCAAGTGATGGAGAAAGTGTTGTGTTTATTAAGTACTTAGGCTCTCAAAGTGCTTTAGGTGTTATTCGAATTAATGCAAATAAAGCTTTTCATTATGGCTTAAAAGTGGGTAAAATTCAATCAATTGATTGGTAAAATACTAAAATCATATTTTTTTTGTTATAATTAAATTATGATTTTTAAATAAACAAAAGGGGAAATCAATGAAAAAAATCATTTTTGCTTCAATTACTGCATTTGCTGTTATTGTAAGTGGTTGTGCTACTAAAAACACTAGCGTTAGTAGTTCAAGTAGTGTAGATGGCTCAAAAGGTAGCGGTGGATCTGATAGATTTGAAAATCTTGAATCTTTAAATTCTGTAGCAAATGTATATTTTGATTTTGATAAATTTAATGTTAGATCAGATATGCAAAAGGTTATTGCAAATAATGCTGAAATCTTTAATAAAGAAGCTGCTAATGCTGCAATAGTAGTTGAAGGAAACTGTGATGAGTGGGGGACTGATGAGTATAATCAAGCTTTAGGTTTAAAAAGAGCTAAAGCAGTAAAAGAATCTTTAGTAGCTCAAGGTGTTAGCGCAGATAGAATTAGCGTTAAAAGCTACGGAGAAACTAATCCTGTATGTACTGAAAGAACAAAAACTTGCGATGCTCAAAATCGCCGTGCAGAATTTAAATTATCAAAATAAGTTTTAAATAAATGAAATTAAAATTATTATCAGTAGCTCTTTTAGGAGCTACTTTTTTACACGCTGAAATTTCAGCTTTTGATGCAGGAAAAGTAGATACAAAAACACCTTATGGTTTAACTCAAAATGAAAAATTACAATATGAAAATCAAGAACGCCTAAGAGCACTGAATGAATATTATACAAATTTAACAAGTAAAATAAATACAGCAGTAGAGAATATAGAAGGATTGCAAAGTGTAACAGAGGGTTTGAATGCTCAATATTCAAAAGCTAACACAAAATTGCTTTCATTAGAAGAAACTTATCAAAATTTTGACGCAAACATAACTCAAGAAATTCAAAATTTAAGAGCTTATGTGGAGGAAAATAGGCAAATTCAAGAAAAAAATCATCAAGAAATTCAAAAAGTTTTAAGTGAAATTACAACTTTGATTAATAAAATCAACGATGATTATATTTCAAAAGAAGATATGAATAAAACCATAACCTTCTTTCAGTCTGAAATAGCTAGAGTGCAAAATCAAACAAAAATTACTTCGGTTGTTCCTGTTGTAAGTGATGATAATAAAACCGAAGAAATTATTCAAGATGTAAATGAAACTCAAGATGAAGTGATTGAAGTAAAAGATGATAGTTGGAAAAAATTGCAATCTAGTGAAATTTTGAAAAAAGCGATAGAAGAAACTAATAAAAATCAATTTGAAGATGCAAAAGAAAAATTTGAACATCTAATAAGTATTCACTATAAACCTGCTAGATCTACTTTTTGGCTTGGAGAGATAAGATATAAACAGCAAGATTACGCAGGTGCTTTGGGATTTTATAAGAAAAGTTCTGCTATAAGCACTAAAGGCGATTATGTACCAAAATTGCTTTATCATACAGCTATTAGCTTAGATAAGGTTGGGGATCCAAAAAGTGCAAATAAATTTTATAAAGCTTTAAAGACGGCTTATCCTGATAGTCCTGAAGCAAAAGTTTCGCCAGATAGAAAATAACAAAGGAGATAAAATGGCTATAGAAAAAAATAATGTAGTTTCAATGTTTTATGAATTAAAAGATGCAAATACTAATGAAGTTTTAGAATCAAATATTTATGCTGAACCTATTTCTTTTATTTTAGGTAAGGGTCAAATTTTAGAAGGATTAGAAGAAGAAATTCAAAAGCTTAATGCTCCTTGTAATGCTGATATTGTGATAAAAAAAGAAAATGCTTTGGGCGAATATGATGCCAATGCATTACAAACTTTGCCAAAAGAGCAGTTTGCAGGGATTGATTTGCAAGTTGGTATGGAGCTTTTTGGCGAAGGTGAAGATGGTAATACGGTAAGAGTAATTGTTAGAGAAATTACCGAAAATGAAGTTACTATTGATTACAATCATGCTTATGCAGGAAAAGACTTGTTGTTTTCAATCAATATCGTAGATGTTAGAGCTGCAAGTGAAGATGAAATTTTAACAGGAATTATTGCAGGTAGTAGAAGTTGTGGATGTGGTGGTGGAGGACATCACCATGATCATCATCACGGACATGGTGGTGGCGGATGTTGTGGAGGCCACGGACATGGTGGTGGCGGTTGCTGCGGTGGTCATTAATGAATAGCGCATTTATTTTCCCAGGTCAAGGCTCTCAAAGTGTTGGCATGGGTTTGAGTTTTTATGATAATTCTAAAAAAGCAAAAGAATTATTAGATAATGCTAGTGATTTTTGTAAAATTGATTTTAAAAATTTGCTTTTTAAGGAAAATGAAAATTTAAATAAAAGCGAATTTACGCAAATGGCCATAGTATTAAACTCACTAATGGCTTATGAAGCTTTAAAAGAGCAAGTTGATATAGAAGCTAAGTACAGCCTAGGTCATTCGCTAGGAGAATTCAGTGCTTTAGCAACCCAAGATGCATTTAGCTTTTTAGATGTTATAGCACTTGTTAATAAACGCGGTAAGTTTATGCAAGAAGATTGCTCTAAAATAGAAGCTGGTATGATGGTGATTTTAGGGCTTGAAGATAAAGTGGTAGAAGAACTTTGTCAAAAAGCATTGAGTGAGAAAAAAAACATTTTTGCGGCTAATTATAATTGTGATGGACAAATTGTAGTAGCAGGTTTAAAGCCTGATTTAGCTTCTTATGAGAGTGAGTTTAAAAATGCAGGAGCTAAAAGAGCTATGCTTTTGAACATGAGCGTTGCAAGTCATTGTCCATTATTAAAAAATGCGTCTTTGAAACTTACAAAAGAATTAGAACCTATTTTAAAAGAGAGCTTTAAAAGCGTAGTGTCAAATGTTAACGCAAAAGTGTATAATGATAAAAATCAAGCTCTAATGCTTTTAAGCGAGCAACTCATCAAACCTGTTCTTTATAAACAAAGTATTAAAGTAATAGATGAAGAAGTAGATTTTTATATAGAATTTGGTGCAAGTGTGTTAAAGGGATTAAATAAAAAAATCACTCAAAAAGAAACTTATACTTTAAGTAAAATAGAAGATATTGATGAAATTTTAAAGGTAATTAAATGAAAATAGCTATTTTAGGAGCTATGCCTGAAGAGGTTACTCCTTTACTAGAAACATTAAAAGAGTATCAAACAATAGAATATGCAAATAATACTTATTATCTTGCAAAATATAAAAATCATGAATTAATTATTGCTTATTCTAAGATAGGGAAAGTCAATTCTACCCTTAGTGCGACTATTATGATAGAAAAATTTAAAGCCGAGCTTTTACTCTTTACAGGTGTGGCTGGTGCTTTTAATCCTAGTTTAGAAATAGGGGATTTAATCTATGCTGCAAAATTAGCTCAATATGATTTAGATATCACAGCTTTTGGGCATCCGCTTGGCTATGTTCCTGGTAATGAAATTTTTATAAAAACAGATGATAAGCTAAATAATCTCGCCATAGAAGTTGCTAAAGAACTAGGTGTTAAATTACAATCAGGTGTTATCGCTACGGGTGATGAGTTTATTTGTGATGAGAATAAAAAAGCAAAAATTAGAGAAATTTTTAATGCAGATGCTTGTGAAATGGAAGGAGCTAGTGTAGCTTTGGTGTGTGATGCTTTAAAAATTCCATGTTTGATTTTAAGATCTATGAGTGATAAAGCAGGTGAGAAAGCTGAATTTGACTTTGATGAGTTTGTAGAAAAATCAGCTAAAATTTCAGCTAATTTTGTTTTAAAAATTTGTGAGAAATTATGATAAATCTTAGTAAAAAACTAATCAGAGAAGTAGCTAAAGCTAATGCTAAATTTTCTTTAATAGGAGACAATGATAAAGTTTTATTAGGACTTAGTGGTGGGAAAGACTCTCTAGCTTTAGCACATCTTTTAAAGCGTATGCAAGCACATGCGCCTTTTAAATTTGAACTTAAAGCAGTAACTTTAAGTTATGGCATGGGTGAAGATTATACTAAACTTCATAATCACTGCAAAGAACATGGTATTGACCATGAAGTGATTGATTCTAATATTTATGAAATTTCAGGCGATACGATTAGAAAAAATTCAAGTTTTTGTAGCTATTTTTCAAGAATGAGGCGTGGTGCTTTATATACTTATGCTTTGGAAAATGGTTTTAATAAATTAGCTATAGCTCACCATTTAGATGATGCGGTAGAGAGTTTTTTTATGAATTTTATTTATAATGGCTCTCTTAGGAGTCTAGCTCCCAAGTATAAAAGCAAAAGAGATGTAGAGGTTATTCGTCCTTTGATTTTTGTAAGAGAAAGACAATTAAGAGAAAATGCTATTAATAATGAATTAGAAGTAATTGGTAATGAATTTTGTCCTGGCATGAAATTAAGTGAAAAAAATGTAAAATTTCCTCATGCAAGAGAAGAAGCTAAGCAGCTTTTAGCAAATTTAGAAAAAGAAAATCCAAAATTATTTACAAGTTTAAAAACTGCATTTGAAAATATCCACACGGATAGCTTTTTTATGGTCAAGGATAATGGCTAATCTTTTAGTTGTTGTTGATTATCAAAATGATTTTATCGATGGTAGCTTGGGCTTTGAAGAAGCTACCAAGATAAAAGATAATATTCTTGCTCTTTTAAAAAATCATCAAGGTGATATTGTTTTTACTTTTGATACGCATGATGAAAATTATTTAAAAACTCAAGAAGGAAAAAATTTACCTACTTATCATTGCATTAGAGATACTTTAGGTTGGCAAATGCCAGGTGATTTTGATGTGTATTTAAAAAATGCAAAAAAAATATTTTATAAGAATGCTTTTGGTAGCTTAGAATTAGCCAATTTTTTAAAACAAAATTATTATGAAAGTATAGAATTTTGTGGTCTTGTTTCACATATTTGTGTATTTAGTAATATTATTTTAGCTCAAAGCGCTAGCATCAACTCAAAAATTATATTACATAAAAACGCAACAGCGAGTTTTAGTAAGTCTTTGGAAAATAGTGCATATGAAATTTTGCAAGCTTATGGCATAGAACTTTTATAAAATGCAAGGGTATATTTTACACACTCAGAGTGTAAAAGATGAGGATTTAATCGTTTATCTTTTAAGTACTAAAAAAGTTATTAAAAGTTATAGATTTTATGGCATGCGTCATTCTAATATACTAAGTGGGTATAAGATTGATTTTGAGCTTGAAGAAAGTTCGAGATTTTTACCACGTTTAAAAGATGTTTTACATATTGGTTTTTCTTGGATTTTAGATAGAGAGAGAATGTTTTTTTGGCAGGAATTTATTAGACTTTTTTATTGGCATTTAAAAGATGTTGAAGAAATTGATAGTTTTTATTTTGAACTTTTAGAAGACTGTGCTAAACGTTTTGAAAAGCAAGATTGCAAACGTGTTATAGTGGATGCTTATTTAAAAATTTTAGATTTTGAAGGGCGTTTGCATAAAAGTTTTGTATGTTTTTATTGCGATGAGTATATTCAAAAAAATGTTGTACTAGTAAGAGCTTTTTTGCCCGCTCATAAAAAATGTGCTTTTGGTTATGAGTTTAATGCTAAAGATCTTGTAAAATTATATAGGAGTTTTAATTCATCGCATTTTAGCGATGAATATATTGATAATTTATATAAAATTATCAAAGAGGGTTTTTAAGGGTAATATCATACATCATAATGACTTCTTGTCTTAATCTTGCAATGATATTTGCACTATCTTTGTGTATATTTTTTGTGATAGTATCTTGGCTATTTTTAATATTTTCAAGCAAATTTTCAAGTTCTTTTTGAGAATTTTGTAAACAAGTTTTTATACATTTTGGTTGGGTTTGTTGTAAAACTTGCTCGAAATTTAAACTTTGATTGTTAAGCTTTGAAGCATGTGCTGCTAAATTATTCGCACTTGTTCTAATGCCACCTAATGCTTTGTAAATCCCTTTTGAATTGATATGAGCTGCCATGAACCTTCCTTGTTTTATGGTATCTCTTCATTCATATTGCTTGATAGTTTACAAGCAAAAATCATTCCTTATTGAAAAATTCTTGAATATATTTTCGCATAATTTCTGCATCATTAATGCGATTAACACAATCTCTAAAATTAGAAGCATCATCATAGCCCTTAGAATACTCATGTAAGTGTTTTCTAAAGATGCTTATACCTTGTTCTTTATAATGCTTTAACATTTCTTCAAAATGTGCAAAAATGATTTTATTTTTCATAGCCTTTTCGATTTTTTTGCCAGTTTTTATCTCATAAAATATCCAAGGTTTTCCTACACTTGCACGCCCTATCATCAAAGCATCACAATTTGTTATTTTAAACACCTCTTTGGCGTTATCTTCACTAATATCACCATTTGCAACTAAAGGAATTTTGATATTTTTTTTGGCTAAAGCTATGGCTTCATAATCAGCATTTCCACTATACATTTGTTTTCTAGTGCGACCATGCATACTGATAAAATCTACTCCAGCATTTTCACACGCTTTAGCGATGGCGATGGGATCTTTTTTATCAAATCCTAATCTTACTTTGACACTAGTTAGTTTTTTGTTGCTTGCTTTTTTGATAAGTTCTAAAATTCTTTGTAATTTATCAAGATCTTGTAAAAGAGCACTACCTGCACATTGTTTTATAACCTTATTTACAGGACAACCACAATTAAAATCAATCCCATCTATAAAATCAAAGCGATTTAAAATTTCTACTGCTTTGCAAATTACACTTTCATCTGAGCCTGCAATTTGAACTATGTAAGGATTTTCAAGTTCAGCTTTTTCTAGCATTTTAAGAGTTTTTGAGCTCTCATAAACTAAGGCATTAGAACTTATCATTTCACTAATAGTTACATCAGCCCCAAATTGTTTAACTAAATTTCTCAAAGGTAAGTCTGAAAAACCTGCCATAGGAGCTAAAAATAAAGGCTTTTTACTAAAATCTATCATTGTATTAATTTTTCAAGTTCTATTTTTTTATTATATTCTCTTAAAAAGAGCAAGAGTCTAAAATCTTTATGTTCATTTTGATCATTTCCTAATTCATTAAGTAATTCATCATACATGCCAAATTCTGCTAAAGTATAAAGATAAGCTCTTAAAGCTTGAGAATGATTATCTTTTAACTTTTTAAATAAAGCAATCAACACTTGAGGTTCTATTTTTTTACAAAGTATTTTAGCACAGCGTAAATATGACTTATCATCCAAAGTATTCATGCTAAGTAAAACTTCGATTTCAGCGTGATTTAATTCTAAGTTTTCTTTTTCAAATCTATCCAAAAGCAATAAAATATCATCTTGGTTTTTTTGAACTTTTAGTGTTTTAATCTGACTATAAGGCGCATTTTCTAATACCATTTTATAAGCAAAAATTTCTAGCTCACTAGCTAAGGTATCTTTGTTTTTGATAAAAGAAAAAGCATAATTGCTATCATTTTGAAAGCGATTTTTTTCATTTAAAATGAAAATTTCATTATTTGAATCTAATTTATATTTTTTTAATTCCACAAATTCTTTTTTATCTAAGTGTTCAAAAATATCAATAATTTCATCTATTTTGGGATTTTGAATTTTTTCTTTAAAACAAAGAGCTTGCGTATCTTTTGCAATGTTTTGAAATTCTTGAGTTTTGAATTTAACCCTGCTTATTTTTTTTAAAAAAATATCAATAATAAAATTTTCATAATTTTTACTATCTTTAATTAGATTTTTATATTGTAAATGTTTTAAAAAGCCATAAAAACTCATATGTGCTAAAGCTAGTATCATCAAAAGTAAAGCAGGCAAAACAACCCATAAGCTAATAGGCAAATTTAATTCAAAAGTGGAAATTGTAAAAGTATAATTTCCTAAATTTAGATTATAAACTAAGGCTGCGATGATTAGAAGATAAACTAAACTTGCAAAGAAAAATAATCTAATTTTCATAGCTCTTTCCTTTTTTCTAAATTTTCACGACAATTTATGCAATATTTTGCGTGAGGTTTAACCTTAAGTCTTTCAGGATGAATATCATCTTCACAATATTCACAAATACCATAAGTATTGTTATCTATTTTGCTTAATGAATGTTTAATTTCTTCTAGTTCAGCTTTTAAATTTTCATTGATTTTAAAGTCGATATGAGAGCTATTGTCAATTTGCTGTAAATCAACTTCATCTCTAGGTTCACTATCTTGTAGATTATGGATATTGTCTATATTGCCTTGAAGTTCTTGTAAAATTTCTTTTTGTCTTTGAAGTAATATATTTTTAAATTCTTCAAGATTTAATTCTTGCATAAACGCTCCTATTTGTGATATGGGTGATTTGTATTAATGCAAAATGCACGATAAATTTGCTCTAAAAGCATAGTTTTAGCAAATTTATGTACCAAGGTCATTTTGCTAAGAGCTATACTTGTATGCATTTGTGCAATAAATTCTTGCTCAAATCCATAAGCACCGCCTATAAAAAATGTAATTTCATTTTTATCTTGCAATAATTTTGCAAATTCTACACTTGTAAATTCTTTACCCTTTTCGTCTAATGCTATGCAAAAACCTTTTTTGTAAGGACTTAGTGCATTTGTATAAGATTTTTTTGCTTCTATGGCGTTAGTATTTTGTGCTTGATTAATTTTGTTATTAAAAACACATATATCATTAAAACTACAAAATTTCTTAATAAGCTTAGTATAATGCTCATCTATCTTGTTAAATTCATCATTATTATTTTTTTGAATGCTTAAAAGATTAATTTGCATTTTTAGTTTTTAGAAAAAAATCTTAAAAAGTCTGCTATAAATTTTTTATGTTCATTTCTTTCTACAATCGCATCAATCAACCCATGTTCAAGTAAAAATTCAGCCTTTTGAAAGCCTTCTGGTAAATCAGCTCCTATGGTTTGTTTGATAACCCTAGCTCCTGCAAAGCCTACTAAAGCACCAGGTTCAGCCATGATGATATCTCCAAGCCAAGCAAAAGATGCGCTTACACCACCCATAGTTGGATCAGTTAAGACTGAAATATAAGGAAGTTTTTCTTCTGCTAATAGTTTTAACGCTGCACTTGTTTTGCTCATTTGCATTAAAGAATAAGTGCTTTCTTGCATTCTAGCTCCACCACTTGCACTCACTATAACAACAGGAGTTTTTTTCTCAATAGCTCTTTCAATAGCTCTAAGAATTTTTTCACCTTCTACTGAGCCTAAGCTTCCGCCCATGAAAGAAAAATCAAAAACAACTAATTGAGTTTTTATCCCATCTATGGTGCATTCCCCGCTTATTATGGCGCTTTTTCTACCTGTTTTTTCTTCATTTTCTGCTAATCTTTTTTTATACGATTTGCTATCTACAAATTTAAGTGGATCGATTGCATGTAAGTCTTTATCCATTTCCACAAAAGAGCCTTCATCGCTAAGTAATTCAATGCGTTTTAGGGGGTTTAATCTCATATGAAAATTACATTTAGGACAAACATTATAACAAGTTTCTATTTCTTTATAATACATTAACGCATGACAAGAATTACATTTTACCCAGTGATTTGGAGCTTCACTTGGAGCGGCTTGCTTGCGTCTTATACTAGAAAAAATATCTAAAAAATTCATTATCTCTACCTAAAATAAAATTTCAAAATTATAGCAAGATTTTATTGCTTTTAAAATCTTGCACCCAACATAAACTCAAATTTGCTCAAATCGTCTTTTGAGCTAGTATTAAATGGTTTAGCAAAAACTAAATTTAAAGCACCTAGTGGGGTTAACCACTCAAAGCCAACGCCTGTACTCCATCTTTGAATTTGACTTAAAGAACTCTCTCCTATAGCACCATAATCAAAAAATACACTACCTCTAAGTTTGATTCTATCAAAGATTGGAAAGCTAAGTTCTACAGAATTTGCAAAAGCCACTGTACCACCTGTTTCATCACCCCATTCATTTTTAGGACTCACGCTTCTTCTATCAAAACCTCTAATAGTTCCTATACCACCAAGATATAATTTTTCATTGATAGGTAAATAGCCTTGATCCCATACTTTATAAAAACTCGCTTTATAACGATAAATCAAATCCCAACCTATAAACTCTTCCAAGCCTTGATAATAATTAAATTTAGTAGTAGAACTTATGAATTCTTGATCCCCACCTAAGCCTGCATATTCAAGCGAAGTTGAGGCGATAAAACCTGATCTTGGCAAATAATAATCATCTGTATTGTTAAACACTATCGAAGGAGTGATGGAACTTTTATAAGTTTTTCCAAGTTTATATCCTTGAGCGATTAAGCGATCACTTAAATGATAAATATCACTTTGTTCAAGATTATAAGTTAAATCTATGCTTGTATATCTTCCTAAAGTTTTACCAACGCTTATGTCAAAACCATAGTTTCTCTCATCATAGCTATCCCATTCTAAACGATCTGAATATAATGATCCTCCAAGAGAATAATCACTATCATTTACTCTAGGATTTCTTAAAGATACTCTACCAGAAAGTGTATCATCACCTTTGTCTATACTCACACTTCCTTTCATACCAGAGCCTAAGATATTTGCATCAGATAATGAAGCGCTAAGTAAAATTCCATCACTAGTTCCATAACCAATACCACCTGAAATGGCTCCAGTTGAAGCTTCCTTGACTTCTACTATCAAATCAATATGCGTATCATCTACTCTTTGTTCTTTAATATCTACATTTTCAAAATATGCAGTTCTTCTTAAGGCATTTCTTGAGTCTATTAAATCAGTTCTATTATAAAGATTACCTTCGGTTAGGTAAAGCTCTCTACGAATAACTCTATCAACTGTTTTGGTATTGCCTGAAATTTCAACATTTCTAACATATACTTTTTCATTAGGTATGACTTTAAAAATAATCATAGCTTCATGATTTTCTTTATCTTTTTGTATATCAGGTATAACTTGTACAAAAGCATAGCCCAAATCAGCTGTTTTAGTTTCTATAGTCTTTATATCTTCTCTTAGTTTTTCTATATTAACTATTTTTCCAATACTTAATTTTAAATCATTTGCCAAAGCTTCATTTTCTTCATCACTAAAAATTGGATTAAAAATTTTAATCCCTTTGACTTTATAAACCTCACCCTCGTTGATAAAATAAGTTAAATCAGCTTGATAAGTATCTGTGTAAGTATTTAAAAAAGCAGGAGATACGCTTACATCAAGATAACCTTCTTTTAAATATACATCTGAAATTCTTGAGCTATCATTCGCTAAATCAAAGATTTTAAGCTTACCATCATTAAAGCCCCACATCCAGCCTAGGGCTTCTCTTTGTTTATTTGCTACCGCAGGTTCAATATCTGAATAGCTTAAATTTTTTGCACCACTTAAATGCACTTTTTCTATGATGATATTTTCCCCACGATTTACAACAAAAGTAAGTTTTAATGAACTTGAATTGCTTAATTTTTCATCTTTGATTTCTACAACAGTATCATAAAAACCTTTGGCTTGATAAAAAAGTTTGATTTTTTCGGCTGCATCTTTGGCTGAATTTTCATCATATAAAATTCCAGGTTTTAAGCCAACAAGGCTTTCTATTTGTTTTCTATCATTACTTGCTATACCTTGAATATCTATTTTTCCAATGGAGGGTTTTTCTACTACTTTAAAAATCAGCACCCCATTTTTTTCTTCTACTACTATGTCTTTAAAATAATTTCTATCAAAAAGATTTTTAATCGCTGTATCTATACTAGCAGGATCAATTTTTTGTCCTATTTTTAATTTAGAAATCGCAATAGCGCTTTCTTTAGAAAGTTGCGATAAGCCTTCAAATTTTATATCTTTAATCGTAGCTGCACATAAAGAACTTGAGAGTGCAAAGAAAACAAACCATTTTTTCATCAAATCTACCTAAATTTTTATATACAAAATCGTTATAATACCAAAATATTTTTAACTAATGCTTTTTAAGGAAAATTTATGAAAGTAGGTATAATCGGACTCGGCTTAATAGGTGGATCTTTGGGTCTTAGCTTAAGAGAGAATAAATTAATAGATTTAGTTTGTGGATATGATATAAACAAAGAATTTGAGCAAATCGCACTAGAGCGAAAATTAATAGATAAAATTGTTTCTTTTGAAGAATTAAAAAAATGTGATGTGATTTTTTTAGCTATTCCTGTAAGAGCTATTGTAAAAATCTTAAAAGAATTTCAAGGCATTTCTAAAGATTGTACTATCATCGAGCTTGGAAGCACAAAAGAAGAAATTATTAAAAATTTACCTTCTTATTTGAAAAGTCAATTTATCGCAGCTCATCCTATGGCAGGAACTGAAAATAGTGGTCCAAATGCAGCTATAAAAGATTTATATAAAAATGCAGTTTGTGTTTTATGTGATGTGCAAAATGCTGATCATATTCATCAAAAAAGGGCTATAGAAATTTTTTCAGATTTGGGAATGAAGCTTGTATTTATGGATAGTATTGCGCATGATCATCATGCTTCTATCATTTCACACTTACCTCATGTGATTAGTTTTTCTTTGGCAAATTTTGTGATGAAAGAAGAAAATAAAAAAAATATAGCTCACCTAGGAGGCCCTTCTTTTAAAGATATGTGCAGGATTGCTAAGTCAAATCCTCAAATGTGGAGTGGTATTTTTGAGCAAAATAAACAAAATTTATTAAATTCTATTGATTTATTTCAAAAAGAATTACAAGAATGTAAAAAAATGATAGAAAAATGTGATATAAATGAGCTTGAAACTTGGATTAAAAGTGCAAATAAATTAAGAGAAATTCTATAAAATTTTTTATAATTTACTCTTAATTTGCTAAAGAATAATATATTTTTAAAAAATATAGATTGAAAGTGAAAATATGGTTTTTGCGCGTAAAAGATCAAATAAAAAATGGATTTTTGTAGTTTTTTTAATACTTTTAGCCTTTGTGGTGTTTGTTTTAAATACAAAGTTGTTTGAAAAAAATCCTCCGTTGATTCAAACAAAATCAGATGTAATTTATAGTAATCTAACAGATCCTGTATCTATAGAAATAAGCGATGAAAGTGCTTTAAAAGATGTTAAAGTCACGCTATTTAAGGCAAATGAGTTAAATGGTGAAATACTTGTTAATGAACATGTTAAAGGCAATAAAAAAAACATTCATTTTGATTTAAAATTACCAAAACCAGCTTATAAAGAAAAAGTCGATTCATATAAACTTGTAATAGAAGCAAGTGATAGTAGTTTTTGGAATTTCTTTTTAGGAAATCAAGCGCTTAAAGAAGTAAAAGTTATCATTGATACCAAAAAACCGTTTGTAGAAATTTTAGATAATTCTTACCAAATCGAACAAGGTGGAGTAGGTAGTGTGGTATTTAAAGCAAGTGATGAGAATTTACAAGAAGTTTATATCACAACTGATAAAGATAAAATTTTTAAAGCAACTCCTTATGTGAAAGAAGGATATTATGCTGCTTTGATTCCTTGGGAGGCGACTGATGAGCACTTTAGAGCTTATGTGGTGGCAGTAGATAAAGCAGGTAATGTAAACAAACAAAGAATTAGATATTATTTTACTAATAAAAAATACCGTGTATCAAATATAAAAGTAAGTGATAGATTTTTAGATGGTAAGATTGAATTTTTAGCACAAAAATATGCTCCAAAAGATAGAGAATTAAGCAGGCTTGAAAAATTTAAATTTGTTAATGAAGATTTAAGAGCTTCTAATGAAGTTGTTATTCATGATATTACAAGTAAAGTTCCTGATACTATGATTAATAATTTTAAAGTTAATCTTTTCAAGCCTTTAAAAAATGGCCAAAAAGTAGCTGATTATGCCGATCATAGATTTTATTCTTATAATAATCAAGCATTTAGTAGCTCTTATCATATGGGGCTTGATTTAGCAAGCGTAAAAGAAGCACCTATTATTAGTAATAACGATGGTGAAGTGGTATTTGTACAAGAAAATGGAATTTATGGATTAAATATTATCATCTATCATGGCTTTGGGATTTATACTCTTTATGGACACTGCACTAATGTGGATGTAAATGTGGGTGATAGAGTTAGAGCAGGTGATGTTATAGGTACTACAGGCACTACAGGTTTAGCACTTGGAGATCATGTGCATTTTGGTGTTTTAGTACAAGGAGTTGAAGTGCGTCCTGAGCAATGGCAAGATGCAAAATGGATAAAAGAAAATATCTATAATGTATTAGAGTCAAGCAAAAAAAGAATTTTGAGTGAATAAAAATGAATCAAACAACAATAGCAAAAGAAGTTAAAGGTGTTGGCATAGGTTTACACAAGGGTGAGCCTATTAGTATAAAATTAGAGCCATTAGAAGCTGGCAGTGGTATAGTATTTTATAGAAGCGATCTGGGAATTTCTTATGAAGCAAAGCCTGAAAATGTCATCGATACGCAAATGGCTACTGTAATAGGCGATCATAGAGGTTATGTTTCTACTATAGAACATTTAATGAGTGCGATTAATGCTTATGGTATTGACAATGTACGTATAGTTTTAGATGCTAATGAAGCTCCTGTAATGGATGGTAGTAGTATAGGCTTTTGTATGATGCTTGAAGAAGCAGGCATAAAAGAACTTGACGTGGCTAAAAAAATTTTAGTGATTAAAAAAAGTGTAGAAGTAAAAGAAGGTAATAAATTTGTGCGTTTAAGTCCTACGGATATGCCTATTATAAACTATACAATCGAATTTGATAATCCTATTATAGGTAAGCAAAATTATTGTTTTGAATTTAGCAAACAAAACTACATAGAGCAAATAGCAAGAGCAAGAACCTTTGGGTTTTTAAAGGATGTTCAAGCTTTAAGAGCTATGAATTTAGGTCTTGGTGGAAGCTTAGAAAATGCTGTTGTAATTGATGATAATCGTATTTTAAACCCTGAAGGTTTGCGTTTTAAAGATGAATTTGTGCGCCATAAAATTTTAGATGCTATTGGAGATTTAACCTTGCTTGGATGTAGAGTTTTTGGAGACTATACTTCTTATGCAGGTTCGCACAAACTTAATCATCTTTTAACCAAAGAACTTTTAAAAGATCCTAGCACCTATGAAGTGGTAAGTTTAGAAAAAAGTGCATATAAAGTTTATGAAAAGGTTTTTGCATAAAAAAGGTTACTTTACTTTTAAATGCCATAGCAAAACCTTTAATGCTTGGTATTTATGAAAATGATGTATTGATAAAAACCATTGAGAACGATTTAAAAGTTAGTGAAGTTTTGCCAAAAATACTGCAAGATTTACTTTCACAATATGAGTTTGAAAAGCTTATTTATGTACATGGACCAGGCTCTTACATGGGTATAAAAATTTCTTATGTTTCTTTTAAAACCCTAGCTATAGTTAAAAATATACCTTTAAAAGCTATTAGTGCTTTTGAGCTAAATAATAACACTCCTATAGCTGCAAATAAACATTTATGTTTTGTAAAAAAAGATGATGATGAGATTGTTTTAGAAAAGACACAAGCGGGAAGTTTTTTTATGCCCCAAAGTTTAAAAGGTTTAAATTTCAGTAAAGAAAATACACCTTTTTATGTTTTAGATGCGATTAATTAAGGTAAAAAATGAAGATTTTAGTTCCCGCTACAAGTGCAAATTTAGGTCCTGGTTTTGATTGTTTGGGTTTGAGTTTAAAATATTTTAATCAAACCATAGTTGAAAAATCTAAATTTTTTAGCATTAGCATACACGGAGAAGGTGAAAATAATATCCATCTTAAAAAAAACAATAGTTTTGTCAATATTTTTTATGAAATTTATCAAAGACTTAGTGGTAAAAAAGATAATTTCCGCTTTGTTTTCCAAAATAATATCCCTTTAGCTAGAGGCATGGGAAGTTCTTCTGCTGTGATAGTTGGGGCTATTGCTTGTGCTTATGAATTAAGTGGGTTTAAGGCGGATAAAAATATCATTTTAAATGAAGCTTTAAAATATGAAAACCATCCAGATAACATAGCTCCAGCAGCACTTGGGGGTTTTGTGTGTGCATTAACTCATAATGAAAAAGTTCTAGCTATAAAAAAAGAAGTGGATAAAGACCTACAAGCTGTTATAACCATACCAAATGTAGCGATGAATACTCAAAAATCAAGAGCGGTTTTAGCTAAAAAAATCAACCTAGAAGATGGTGTTTTTAATCTTTGCCATGCTTCATTTTTAACTGCTTGCTTTTTAGAAAAAAAATATGATTTATTAAAATATGCAAGTTTGGATAAACTTCATCAAAACCAAAGAATGAAGCTTTTGCCCGAGCTTTTTGAAGTTCAAAAACTAGCTTTAGATAATAATGCTCTCATGAGTACGCTTTCAGGATCAGGCTCGAGTTTTTTTACTCTAGCTTATAAAGATGATGCTAAACAAATCAAAGAAAAAATCAAAAATAAATTTGCTAAATTTAGAGTTGAGCTTTTAGAATTTGATGATGAGGGCTTTAAAATTTGCTAAAAATTCCAAAAAAAAGATATAATTTTGAAAAATCATATACCCATTAGAATGTGCATTGTTTGCAAAGGCCGTTATGAAAAGCAAGGTTTGCATCAATTCCAAATAAAAAATTCTCAAATTATCACTAAAGTGAAATTTGGCAGGAGTTTGTATATTTGTAATTCATGTTTTGATAAAGATGAAAAAACATTGCAAAGGGCTTTTATGAGAGCTTGCAAAGGCAATTTTCATGGTAATATAAATCAGCAGGATTTAAAGGAGATATTTTTTAATGGCAGATGTAAAGATTAGCGAGATCGCTCAAGAGTTAGGATATACAAGTAAAGAAATTATAGAAAAAGCCAATGAAATGGGCTTAGAAGATATCAAATCCCCTAACAAAAAAGTATCTTCTGAAATCGCAGAGGCGATTTATCAATACGTTCAATCTGGTGAAATACTAGATGTGGTAAAAAAAGTAGCCAAACCTAAAAAAGAAAGTACGGCAAAAAAAACTTCAACTAAAAAAGAAGAAAATAAAAAAGAAGAGAAAAAAACTACTATTAAAAAAGAAAGTAAAAGCCCTACTAAAGCAGTAAGTGAAAAAAAAGATGAAATAAAAAAAGAAGAAAAACAACCTGAAAATCCTATAAAAAATGAAGTATTAGAAGAAAAAAAAGAAGAAATTAAACTCGATGAGAAGCTAGGTTCTAATTTAAATTTAGCCAAAAGAAGAGGCTTGGTCATCGTTAAAAAGAAAAAAGAAGAAAGCAAAGAAACTCAAATAAACAAAGAAGAAAAAGTTAGTACACAAGCTACTCAAGGTCTAAGTCTTAGCATGATTTTTTCAAATTCAGATGAGAATTTAAAAAGAAAGAAAAAAGAAAAGAAAAATCATCCTGTAGCAAGCAAAAAAGAAAGTACTACTAAAATGGATCTTTTGGGAGATAAAGACTTTGCTGATATTTCTTTAGAAGATGATGATATGGTGGTTTTACCTGATTTTAGTGTAAAAGAAAACAAACCAGCACAACCAGCAAACAAAAAACAACCAAATATCTTAAAGCAATCTTTAAATAATTCTATCAATCCATTTGGCGAGGGTGGTATACAAAGAAGAAGTCGTAAAAAGCCACCTAAAAAGGTAGAGAAAAAAGAAAGCGAAGCGGTCACAAGCGTAAGTATACCTAAAGAAATTCGTGTGTATGAATTTGCTGAAAAACTTGGTAAAAACACCGGAGAAGTTATCTCTAAACTTTTCATGCTTGGCATGATGACGACTAAAAATGACTTTTTGGATGAGGATGCTATAGAAATTCTTGCAGCTGAATTTGGCGTGGAGATTAATATCATTGATGAGGCTGATGAGTTTGATTATGTAAAAGACTATGATGAAAATCAAACAGAAGAAAATTTAAGCCAAAGAGCTCCGGTTATCACTATCATGGGGCATGTGGATCATGGTAAGACTTCTTTGCTTGATTATATAAGAAAATCACGCATTGCAAGTGGTGAAGCAGGTGGGATCACTCAGCATGTTGGTGCTTACATGGTGGAAAAAAATGGTAGAAAAATCACTTTTATCGATACTCCAGGCCATGAGGCATTTACTGCTATGCGTGCAAGGGGAGCTAGTATAACGGATATTGTTATTATCGTAGTAGCTGCAGATGATGGGGTAAAACCACAAACTAAAGAAGCGATTAATCATGCAAAAGCAGCTAATGTACCTATCATCATTGCTATTAATAAAATGGATAAAGAAAACGCAAATCCTGACATGGTAAAAACCCAGCTAGCAGAAATGGACATCATGCCAGTAGAATGGGGTGGAAGTCATGAGTTTGTACCAGTTTCAGCTAAAAAGGGTGATGGTATAGAGGATTTACTTGAAATTGTATTATTACAAGCTGATATTTTAGAGCTTAAAGCAAACCCAAAAGCTCATGCTAAAGCAAGTATTATAGAATCTTCAGTGCAAAAAGGTAGAGGTCCTGTGGCTACTATCATCGTACAAAATGGTACTTTAAGAGTGGGAAATACAGTCGTAGCAGGGGAAGCTTATGGTAAAGTGCGTGCTATGAGTGATGATCAAGGCAAAGCTTTAAAAGAAATAGGCCCAGGTGAGTGCGGGGTAATCATAGGTCTTAGTGAAGTAGCTGATGCAGGAGAAACTCTAATAGCTGTAGATAGCGATAAACAAGCAAGAGAATATGCTAATAAACGCCATGAATACAACCGCCAAAAAGAACTAAGCAAATCCACTAAAGTAAGCATAGATGAGCTTGGTGCAAAAATCAAAGAAGGCAATTTAAAAGCCCTTCCTGTGATCTTAAAAGCAGATGTACAAGGTTCACTTGAAGCGATTAAGGCGAGTTTAGAAAAACTCAAAAACGATGAGATTAAGGTTAATATCATCCATAGTGGAGTAGGTGGGATTACTCAAAGCGATATAGAGCTTGCAAGTGCTAGTGAAAACTCTATCGTTTTAGGTTTTAATATACGTCCAACTGGTGAGATTAAAGAACGTGCTAAAGATAAAGGCGTAGAGATAAAAACTTATAATGTTATTTACAATTTGCTTGATGATGTAAAAGCCTTGCTAGGTGGTATGATGAGTCCTATCATCTCTGAAGAACAACTTGGTCAAGCTGAAATTCGCCAAGTGATCAATGTACCAAAACTAGGACAAATCGCAGGTTGTATGGTGACAGAAGGCACGATCAATCGTGGTGCGAAAATCAGGCTCATTAGAGATGGGGTTGTGGTATTTGAAGGTAATGTAAGCTCGCTCAAACGCTTTAAAGATGATGTAAGAGAAGTTGCAAAAGGCTATGAATGTGGTGTAGGCATAGAAGGTTGTAATGATATGAGAGTGGGGGATTATATAGAAAGTTACAAAGAAGTTGAGGAACAAGTAAGCCTATGAACCCAGCTGAGATCAAAAAGCTACGTACAGAAAGCATTTTAAAAGAGCTTATACCAGAAGCTTTAGCAAATTTAGACAACGAAGCTTTAAAAAATTTGTGCGTAGTGGATGTAGAGTGTAAAAAAGGCAGATATGATGCTTTTGTGTATTTAGATAAAATGTTTTTTAATACCCAAGAGCAAGAAATCATACTCAACCAACTTAAAAAAGCCGCCCGTGCTTTGCAAAATTACTGCATGAGTGAGCAAGGGTGGTATAGATGTCCGAATTTTCACTTTAAATTTGATGATAGATTAGAGTATCAAAACCATATGGATGCTTTATTTGAGAAAATCAAAAAGGAACAAAATGAATCTTGAAGCACTTTGTAAAGAAGCAGGGCTTAGCTTTTATGATGATGAGCTAACAAGTGAAAATGGTAGAAAGATTTATAGAATTTATGTGCAAAAAGAAGGTGGAGTAAATCTTGATGATTGTGCTAGGCTTAGTGAGATTTTATCGCCTATTTTTGATGTAGAACCACCTGTGAGTGGGGAGTATTTTTTAGAAGTATCAAGCTGTGGGCTTGAGAGAAAACTTAGCAAAATCGAGCATTTTGCAAAAAGCATTAACGAACTTGTAAAAATCACAACTAGTGAAAAAGAAAAAATCGAAGCAAAAATCATCGCCGTAGATGATGAAAATATCACTTTAGAAAATTTGGAAACTCAAGAAAAAACTACTATAAATTTTAGCGACATAAGAAAAGCTAAAACCTTCATACAATGGTAAAAATTTAGAAATCTAAATTTTTACTCATCTTTTGTATAATTGAATTTAAACATAAGAATAAAAAAGGCGTATAATGCTTGAAAATAAATATGATTATAAAATCAGTAAAGCAGATAAAAATGGTAATGTGTATTATCATTTTCCAAAAGATGAAGATGAATTTAAAGAAGCAGTTGTAAAAAATGGTGGCATGAGTGTGTATGTTTATCAAGATGATAAATTAATAGATGAATTTCATACAAAAAGTCAAGGCTATAAATGGACTTCACCTATTTTTACCTATTTAAGAACTATGAACAAAAACGGGGAAAGATTTTATAGATATTATAAAAATTGCAAGTTATTTGCGGTTGTGGATTAAAAGGAAATAGTATGAATGTTGTTGAATTTCACTTTTCAAATGAAAATAAAATACAAGCACAAATAGAAAACTCAAACGAAAAAATTTTTAGAATATTTTTGGAAAAAAGATTAAAGACTGTTAATCAATATATCAATACAGCAAAATATGCAATTAAAGAATGCAAAAGATTAAATATTGTTAATAGAGATGATTTTGATACATTTCAAATAAACTCTATGGAAGTTTTAACAAATTTGTCATTTGAACTGAAAGATGGATTATTGCAAGAATATAATTTTAAGAGCGGAAAAGGTTGTCCGCATGCTTGCATTAATTCTCATTATTTGGAATTTGTAAAATATGTCAATGCTTATAAAAATTATGTTTCAAAAGATATGGTTAAGTATTTGAAAACAAGAGGCGGCGAGAAAGAATTTAAAGTAGAAATAAAAAATCAAAAGATAGAAGTTATAACGAGTGCTGATGCTGTTGAGCTATATTCTTTAAATAGGTTTTTAGAATATAGTGTTTTAAGTAAAAATGAAGATGATTTATATGCTAAACCATTATTTGAAGATATATTAAGTAGCTCAAATCTTAGTGCAATTAAGCAAAGTGAAAATGAAAAATTTTACAAAGAACAATATTTTGAAAATGAAAAATTACCAAATGAAAATCAAAATCTACCTTTAAATCAAATTCTTTATGGGCCTCCAGGGACAGGAAAAACTTATCATACTATAGATAAGGCCTTAGAAATTATATCAAAAGAAGAAAAAATACAAATTCCAAGCAAAGATGATAGGATAAATAGAAAAAAATTATTCGATGAGTATGTAAAAAATGGACAAATAGTTTTTACTACCTTTCATCAAAGCTACGGATATGAAGAATTTGTAGAAGGTATCAAACCTGAATTTGATAAAAAAGAACTAAAATATAAAGTAAAACCAGGTATTTTTAAGAAAATTTGCAATAAAGCTTTAGATAAAGAAATAAAAATAGCAACTAATGAAGATATATATATAGATAGAAATTCAAAAGTTTGGAAAATTTCTTTAGGGGCTAATGCTTCATTAAGAAGTGAGTGTTTTGAAAAAAATAAAATTTGTATAGGTTGGAGTGATATTCCAAAAAATAAAGATGAGCGCTTTTTAAATTTAGGTTCAAATGATAAAAATAGCATAATAAGTTTTGTAGAATACATGCAAATAGGGGATTTAGTATGTGTTTTTAATACTTCAACAACTATAAAAGGTATTGGAGTTATTACAAGCGATGTTGAATATAGTGAAGATGAAGAATATCAAACTTATAGAGAAGTTAAATGGATTTCCAAAGATAATGAAATAAATATTCTTGATTTAAATAGTGATAAAATTTTAGTACAAAAAACTGTTTATGAGTTATATAGAATTAATCCTAATGATTTATTAGAAAAGATAAAGTCAAGCAATCTTAATGATTTAAAGATTGTAGAAGATAATACAAAAAAGAATTTTATAATCATCATAGACGAGATTAATCGTGGTAATGTAAGTAAGATTTTTGGTGAGCTTATAACCTTAATAGAACCTAGCAAAAGAATAGGTGCTGAAGAAGAGTTAAAAGTAACTTTGCCTTATAGTAAAGATGAATTTGGAGTACCTAAAAATGTTTATATCATAGGCACTATGAATACAGCTGATAGAAGTATAACTTCACTTGATACAGCATTAAGAAGACGTTTTGAATTTGTCGAGATGATGCCTAAACTTAATGTTTTGTCTGATAATTGCAAAGGTGTAAATTTGCAAAAATTACTAGAATTTATCAATACGCGTATAGAATACTTACTAGATAGAGAAAAGACTATAGGACACGCATTTTTTATAGGCGTTGATAGTTTAGAGAAATTAAAAAATGTTTTTCAAAATAAAATCATCCCACTATTGCAAGAGTATTTTTATAATGATTATGCTTTGATTGACGCGGTTTTAAACAAAAATGGTATGTTAGAAAAACAAGATATAAATAGTGATTATTTGAAAAATATGACAGATTTTATAGAAAGTGATAAGGTTATTTATAAGTTTAGTGATAGTCAAAAATGGGATGAAGCTACTTTTAAAAAAATATATGAATAATGAAAACAATTAACACCTTTTCTATCATTGAACACCAAGCTTTTTCTAAAGAAGATTTAAAAGAAATTTTCAAAGAAAAAGCTGAAATATTTTATAAAGAGCTAGAAGACTTCGCAAAAAACAATGAAAGTCTTCTAGGCTTTAAAAGTAAAAACACCTTAAAAGCTAAAAATTATGTCGGCATTATACAGACTAAAAGTGGTGTTTTAGAAATCTTGCCAAAATGCATGGCAGAAGATAAACTATCAAGTGAATGTAAAGAAAAATCAAAAGAAGATACTAATTCAAAATACGATAAAGAAAAATTAAAAAAATGTTATAAACTAGATAATATCTTTAAAAATGATGATTTTAGCAAAGAAGATCTTAAAAATGATCCTAGTATTCTTTTAATCAATATGCTAAAAACCTTAAAAAATTCTCCCTTTAAAAAGTCTCAAATTTCATCTTTACAAATTGCTAAAATGCCTTTGTTTGAAGTATTTATCACGATGTTTTTAGATGAATTTGATAGTGTGTATAAAAAAGGTTTGATGAGATCTTATGTAAGTAGTGAAGAAAATAGAACTTTTTTAAAAGGAAAATTACTTTTTAATGAGCATATAAAATCAAATTTAATACACAAAGAAAGATTTTTTACAAGTAGCGATGAGTTTGTTTTAGACATAGCTCCAAATCGTTTGATAAAATCAACGTTAAATTTTTTAAAATCCAAAACAAGCTCGAATAAATTTAAAATCATCAAAGCTATGCAAATGCTTGATGAGGTAGAATTTTCTAAAAATTATGAAAAAGATTTTAGTTTTAAAATTTCAAGACATTTTGATTATTATGAAAATATACTTTCTTGGTGTAAGGTATTTCTACAAAATCAAAGCTTTGCTCCATATAAAGGTAAAAAAGAAGCCTTTGCTTTGCTTTTTCCTATGGAAAAACTTTTTGAAAACTATGTAGCTTATATGTTTAAACTTGCTAATCCTAGTGAAAATATAAAAACCCAAAGCAGTGGAAAGTATCTAATCTCAAAAAATGATGAAAAGTGTTTTATGTTAAAGCCTGATTTATATATAGAAAATAAAATGATCTTAGATACCAAATGGAAAATTCCAGATGATAGTGAAGATGAGAAAAAACATGGTATATCGCAAAGCGATTTATACCAAATGTTTGCTTATGCAAACAAATACGAGATAAAGGAAATTTATCTTATTTATCCTCTATGTGAGAGAACTTTTGACTTAAGAGAGAAATTAAAAACTAAAGATATTAAGTTTTTAGCACAAGGTTTTTTAAAAGCTTGCGATGAACATGTAAAGCTTAAGGTGTTTTTCGCACCTTTACCTTTTTAGGAAGTAACATGAATCACGAATTTTATATGAATTTAGCCATAGATGAAGCTTGGAAATATCAGCTTTTAACCTACCCCAATCCAGCCGTAGGCTGTGTGATCTTAGACAAAAATGGCAAAATTTTAAGCATAGAAGCACACAAAGAAGCAGGCAAGGCTCATGCAGAACTTGAAGCAGTGAGTAAAGCCTTAAAAGCACTTAATCCAAATTTAGATTTACCACAAAATGCAAACGATTTGCATGAGTTTATTTGTCAAAATCATCAGGGGTTGTTAAAAGGTGCTAGTGCTTATGTGAGTTTAGAACCTTGTAATCATCAGGGTAAAACCCCACCTTGTGCGAAACTTTTTAGCACGCTTGGTTTTAGTGAAGTTTTTATTGCTACTAAAGATGAGCACAAGCTCGCAAGCGGTGGAGCAGAGTTTTTAAAAGATCAAGGCATAAAAGTTCACATGGGAATTTGCGAGCAAAGAGCTAAAGAGCTTTTAAAGCCTTTTTTAAAATGGCAAAAATCAAGCTTTAAATTTTTTAAACTAGCCCTTTCTTTAAACGGCTCTGCTTATGGTAAAATCGTAAGTTCTAAAGCAAGTAGAACCTATGCTCATGCATTACGCTCAAAGCTTGATTTACTTGTAGTAGGTGGAGAAACTATAAGGCATGATAGGCCTATTTTAGATGCAAGGTTAGTTCAGGCTAAAGCACCAAATTTATGCATACTAAGCCGTCAAAATTTAGAAAGTTTTGATCCAAACATTCCTTTATTTAGCGTACCTAAAAGAGAAATTTTTACAAACATTCCTAGTGAGGCTAAATTTATCATGTATGAGGGTGGGGAGAATTTTTTAAAAGCCTTTAAAGATGAGCTAGATATGCTTTTAATTTTTTCAAACTCAATTTTAAACACCCTTGAAAATGTTAAGTTAGATTTAAAACTAAAGCCTTTATATAAAGGCTTTTTAGAAAATGATACTTATGGATTTTATGAGATTATTAAATCTTAGTAGATTTTTTGTGAGCTTATTTGTGTGAAAAATTGCACTAAAGTGTTAGCAAAAAAGCTAGCGCTTTGCTCTTCTAATCGTTTTAAAAACTTATCTATGGCATCTTCTTTTTGCCAGATAGGGTTTTGTACTTTGGCTAGTTTTTCTACTTCTTTTTTGGCTTGCTCGTAATTGCCTATTTTATCAATGAGTTTTAATTTTAAAGCCTCATTAGCTAAAAATACTTTCGCATCAGCCCATGAGCTTGTTTGATTTAAATCTAGCTTGCGATTTTTAGCGACAAATTGTGTGAAAAGCTCATAGCTTTGATTGGCTAAATTTTGCAAAAAGTCTTTTTCATCTTCGCTCCATTTGCGCATGAAAGTTCCCGCTTCTTTATAGCTTCCTGCTTTGATAGTTTGCTCATTTATACCAAGTTTTTGTGCAAGATTGCTTACTTCAAAGCCTTGCATGATTACCCCAATAGATCCTACAAAGCTAGCAGGATTAGCGATGATCATATCAGCTCCCACCGCACTTAAGTAGCTTCCGCTTGCTATAGTTCCACCTGCATACACTACCACAGGCTTTTTAGCTTTAAGATCTTGTATAGCTAAAGCTATTTCCATACTTGGTGCAAAAGCTCCACCAGGGCTATCTACAAAAAGCAAAATTCCTTTTATAGCTTTATCATCTTTGACTTTGTAAATTTGTTCTAAAAGATTACTCGCATCGCTAATTTCACCTTTAAGATTAATTTGTGCTAAGTTTGCATTAGAAAGTTTGGCATTATCCCCGCTTGGAGCAAGGATTAAAAACACGATAAACAAAAACACAAAGGTTTTAAAATAAGTGTTGATATAAGAAATGATTTTTCCAATTCCTTTAAAAAATGATTTTATAATTTGCATTCTTTTCCTTCTATAAAAAGTTTTAACACTTCTTTGCTTTGTAAGATAAACTGCAAAGGAAGTTGTTTTAAATTTACACTATTTGGTAAAGCAAAAAGACTAAAATCAGCTATCTTGCCTTTTTGAATTTGGCCTAGGTTTAAATTTAAAGCTTTTGCGGCTTTATTTGTTGCCATTAAAAGCAATATTTTAGCAAAATTTTCTAACTCTAAATCATCATGTATAAGTAAATTTGCTTTCATTTCATCAAGCATACTTAAAGAAGCATTTGAACTCAAACCATCAGTTCCTAGATGGATATTAATACCATTTTTTAAAGCAGATTTTAATTTAAAAGTTTTTTTACTCAAAAGTCTGTTTGAAAAAGCACAATGCGTGATCGAGTGTAAATTTTTATCTAACAAATCCCATTCTTTAAAATACACACAATGAGTAAATAAAGTCCTTTGGTCTTTAAAAAGTTCTAAAAATTTTTGTGGAGTGTAAAATGGCATAGGATTTTTGCTAAATTTAGCCAAGCTTTTTTTAAAACCACCTTTTTTAAACCTTAGCCAGTTGTTTTCATGATTGCTTTCAAGAAAATGTGTGCTTAGCAAATGATCATTTTCTCTAGCAAGTTTTATAGCAAATTTGGCAAGTTCTGGATGGGTTGAGTAGGGCGCATGCACTGAAATAGCAGGGATAAATTTAGAACTTTTAAAACGCATGCTTTTTTTATAGCGAATTAGAAATTCCTCTTTTTTAGCTTGGATAAAATTTGCATTTGAACCTAAAATTTCATTAAAAAATACCACTCTAGTTTGTGAATTGACGCAAGGGCTTAAATCACTCCCAAAGCTTGAAATTTCTCCTATGGTAGCAGTGCCACTTTTTAGCATTTTATGGATATTTTGTGAGATTAATTTTTCTTTGGCTTTTTTGTTTAATTGCTCGCGGTTATTAAAAACGCTATCAAGCCATTTTAAAAAGTCTCCAAAGACTAAATTTCCATTATTTGCACTAAATTCTAAATGCGTATGTGGATTGATAAAAGCAGGTAAAAGTAAGGTATCTTTTGGAGTTGGTATAAGCTTAGCTTGTGGGTAGGATTTTTGTAAATTTTCTAAGCTATCAATTTCTAAAATATTATCATCAAAAAGAACTGCTTTGTTTTCTAAAATATTAAAATTATCATCGCAAGTTAAGATGATTTTAGGTGCTATTATAAACATTTTACCTCCTTTAAAAAGGGAAATTGTAGCTAAAATTTAGCTTTAAAATGCTATAATATAGTAAATTTTACTAAATAAAGGTTAGATTATGAAAGTTATGGTAATACAAGGACCAAACATCAATATGCTTGGTGTGAGAGAAACTCATATTTATGGCAATATGAAAATGGAAGATATCCATGAGCAAATGAAACAAGCCGCAAAACAAGCTAATGTAGAGATTGAGTTTTTTCAAAGTAATTTTGAAGGTGAGTTAGTTGATAAAATTCAAGAATGCTTAGGCAGTGTAGATGGAGTGATTATTAATGCAGCTGCTTATGCACACACTTCTATAGCAATCCGCGATGCGATTGCAGCGATTAATATGCCTGTGATTGAAGTGCATATTAGCAATACTTATAGAAGAGAAGAATTCAGACAAAAAAGCATGATAGCGCCAGTTTGTGCAGGTAGTGTGGTAGGTTTTGGTCCTTTTGGTTATCATATGGCTTTAATGGGACTTTTCCAAATTTTTGATCAAATCAATGCATATAAAGCAGCTCAAGCAAAAGCACAACAAGCAAATCAATGAATTTTATCTTAAAAAACGAAAATGCACTTTTTTATGAGTGTGGCTATTCTTGCGATAATGCTTTGTTTTTAAAACTTGAAGATCAGGCTTTTTTCATCACTGATGCAAGATATAGCTTTGAAGCTAGCGAAATGATAAAAAATGCTAAGGTAGTTTTAGCACAAGATCTTTTTGCTAGTGCTAGAGAGCTTTTAGAAAAAGCAGGAATTGATAAGGTGTGTTTTGACTCAAAAGACTTTAGCTATTTTGAATTTAAAGAACTTAGTAAAAGTGCAAATATCGTTTTTGAAGAAAAATTAGATTTGAGTAAAAATAAACGCATTATAAAAAATGCTAAAGAATTACAGCTTTTGCAAAAGGCTGTAAATTTTGGTAAAGAATGCTTTGAAGAATTTGCTAAATTTATCAGCCAAGAAGGCCATGGAAAAAGCGAAAAAGAATTACATTTTAAAGCATGTGAAATTTTTCAAAAAAAAGGTGCTTTAGGACTTTCTTTTTCACCTATTGTGGCTATTAATGAAAATGCGGCTAAAGCACATGCTTTACCTAGTGATAAATGTTTAGAATATGGAGATTTGTTATTAGTTGATGCGGGTGTAGTTTATCAAAGGTATTGTTCTGATCGTACAAGAACGGCTTGTTTTGATGAGAGTGGCATAGTTTTTGATAAAAATAAGCCAAATTTTAAAGATAAAGAAATTATGCAAATTTATGAAGTGGTCAAGCAAGCTCAGCTTCAAGCTATAGAAAAAGCACGCGTTGGTATGAGATCAAGTGAGCTTGATTTTATCGCAAGAGAAGTGATTAAAAATGCAGGTTTTGAAAAAGAATTTATTCACAGCTTAGGGCATGGAGTGGGGCTTGATATACATGAGTTACCAAACATTAGTCCAAGAAGTGATTATGAACTAAAAGAAGGTATGGTATTTACTATTGAACCTGGAATTTATATCAAAGATAAACTTGGTATTAGAATAGAAGACATGGTCTATCTTGATAAAGAAAAGGCAGTGGTGTTATAATTTGCTGATTAAAGGAGCTAGAAGGTTAGAAAAAATTCGTTTTTTTCCTTTTTATTCAAAGGCAGTTAAAAAAGGAAAATACATAGCCATTATAGGACTTGGAAGCAATATAGAAGATGAAAAAAAACGCTTTCGGAGTTTATTTAGGCTTTTAATGCAAGATAAACGTTTGCAAGTATTGCAAACATCGCCATTTTTGATTAATAAAGCTTTTGGCTTTGAAGAACAAAAAGACTTTACTAATGCAGTGATGGTTGTAAGTACAAGTTTGCATGCAAGAGCACTTTTAAAAGTTTTGTTTTTTTATGAGTTTAAATTCAAAAGAAAAAGAACTTTTAAAAATGCTCCTAGAACGCTTGATTTGGATTTGTTGTATTTTTCAAAAAAAGCGCGTAAAGATGAGTATTGCACAGTGCCTCATGTGGGGGTAAATGATAGAATTAGTGTAACTTTGCCTTTGGGCTTGTTAAGATAAGGAAAAATATGGGACAATTGATTCATACTTTTACAGTTGAAAGCACAGATGAGATTATACCTAAGGTTAAGCAAGATTATGGCGATAAGGCTTTGATAGTAACTAATAAGCAAATTCGTCCAAAAACTATCAATCAAAAACCTTTATACGAGGTTATAGTAGCGATTGAAGAAGCTGATTATGAAGAGCATTTAAAACAAAATAATTTACCTATGCCACCAAAGAAAAAACCAAACACAGCAAGTTTTCCTGAGGCTAAAATTCAAGCACCAAAATTTGAAGATGAAAAAAAAGAAGAAGATGTAGTGCTTGATTTTTCTTCAAAAGCTAAGCAAAAACCTATTAATCCTTATTTAAATACAAGCAAAAGAGATGATAATTTTTTAAATTTAAAAAATAAACTTTCTCAGGTTAGTTCAGAAATTAGCAAGGTTTCAAACTATCAAGATTTTTCTATGCCAAATCCAAATTATGATAAAAAAATTGAAGCCTTTGAAAAGCAAATGAATAAGCTTAATGATAAAATGAATTTGCTTGTGGATATGATGTGGGATGATAAGGCAGATTTACGCAAAGAATTAGCTATACCACCTGAGTTTGCAAGTATTTATAAGCAAGCTAAGGCAAGTGGCATGCAAGAAGCGCATTTAGAAGCGATTATGAAAGCGACTATTGAAAATATGCCAAGCACTATGAAAGCAAATCAAGAAGCAGTGCAAAGGTATTTTTACTCACTTTTGCGCAATATGCTTCCATGTCGTTTAGAAAGTGAAATTAAAAAGCAAAAAATCATGATGTTAGTAGGTCCAACAGGAGTGGGTAAAACTACTACTTTAGCTAAACTTGCTTTTCGCTATGCTTATGGAGATAGACGCTATAAAACCGGTATTATAACTCTTGATACGTATAGAATAGGCGCAGTAGAGCAACTTTTCCAATATGCTAAGATGATGAAGCTTCCTATTATTGATAGTATAGAGCCAAATGACTTAGATGATGCGATTAGAAGTTTAAATACTTGTGAGGTTATTTTAGTAGATACAACCGGAAATTCACAATATGACAAGGCAAAACTTGAAAAAACAAAAGAATTTTTATCGCATTCTAATGCACAAATTGATGTGAATTTAGTGCTTTCAGCAAATACAAAATATGAAGATTTATTAGAAACTTATAATAATTTTTCATTTTTAAATATAGACACCTTAATCATTACCAAATTTGATGAAACAAAAGTATTTGGAAATGTATTTTCTTTACTTTATGAAACTAGCACTCCGATGAGCTTTTTTTCCATAGGTCAAGAAGTGCCTGATGATATAGAAGTGGCTAATAGTGACTTTTTAGTGCGTTGTGTGTTAGAAGGTTTTAGAAGGGATGAAAATGAGTAATCAAGCAGAAAAATTAAAAGATCTAGTAAAAAATGAAAACTCAAATGTAAAACATACTCATTTTATCGCAGTTACTAGCGGTAAAGGTGGGGTTGGAAAAAGTACTTTTAGCGCAAATTTGGGCAACATCCTAGCTAAAAATGGTTATAAAGTAGGGCTTTTTGATGCAGATATTGGGCTTGCAAATTTAGATGTGATTTTAAATGTGCGTGTGGAAAAAAACCTTTTACATGTTTTAAAGGGTGAATGCTCACTAGAAGATATTTTAATAGAAGTAAAGCCAAATTTATGGCTTATCCCAGGTGAAAGTGGCGATGAAATTTTAAAATATAATGATAAAAACATTTATGAGAGATTTTTAAATCAAACAAGTATTTTAGATGATTTAGACTTTTTAATCATTGATACAGGAGCAGGCATAGGTGGTAATATAGGAAATTTCTTAGAGATGTCTGATGAGGTTATTGTCATCACTGTGCCTGATCCTGCTGCGATTACCGATGCTTATGCTACTATAAAAACCACTTCAAAGACTAAAGAGAATTTGTTAATGGTATTTAATGTAGTTAGGAATGAAAATGAAGCTTTGAGAATTTTTGATAATATTAAAAAAGTAGCAGATATTAACATTAAGCATAATTTAAATTTAGAATTTTTAGGATTTTTAGGTCAAAGTAAAGATATTAGTTCTAGTATTAAAAAAAGAACTTTATTTAGTGATGATGACACTAATGCAAGTGATGAGCTCAAAGCCATAGCTTCTAAGCTTTTGTATAGGTTGGAACAAAAAGTGCTTAATAATGTGGGAGATAAAAGCATTATGAGTTTTTTCAAAAAGCTTTTGGATCGTTTTTAGATTGAGGGAAAAAGATGAGACCAGAGAATTTTGTTGCTTTTTTTACTGTTTGTGGCTTTTTTATAGGATTAATGTTTACCATAGTTAATATAGAAGATGCAGTAGAGATAGTTGTATATACTTGTTTGATTACTTTTGTATTTTATGTGTTAATCCATATAGTAATTATGATTTTTGTAGATGTTAATAAAATTAGCGGTAGAAGCTTTAATAAAGAAAAATATGAAAATGAAAATAATAGTTTTATAGCAGAATTAGCCGCAAGAGAAAAGAAAATGGATTACTTGCTTGAAAAACTTCAAGAAGAGCGTGAAGACCTTAAAAAACTTGAAAGCTCTTCAAAAAGAAAAGTAAAACATGCAGCCGCATAATGCCTATGCTTCTACGCTGAAAAAAGAACAAGATGACTTAGTCATCTCTTATATGCCAGCATTAAGAGCTATGGCTTTTAGGCTTAAAGAGCGTTTGCCTGCAAGTATTGATGTAAATGATTTAATTAGTATTGGTGTAGAGGAAATGATCAAACTCTCACGCCGTTATGATAGAGAACAAAATGATAATTTTTGGGGTTTTGCAAGAAAAAGAGTTAATGGAGCTATGCTTGATTATCTAAGAAGCCTTGATGTAATGAGTAGAAGCAATAGAAAAATCATCAAAGATATTGATGCTATCATAGATGAGTTTTATCAAGAAAATGAAAAAGAGCCTGATGATGAGTATTTAGCACAAAGACTAAATTTAGAAGTAGAAAAGGTAAAAGAAGCAAGAGCGGCTCATGCTATATCGCTTGTTATGCCTTTGGATGAACAGCTAAATTGCTTTAATGATAGCAATATCATAGAGCAAATAGAAAAAGAAGAATTAATAGAAAAAATCAATGCAGTTTTAGAAGAATTTAAAGAAAGAGAAAAGCTTGTAATACAGCTTTATTATTATGAAGAATTAAATTTAAAAGAAATTGCAGAGATTTTAGAGATTAGCGAGTCAAGAATTTCACAAATTCATAAGCGTTTGCTTAAGAAGATTCGAGAAAGGCTAGTTTAATGGCTGAGATACTTTCCCAAGAAGAAATTGATGCTCTTTTAGAAGTTGTTGATGATGATAGTGATGAAAGTGCAGCTTCTTCGAAATTAGAAGAGCTAGAAGATAAAAGAGATATAGTAGTATATGATTTTAAGCGTCCAAACAGGGTTTCTAAAGAACAACTTCGTTCTATTAAAGGGATTCATGATAAATTAGCAAGAAATCTTGCTTCGCAAATTTCATCTATGATGAGAAGTATAGTTGAGATTAAACTTCACTCGGTGGATCAAATGACTTATGGTGAGTTTTTGATGTCTTTGCCTTCGCCAACAAGCTTTAACGTTTTTTCAATTAAACCTTTAGATGGAAACTGCGTTTTAGAGATTAATCCAAGTATTGCTTTTCCTATGATAGATAGACTTTTAGGTGGTCAAGGAGAGAGTTTTGATACCTTAAGAGAGCTTACAGAAATCGAGCTTAATTTGCTTGATTCTATTTTGCGTATTATTATGCAAAGACTTAAAGAAAGTTGGATGAATGTCACTGAAATTTATCCAAGTGTTGAAGCAAAAGAATCAAGTCCAAATGTTGTGCAAATAGTTTCTCAAAATGAAATTGTTATCATGGTGGTAATGGAGATTATCATCGGAAATTCAAGTGGTATGGTAAATATTTGCTATCCGGTTGTGCATTTGGAAAGTATTTTGAGTCGTTTGGCAAATCGTGATATTATGATGGGTGAAACTTCGGCTAAAAAATCAAGAAATAAAGAACTTAAAACCTTGATCGGTCGTGCTGAGGTAATTTATGAAGCTATGCTTGGTAAAACTTTTATCAATGTAAATGAATTTTTAGATTTAAAACAAGGAGATATTTTAAAGCTTGATAGAAGCGCAGATGATAAAGCTATAGTAGCTATTGATAAAAAAGAAGTATTTTTAGCTCAAGTGGGACTTCATAGATTTAGAAAGTCAATTAAAATCTTAGAACTTATCAAAACTGATAAAGATGAGATTAAAGAAATGCTTGAAAAATATGAAGATGAAAGAAGAGCAAAAGCAAATTCGTATGATGATAATGAAGAACTAGAAGAGGAAGACGATGATCAATGATTTTTTAGGCATATTCGTCAATGAATGTGTAAGTACAATAGAAGGTTTAACAGGAAAAAGTGCTGAATTTAGCGAATATTATGAGTATGATGTAAATTCTCAAGATTCTATGACTCCACCATTAGTTAGCGCTACTTTTAGCGTTAATAATGAAATGAAAATCAAAATCCTAGCCAGTGCAGTTTTAATGAGTGCAATTGGTGAGTGGATGATGGGAGAAGAAGAAATCTCCAAAAACAGTGAGCTTAATGAAGATGAAATGGACGCTGCTAAAGAAGCTATACAAAATATCATCTCAGCGTTTTCTACAACCTTAGGCGCGCAAAAAGAAATTCCAAAAATGGAGTTTAGTCTAGAAAATTGTGAATTTGTTGCAGATAGTTTAGAACTTGGTGGTTTTCATAAACTATATTTATACAATGTAAAAATAGCTGATTTAGAAGAAAAAATTTCTTTGGTTTTTGATGAAAAAATTTATAAGATTTTAACTAAAACTGACTTAGAAGAAATTGTAGCAACAAATGAAGATCATACACAAGATCATAAAGCCTTGGCTAATGTAGAAGAGCTAAGAAATATCGGTTTGATTATGGATGTACGCTTACCTATAAGAGTGCGTATAGGTAGTAAAAAAATGCTTTTAAAAGATGTTTTAACCATGGATATAGGTTCGGTTATCGAGCTTGATCAATTAGCAAATGATCCTTTAGAAATTTTAATAGGTGATAAAAAAATCGCTTATGGGGAAGTAGTTATCGTAGATGGAAACTTTGGAGTGCAAATTACTGAGATAGGCTCTAAAAAAGAAAGATTAGAACAACTAAGATGAAAGAATGTATTATTGAGGACGTTGCTCATCTTAAAGAATTAGAAAAAATTCAAAAAGGCATAACTTTTTTTGGTTCTGCGCGCTTAAAAGAAGATAATGAGTATTGTATTTTGGCTTCAAAATTAGCTCAAAAGTTAGCAGATCTTGGTTATAGTATCATCAGTGGTGGTGGCGGTGGTATTATGCAAGCTGCAAATTATGGGGCTATGCAAAGTCAAACTTCACACTTAAAATCTTTTGGATTTAATATACATTTACCATTTGAGCAAAAAGCAAATGACTTTTTAGAGTATAATATCACTTTTAAGAGCTTAGCCATTCGCAAAATGGCTCTTATTCAAAAGAGTCTAGCTTTTGTGATTTTCCCAGGCGGCTTTGGAACATTAGATGAATTTTTTGAAATTCTTACTCTTAAACAACTTAGTTTTAAAAAAGATGTTCCTATTATTTTAGTTGGGCAAAAATTTTGGCAACCTCTTGATGAATTTATCAAAACTTCTTTACTAGGACTTGGAACTATATCTAAAAATGATGAGTTGAAGTATAGTATAAGTGATGATTTGGATGAAATTATAAGAATGATAAAGGAAAAAGATGAAAATTCTTGTTGCAATGAGTGGGGGTGTAGATAGTACTGTAACTGCTTATAAGTTAAAACAAGCAGGACATGAGATTATAGGTTGTTATATGAAGCTTCATGGAAAAGCTAATTATCATGAAGAAAATATACAAAAAGTTGAAAAAGTTGCTAAATTTTTAGACATCAAATATCATATTTTAGACTTACAAGAAGATTTTAAAAATCAAGTTTATATGCCTTTTGTTAATACCTACAAAGAAGGAAAGACGCCAAATCCTTGTGCATTGTGTAATCGTTTTATCAAGCTTGGCAAGCTTTTAGAATTTGCTAAGAGTTTAGGTTGTGAAAAATTAGCCACAGGTCATTATGCAAGGATAGAAAATGGTTTGATTAAAACTGCGGTTGATGAGAGTAAGGATCAAAGCTATTTTCTAGCAAATGCAGATAAAGAGGCTTTGGAGTATTTGATTTTCCCTCTTGGAGAGATGAAAAAAGAAGATGTGAAAAAATTTGCTTCTACAATCGATGTTTTAAAATCTTTTGCAACACAAAAGGAAAGTTCTGAGATTTGTTTCGTGGAAGATACTTATGTGCAAGTTTTAGATCAGTTTATGGATACTAAAATTCCAGGTATTGTAAGAGATAGTAGTGGAAAAGAAGTAGGAAAACACGAAGGTTATATGCACTATACCATAGGTAAAAGAAGAGGTTTTGAGGTACGCGGGGCTCATGAGCCACATTTTGTATTAAAAATTGATCCTAAGAAAAATGAAATCATAGTAGGTAAAAAAGAAGAGCTTAAGATAAGTGAATTTAACCTTGATAATATTAATTTATTTATCGATGCTAAAGAGCTAGATTGTGAAGTAAAAATACGCTATAGATCAAGATCGACCCCATGTAAAGTTTTGATTAATGAAGATAAAAGTGCAAAAATCATCTTACAAGAGCCTGTTTATGGACTTGCTAGCGGACAAATGGCGGTATTTTACGATAAAGATTTAGTTCTTGCAAGCGGATTTATTAAATAAAAAAGCTAAAGGGTTACATCCCTTTGGCGTTGTAGTGTTTATTCTAATAAATCTTTTAGTGGAATTTCTAAACTTTTAGAAATTTTATATAGGTGTTCCAAATTAAAATGTTTACCATATCGATTACACTCACAATTTGAATAAAACGCAACGGATTTTATACCTATATCTAAGGCTAGTTCAAGCTGAGAAATTCCTTTTTTCTCTCTAAAATTTCTTATATTTGATGATACTTTTTTATAAAAATTTAAAATTTCTTCTTCGCTAGAATTGCTAAAGTCCTCTTCCATTTTTTATCCTATAGGATTAATATGAAATTAAACTTTACAAAGATATAATTCTTTTAAATATATCCTATAGGATAAATTAAAGGAGATTTAATGCGTAAAGTTTCATTTCTTTTCGTTATTGCTTTATCATTCACTGCATGTAATAAAACTTTATATAATCCGCAAGTAGATGAAAAAATAACAGTAGCAAAAGCTCAAAAAGATATAAAAATTGGTATGAGCTCATCTGAAATCATAGAAATAATGGGATCTCCAAATATTATATCAACTGATGAGCAAAGAAGAGAAGTTTGGGTATATGATAAGATTAGCACCCAAAGAGCTTATCAAAATTCATCTGGCGGTATAAGTATTATTTTGGCTGGAGTTGCTGGAAATAGTGGTAGTAACGTTAGTACGCAACGAACTTTAACTGTTATTATAAAATTTGATAATAACCAAAAAGTTAGAGATGTGGCATACCACACTTCAAGTTTTTAAGGTGTAAATATGAAGTTTATAATACCTATTTTTTTACTTATTTTTAGCGGTTGTGCAACAACCAGTGTTAAAGAGATGATGAAGATTGAAACATCTACGGCACAAGAAAGGCAATTGCAGACTAAAAGTTTTAATACTGTTGATACAAGTAAAATTTTATCATCTAGTATTGCAACATTGCAAGATCTTGGATTTAATATAGATGAAATTAATAGAGATTTTGGAATAGTAAGTGCATCTAAAACAAGAGATGCTAGAGAAGTTTCTACTCAAGCTGGGATTGTTGTCTTGGCGCTTTTATCTCCGAGTGCAGCTATGGCTGCTTCAAAACAGTCAGATCATACGCAAGAAATTAAGGCAAGCGTAGTTATCTCTACAAATAATAAAATCAAAAAGACTTTTGTAAGGTTTACAATGCAAAGAATTGTAAGAAATCAAGAGGGCTCTGTTAATGAAGTTGGAAGTATAAGAGAACCAGAAATTTACCAACAATTTTATGAAAAATTATCAAAATCAGTGTTTTTGGAGGCAAATGAACTATGAAAAAAATATTATTATTTATAATGGCTTTGTATTTTGTTGGGTGTGGTACGAATTCTAGACAAATGGTTATTGAAAATACTCAGCAGCTTCAAGTTAGAACATATCAAACAAAAGAATATGATTATCCTAAAAAAATTGTTGCAAAAGCTGGCGTTTCTGCATTACAAGATCTTGGTTTTGTAATTGATAAAGCTGATTTGCAAACAGGAACAGTTACTGCAACGAAATTATCAAAAGGTGCAACAATGCGTATAACATTGGTTGTAAGAGAAAAAGGAGATAAAAAATCAACTATTAGAGCTAATGCCCAATATGGATCTAATATGCAAGTTCCAACTCTGGTAGAAGATCCAGAAATTTATCATTCGTTTTTTCAAGTGCTAGATAAGGCAATATTCTTTGAAAAAGAGAATATATAGAAAATAGACTAATCTTAATTTTTTTAAGATTAGTTTTAATAATAAAAAAATAATTAATAAAATCACACAAAGACATTATATTATAGTATTTTGAAATTCTAAGGATTAAAATGCAACTTATTGGTTTGATTGGTATAATATTAATTATGATTTTTATCATATTACTGGTTAAATTTTGGGAAATTTGGGCTGTAATTATAGGTATTATTGTTGTTATGGGTGTAATTGGTTTAATTTATGAGCATAAAGATGAAATCGGAGAGATTATCTTTAAATTACTTGTTTGGGGTGTAATACTTGGATTAATATTTGGTTTGTTGGTGTCGTTTAAATAAGCAACTTTTGCATTCAAATACCAAATTATATTGTATTAAAACTATTCTTTAAATAATAGGTGAAATTTAACTATTTTTATTATTGCTTTTTTATGTTTTAACAGTGGCTTGATAGTTTTTTGGATGATATTGTAATGGTATTTAATTCTATAATATCTCCATAATACTTATATCAAACCATAAAAGATCAAATTTAAGTAAAATTCCATAAATCACAGCACTAAATAATCCTGCGAAAATTCCTGCTAAAACATCATCTAGCATTACACCTAAACCGCCTTTGGTTTTTTTGTCAATTTTACCTATGATAGAAGGTTTTGTAATATCAAAAAATCTAAACAAAACAAAAGAAAGCAAAAAAGTAAAAACACTTTGTCCACAAATTGCCAAAGCTAAGAACACTCCTACAACTTCATCTATTACAATATGCTTATCATCGTGTATACCTGTTTGTTTTTCGTATTGATCGATGATTTTTATAGAGATTAAAAAAAGCAAAATTGCAAGTAAGATCAAAGTTCCTATACCCAAATACCTTAAAATAAAAAAAGCAGGGATTAGCGCTGCTATTGTGCCAAAAGTTCCTGGAGCTTTATTAACACTACCTGAATAAAAAAAAGTTAAAAATAATTTTTGCATGATTACACCATATATGACATTTGATGGAGTTTTATAAGTTGCTCATAAAATTCTTTATCGCCTCTATATTCTAAAATACCATGCGTAGGGAAAAGATTGCTATAGATATTTTGTTTATTATGGAAACGATTTGGAAAAAGCTCTGATAAAATCAAAGCAGAAATTTCTCTTCTTATAAAAACTGCTGGTGGAATGATACCAAGTCTGAGTAAATTTTTTAAAGAATCGCCATGATATTTCATATGATGATGAGCTCCATGTGGGCATGATTTGGTGCTTACTATCATTTTACACTCATCACAAAATACAAATTCAGGAAGTATGGTCACTTCTATATTGTAATCTTTTGCAAAATCATCAAGTACAGTAAAGGCTCTGTTTTGATTAAAATACATTCCAAGTCCTGCGTGATTTTGTCCTACAAAAAGTTTATTACAATCAAAACTTTTAGCCAAAGCACACTCAAGCACCGGATTTAAATGCGAGGCAAAAATTTTGATATTATGTAAAGGTATGAGTAAAACTCTAGAAGATGGTAAATAATTTTGCGCAAAAACATCAAAGCAACGCTTTTTAAGTTTTAGACTTAAACCATTACTTTCATAAGATTCTATAAGGAAAATAATTACTAGATCAGATTGCTCTATAGCCCATCTTAAAATTCTCTCATGCGCTCTATGAAAAGGATCAAAGCTTGAAACAATAGCAGTGATATTAGAAGGGTTTAATCTTTTTTTGATTTTTTCAAAATCTTCTTTTATAGCCTTGATACGATTGTGATAAATCTCAAAATCACCACTAATGCAAATTTCTCCAAAATCATCAATCAAGCATGTATTAGGTGTAAAAATATCATTAATGTTTTTATCGTTTTTAAATTTGCTTTCTAAGATGATGTGGCCTACTATTTGATCATTGCATACAAAATCTATTTTGTCTTTAACTTTGGCATTTTCTATGATTTTTTTGTTTTCATTGTGTGGAGCAAAAGTTAAGGCGTAGGGAAATTTATATCCGTTTATTGCTTCATTTTTTAAAAATTCATCTCTTTCTTGTTCGTTCATCAATTTTGTAAAAGAACCAAAAATTCCTTCTTTAATGAAACATAAAACTTCGTATTCTTCTTCTGAGATTATAATGCTATTTTTTCTTTGTAATGCCATATTTTTTCCTTTTTTCCCATAAAGATTTTCTTGAAATTCCTAATTTTTTGGATAAATCCGTATCAGGAAAGATATTTTGATAACTAATGATAATATGCTTAACATAATCATCAATGGTTAAAATTCCATTACTTTCAAAACTTTTTTCATCTTCACCTAGCTCTAAAATTTGAAAATTGCTATGCTCAATATTCGTACTTGTATGTATAATAACAGCCTTTTTTAAAGCAAGGTTTAATACCTTTTCTTTTTCTAAAGGCTTTAGGGTCTGAAAATTAACCAAATAATACAAAGAATTGTCTTTGAAAATTTTATCTAAATTTTGCTGGTGTGAAAGATCTATATAAACATTTGCGATGTTGTGTTCGTTAGTATAATTAAATACAAAATGATCAGCAAAAATTTGATTATTAGTTTTTAAAATCAAAGGTAATTTGAATTTTTTATAATCAAAAGTTGGTAGTTTTGCTGTTTCAAATTTATGTTTTAAATATGCTTGATAGGTGCTATTTAGCATGGTGATTTTTTTAAATTCTTGAAAATGCTTAATCTTGCGCATTAATTCTTCTATCATGAAAGGTTTTTGTATGTAATCACTAGCACCAGATTTTAAAGGAGCTAAAACAGTATCTGAACTTATGTAAGATATGAGTAAAATAATGATTTTATGCTTAAAAATTTCTATAATATGTTCAAAATTAGCCATACTAGTAGAAAGCAAAATGATTTCATAATCATGATGAGTCAGCTCATTAACATTTGCGATAATATCACAATCATAACCTATAGAATTAAGCTTTGATCCTATGCTTTGGGCTAAATAAAATTCATTTTCTACTATTAAAACTTTCATAATTTCATCCAATCAAAATATTTTAAATTTACACTTGCTAAAACAGCAATCCCTTCTTTCCTTCCTACAAAACCTAGATGTTCTGTAGTGGTAGCTTTGATATTGATTTTATTTGGTGTGGTTTTTAATGTTTTAGCGATATTAAAAGCAATAGCTTCTTTAAAATCTTTCATTTTAGGTGTTTGGGCTATGATGGTAATATCAGCATTTACAAGCTCAAAACCATAATTTTGCACCAAAGTATAAGCATTTTGCAATAAAAGCATAGAATCAGCGTTTTTATACTGCATATCATTATCTGGGAAAAGCTCGCCAATATCTCCAATCCCTGCTGCACCCAAAAGCGCATCAATTAGCGCATGAGCTAGCACATCTCCATCAGAATGAGCTTTTAAACCCATATTTTCATGCACTTTTACTCCACCTAAAAGCAAGGCTCTTTGCTCTCCAAATTCATGCACATCAAAACCATTTCCATTAAAAATATCCCAAGATGGTTTTGGTAAATTTAAGCTTTTTAAATCTTCTTTAAAGGTAATTTTTTTAGCTAACTCATCACCTTGTACATACCAAATTTTACCACCAATAGCTTGTATAGCTGTACTATCATCAGTGAAATTTGAGCTTTGTTCTAAAGCTTTTTTTAGCATACTTGTGCGCGAAAGTTGAGGGGTTTGTATGAGTTTGATTTTATCTCTATCAATAGCTTCTTGAGCATAAATTGTAGTATCGCTTACTTTTAAAACAGGTGTAATACAATCAGCTTTGTCGTGATTTTCTATGATATTGTTAAAAAGATTTTTAGAAATTAAAACCCTTGCAACATCACTAACTAAAACATATTCACTCTCAACCATACTTAAAGCATTGAGTAAAGATTGTGCTCTAGTTGTGCCACCTTGGACAAATTTATATTCAGGGGCAAATTTTTTCATATAAGAAATATTACCAGAAGTAACAACTATTTGTTTAAAAGGATAAAAAGAACTTAAATTTTTAGTAGCATAAAGCCATAAAGGTTGTTCACCTAGTCGTAAAAACTGCTTTTTTACCGGAGCATTAAATCTTGATGATTCTCCAGCAGATAGCATAATCAAGGAAATATCTAACATTTGTTACACCTTAATTTCTTATTAATGTTACGATATTATACACCATAAAAGCCAAAATTTATATTTATGTTAGTAGAATTAATCATTTTAAATAACAAGGAGAAAAATTGAAGGAAAAAATTGAAGAAAGACTAAAACAAGTTATATATCCAGGCTTTAAAAAAGATATAATTAGTTTTGGTTTTGTAAAAAAAATTGAAGCAAATGAAAATCAAGCTCATATAGTAGTTGAAATTGTTTCAGCTAATGCTCAAATCGCACAAGAGCTTAGATTAAACATCGCAAATGCTTTAAAAGATTTAAATTTAGGGCTTAATTTAGAAATCATTCAACCAAAAATTCCTGAAGAAAAAAGCAATTCAAGAAGTGGTAAAAATATCGCTCCACAAATTAAAAATTTCCTTATGATTTCAAGTGGTAAAGGTGGGGTAGGTAAAAGTACTACAACTTTAAATTTAGCGATTTCTTTAGCTAAAATGGGCAAAAGAGTAGGGCTTTTAGATGCGGATATTTATGGGCCAAATATACCAAGAATGTTAGGTGAGAGTAAAAGCAAGCCTGAAATTGTAGGTCAAAAAATTCGTCCTATTTTATCTCATGGGGTTTATATGATGAGTATGGGTGTGCTAATAGAAGAAGGTAAAGGTTTGATGTGGCGTGGTTCTATGATTATGAAAGCAATTGAGCAACTTTTAGCTGATGTGCTTTGGCCTGAACTTGATGTATTATTGCTTGATATGCCTCCAGGAACTGGTGATGCGCAAATTACCTTAGCTCAAAGTGTGCCAGTGAGTGCAGGTGTGTGTGTAAGTACTCCTCAAGTAGTGTCTTTAGATGATAGCAAAAGAGCGCTTGATATGTTTGAAAAATTACACATTCCTGTTGCAGGTATTATAGAAAATATGAGTGGCTTTTTATGTCCTGATAATGGCAAAGAATATGATATCTTTGGTAAAGGCACCACAGAAGAAATGGCAAAAGCTTATAAATGTGAAGTTTTAGCTCAAATTCCTATCGAAATGAGTGTAAGAGAAGGTGGAGATAGTGGTAAGCCTGTAAGTTTTTATATGCCTGAGAGTGTAAGTTCAAAAAGATATTTGCAAGCTGCTGAAAAAATTTGGGAATTTATAGAAAAGGTTAATCAAGAAGGTAAAGTAGATAATTCAGCTATTCAACCTATAATGAATGGCAAAAGTGCGTGCTCGCAATAAGGAGAAAATATGCCAATAGAAAGTAAAGAAGAATTTTTAAATTTAATCAAGCAAATCGAACAAAGGATTAATTATAAAAAGCCTAAAGCTTTTGCTATAGCAAGGCTTGATCTAAGTCAAGTTGATCCTAGTAAAAAACTTCAAGCTAATTTTGGTGTGATTAATTTTGAGCAAAATTATGCTGCTGCAGCTGTTATGTTTGAAGCTTTTTTTAGAAGAGGTGTTGATGTTGACTTTAATGAAAGTGAGTTTGTGGCTACTTTGATTAAAGAAGATTTGGATTTTGCACTTGAATGTTTTGCGCCATTTTTGCAAGAGCAAGGCCATAAAAATATAGAAGCAATCAAAGCAGCAAAGGAAAATTTTAGAGAAAATGCTTTTTCTTTTGTTTGTATTTTTGAAGATGAGGCACCAAAAAGTTTAGAAAGTGTGTATTTGAAACTTTATTTGCTTTCCAATAAAAAAGTACCTTTGAGAAGTTTAAATTTAACAGGCGCTTTTGGGATTTTACCAAATGTTGCATGGAGCGATAATAAGCCTATTGATTTGGACTTTTTAAGAGAAAATGAGATTGATTTAAAAATGAGTGGAAGGTATCCAAGGATTGATTATGTAGATAAATTTCCAAGATTTTTAGCTCATGTTATTCCTGAAGATAATACTAGAATTTTAGAAAGTTCTAAAGTAAGAATGGGTGCGGTTTTAGCTGCAGGTACTACTATAATGCCAGGGGCTGCTTATGTGAATTTTAATGCAGGTACAACTGGAGCTTGTATGGTGGAAGGACGTATTAGTTCTTCAGCTGTTGTGGGTGAAGGTAGTGATGTAGGAGGCGGTGCTTCTATACTTGGTGTTTTAAGTGGTACAAGTGGTAATGCTATTAGCATCGGTAAAGCTTGTCTTTTGGGTGCAAATTCGGTTACTGGAATTCCTTTAGGGGATAATTGTATCGTTGATGCAGGTATTGCTGTTTTAGAAGGGACTAAATTTGCTTTAAAAAATAAAGAAGAACTTCAAAAAATCAATCCTGATTTTAAATTTGATAAAGATATATACAAAGGTTTAGAATTAGCAGGATTAAATGGTTTGCATTTTAGACAAGATTCTCAAAGTGGAGTGATGATAGCAGCTTTTAATAAAAAGGCTGTAAAACTTAATGAAGACTTACATTAATTCTTAGCCCTTATGGGTTAAGAATTTTAAATAATTCATGCAGTTTATAAATACACACGCTAGGGTGATGTTTAATGCTTCCTATATGTAGTAAAATCTCCTCGCTATCTTTTTTATAAAGCTTTTGCACAAAATTAAAATTCCACCATTTGTAAGTTTTGAAATTTAAATTATGGGTGGTATTTATATGAAAATTTATATAAGAATGATTTTGAAAGTTTTGGTTTAAACCAGGTGCTTGAAAGGCATAGACTTCTTTTACCGCGCTAGGAAAGGTTCTTGCAAAAGTTTGAGCTAGATATCCTCCTAAAGAATGTCCTATGATGATGAGCTTTTTATCAATGGTGTATTTTTGTTTAAGTTGATTGTAAAAATACTGCATGGATTGAATCTGGCCTTTTGGAGTTTTGTTAAGTAAAATCAAAAAATCACTATAAAGATCTTTAAAATCAAAACACAAAGGATTTAAATCACTCCCTGCAAAGGCTAAAATATAGTTTTTTCTTTTATTATCATAAATAAAACTAGCTCTAAAACCCATTTTAGATTGAGGGTGTGTTTCGTTGATGTGTTCAAGTATTTCATAATTTTTTACAAATTTTAAAGCTAAAAATGCATTGTTTAAACCACCTACGGGGATTTTTTCTTTTTTATAAAAAGGATTAGTTAAAGCTTTTATAATGGCTTTGTGTTTTTGCAAGCCTTCTTTTTTTAAGCTTTGATTTAAATATGCATTAGCACAATAAGCTACCAAACTATAATCATATAATTTTTGCAATAAATCGATATTTTTTTCAAAATGAGTATGAAGTTTTAATAAGAGTAGTTTTTCTTGGGAAGTTAAATTTGTTTTTTGACTTAAAGCAATAAAGCTTTGTAAGTCAAAAAACATTATAAATTCTTACATAGAGCAAGTATTTTGGATAGTTGAATTAAGCATCCAAAGAACTTTTTCATATTTTGCAATATTTTCTTGAGCAAATGCTGCTGTTGTAGTGTCACTTGCTTTTTCAGCTTCTTCATTTAGCTTTTTAAATTCAGCCAAAAGATACTTATAATCTTCTCTAATAAGTTCTAAAACTTCTACTGGAGTAAAGCAATCTTTTTGAGCCTTAGGTGCTTTTGCATTTTCTAGTAATGTTTTTGAGCAAACGATAGCTTTTTCTCCTAGTTGCAAAGCTCTCTCAGCGCAATCATCAAAAAGTTCTGCCATTTCTTCATAAGCTTTTTCTGTATATTCATGAATTGAGAAAAACTGTAAACCTTTTACATTCCAGTGATAATTATGAAATTTAATCCATAAACTATGAGCATCCGCTTGTAATTGTAATAATTGTTTTGTTACTGACATGTTATCTCCTTTTTTATTTTTAAAATTATAACATAAAATTCTTAAATAATAATAATTATTATCTAATAAATTTTAATGTTAGTAATTATTATATTTTCATTATACTCTTTTTTTACAATAATGCAAATTTATTTACTTAACATATTTTTAAGTATTAATTTTCCTACCTCTACGCCAGGTTGATCATAAGTATTAATTCCAAGCATAATGCCACATGCAGAAGTAAATAACTCATAATAATACATCAAATATCCACAATGATAAGCATCTAATTTTTCAAGTTCTATGACATCAACACTTAAATTTTCAGCAATTAGCGCATGCATGGTTGCATCGCATTGCGCGTTTAAAAGATCATGCAAATTAACTTCATTAGTAAAATCACAATTTTGTAAATGATTAAAGCTTATATTTGGGATACTAGGAGATTTTTGACTATCTTTGATTTTTAAAAAAGTAACAGTTTTATCTTTAGGTCCATCCATGATAAGTTGTAAAAAGCTATGCTGATCTCTAGCACCAATTAAAGCAATAGGAGTTAAACCTATGCGTTTAAATCCTTGTTTTTTACCTAGACTTTCAGCAATTAGTTGAATATACCATTCATTAAAACCTTTAAAAGCATCCCCATAAGAAAAAAGCACATTAATATGCGCACTTTTATGTGTGCAGTAATGATAAGCCTTTTGTAAAATTTGATCACATTTTTTCTCAAAAAAATCCACATAACAAGCTTTTGCACCTTCTAATAAGGCTTTAGTATCATACCCACAAAAGCTCAAAGGAACAATACCAATAGCAGATAAAACACTAAATCTACCACCGACATTTTTAGGTATAAAAAAACATTTTATATTTAATTCTTCTCCTAGTTTGTGAAGTTTTGACTCAAAATCAGTAATAAACACAAAATTTTTGTGTAAATTTTCATTTTTAAAATCAAAATGAGCAATGATAAGTTTAAATAAAGAAATCACCTCTATAGTTGTACCTGATTTGCTTGCTATGATGAAAAGTGTTTTTTGGGGATTTATTTTTTGCATAGTTTGGGTAAAAGTATGTGATGAGGTATTGTCAATAATAAAAAGTTTTTTTTCTTCTATTTGATCAAATAAAAGCTCTTTTAAAGCTTTAACCCCACAACTTGATCCACCCATGCCCACTAAAACGATATTTTCTATATGAGTTTTAGTAGCGATAAATTCTTTACTTTCTTTGATTAAATCAAAGCTTGTATCTACTAAGTGATAATACCCTATATCGCCACTTTCTAACTCATCATTCATTCTATTTGCATAAGCGGTGATTTTTTTAAAATCTTGGGTTTTAAAAAATAAAGTATTATTTAGCATTTTTATTTTTCTCATAAAAATAATTTGTCGCCTCCACAAAGCCTTCTACGCTTCCACAATCAAATCTTTTTCCTTTAAATTTATAAGCTAAAACCATATTATTGGTTGCTTGTGAAAGTAAAGCATCAGTTAGTTGAATTTCTCCATTTTTACCTGCTTTGGTATTTTCTAAAATGCCAAAAATATCAGGCGTTAAAATGTATCTTCCTATGATGGCTAAGTTACTTGGAGCATCTTTTGGATCAGGTTTTTCTATCATAGAATTTACCATGATCAAATCCTCTTCCACAGCATTTCCAGCTATAACTCCATAGTTTGAGACTTGATCAGCTTCAACCTCCATCACAGCTATAACAGAGCAGCGGTATTTTTCATAAATTTTTACCATTTGAGCTAGGACATTTACCCCATCTTCATTTACGCATAAATCATCTGCTAAAATTACCCCAAAAGCTTCATCTTGCACTAAAGGTTTTGCTTTTAAAACCGCATCTCCTAAGCCTCTCATTTCATTTTGTCTTGTAAAAGTAAAGGTGCAACGATCTATGAGTGTTCTTATTTCACTTAAAAGATATTCTTTTTTAGTGCCTGCAATTTGGTGTTCAAGTTCATAAGAAATATCAAAATAATCTTCCAAAGCTCTTTTTCCACGCCCTGTAACAAAGCCCATAGTTTCCATACCAGCTTCTAAAGCTTCATCCACACCATAGTGAATTAAAGGTTTAGTTAGTATAGGTAACATTTCTTTAGGTAGGGTTTTTGTAGCAGGTAAAAATCTAGTACCATAACCTGCTGCAGGAAAAATACAAGTTTGAAGCATAGTTTATCCTTAAATTTTTATAAGTTGTTTTGATTATAATTTTATTTAAATATTATAGCTAAATTAAGGAAAATATGAAAACCATTGATCAAATTTATCAAGCAAAAATAGAAATCAAAAAATCAACTTTTTTGTCTTTTTTATGTCCTTTTGAAGATTTTCAAACTTTAATGCAAAAGCTAAGAAATGAGCATTTAAAAGCCGTGCATTTTGTATATGCTTATCGGTATTTAAATGAATTTGATCAAATCATAGAAGATAAAAGCGATGATGGTGAGCCAAAAGGAACTTCTGCAATGCCTTGTTTGAATGTCTTAAGAGGGGCTTTGCTTGTTAATTGTGCGGTGATTGTGGTGCGTTATTTTGGAGGGATTAAACTTGGTACAGGTGGTCTTGTAAGAGCTTATAGTGAAGCTACAAATGAAGCTATTTTAAATGCAACGCTTTTAGAATTTGAAGCTAAAAATATTTTAAATTTAAACATTCCTTTTCATCTTTATGCAAGATTTGAGCATTTTTTAAATAAAAATAACATTTCATTTGAAAAAAAATTTCAAGAAAATGTTGAACTGGTTTTAAGCGTTAATGCAAAAGAAGAAGAGGAATTTAAAAAATTTGCAAAAGAGTTTGAATTTAGCGGACTTGTTTGGAAGTAAGCGTTTGCTTACTTCATTTTTATAAAGAACTTAAAAGATCTTTTACCATATCTTTTTGTGGCTCTTGTTTTTCTTCTATATTAGCTTGCATAGGAGTTTCGTTTTGTCCTCTAAAACGATAATTATAAATATTTGACATATTTGAGCTAAAAATTCCTGTGCTAAATTGATCTTGACTCATAGCTTTTGAAAAAAGCTCATCAAGTTTTATACTTTGCTCGTTTAAATTTTCACTATTGTTTTGACTAAGTAAAGACATAAAGTCTTCATTAGCTCCTTGAGTGCTTTTGTAAGCACTACTTTGACCATATCCATACTCTTTAACCGATAAATTATCATGGTTAACTTGCATGCTTTCTCCTTTCAAAATATTACAAGGAAAAAACAAGCAAAAATCATTCCTTAATCGCCATGAGTTGGGTAGTATTCAGCTTCTATTTCATTGTTTTTGATAAACTCTTCTCTAGCTTTATTGCAGCGCTCATCCCTTAGTTTTCTATAAGCATTTCTGCTTTCTAATTCTTGAGAAGTTAAAGGGCGATCTTCTAAAAATGAAATGTGAAAATAAGTATCATCTTCTTTGCTGAATTTTTCATAAAATTCAACATAGTCAAAATAATCTTTTTCACTTTGAAAATCAATACTTTCTTCTACATAAATAGTTGGGCCAAAGCCTCTGTGATTTTGAGTAAAATGTCCAAAGCCAGCTGCATATTTTATCTTAAACAAATTCATTCTAAACCTCCTAAAAATTCGTCATAACTTCCTTTAAAGTCTGTTAATTTTCCATCTTCTAAAAACCATATACGATTAGCAAAAGCACTAATTAGCTCTCTATCGTGGCTTATGCATATCACACAACCTTTGAAATTATACAAGGCTTCACCTAATGCAATGATACTTTCAAGATCTAAATGATTATCCGGTTCATCTAAAAGCAAGAAATTTCCGCGTTCTAACATTAATTTTGAAAGCATTAAGCGGTGTTTTTCGCCTCCGCTTAAGCTAGAAGCCATTTTTTCTTGATCGCTTCCGCTAAAGAGCATTCTACCAAGACATTTGCGAATTTCATCCAAATCTTTGAATTTTTCACTCATTAGCCATTCATAAAGTTTCAAATCTTCATTAATTAAATTCGTTGTATCTTGTGAAAAATATCCCATTTCTATGGTGGCACCAAGGTGAATATGACCACTATCAGGTTCTAATTTTGATGCGATGATTTTAGCTAAAGTGCTTTTTCCAACACCATTTGCGCCAATTAAGGCTATTTTATCACCTTTTTCTAATTTTAATTCTAAATTTTCAAATAAAGTTTTATCATAAGCCTTGCTAATACCTTTTAATTCTAAAACTTCATTTCCTATTTCTCTATTTGTTCTAAAAACTATGCTAGGATCACGTCTACTTGAAGTTTTAATCTCTTCAAGTTCAAGTTTTTCTAAAGCTTTAGCCCTACTTGTAGCTTGTTTGGCTTTTGAAGCATTAGCGCTAAAACGGCGTATGAAATTTTCTAATTCTTCTCTTTCTTTTAAAGTTTTATCGCGTTTGAGTTCAGCTTGTTTAGCAAGTAAGGTTGAAGCCATATACCAATCATCATAATTTCCAGCAAAATCGCGTATTTGTTTAAAATCCACATCTAAAATTCTTGTACAAACTTTATTTAGAAAATGTCTATCATGACTAATTACTACTAAAGTTCCCTCATGTCTTAAAAGCTCATTTTCAAGCCAAGAAATAGCTTCTAAATCAAGGTTGTTTGTAGGCTCATCTAAAAATAATACATCAGCACCTAAAAATAATACTTGTGCTAATAAAACTTTAAATTTATCCGCACTTTGCAAAGTACTCATGAGAGCATTAAAATCTTTTATATTTAAAGAACTAAGAATTTTTTCACATCTAAGCTCACAATCATAGTTTGGATCTTCTTCTGCTGTTATGATTTCAAGTTCGCTTAATCTATCATTGATTTCATCGGTAAATTCTTCACTCATATAAAGTTTTTCTTTTTCTTTTAGCGCATCATATAATCTTTTATTTGCACACATTACCGCATCTTTTATAGTGTAGTTTTCAAAAGCAAATTGATCTTGTCCTAACACTGCGATTTTTAAATTTGGATCTATACAAATTTCTCCACTGCTTGATTCTATTTCGCCTGAGAGAATTTTTAAAAAAGTTGATTTTCCTGCACCATTTGCGCCTATAAGTCCATATCTTTCACCACGGTTTAATTTTAAATTTACATCTTCAAATAAAAGCTGATTTGCAAAACGCATAGTGAGATTTTTTACTTCTACCATTAATATCCTTAAAATATTTTTGCTATAATTTTAACAAAAAAAGGTTTATTATTTTGGATTTTTCGTATTTATTGTTAAAAACATTGCCTAGTATGACTTTGGTTTTTAATATCTTAGCTTTATTTTTAGCTTATTTTTTTAAGCAAAATAAGATTTTTTTCTTGCTTTTGTTGATTTTATGTGCTAGGGCTTTATCTTTAGTAGCAAGTGAGTATCAAGCGCATTTGTTTATCTCGGTATTTTTACCTTTTTCTTTTGTGCTTTTTGTATTTTTACAAGATAGTAAACTTGTTTTTGAAAGAATTAATCTCATTAAATTTGTGTATTTAGCCTTTATGGGTTTTGTAGCGTTAATACTTAGCACAAGTACTAATTTTAATGCAAGCATTACAAGTGAGATTTTTGGTCTCTCAACGCAATTTTTTAAACCTATTAGTGAGTTAAGTTTTTGTGTGTTTTGGGCGGGAATGATATTTTTATTATTTTCGTATTTTAAAAACAATGATTTTCATTTTTTGCTAGCTTATATGGGCTTGAATGTGCAGTTTTTATTTTATAATAGTGTTGATTTGGGTTATTATGAATTTGCTTCTTTGGTGTTGATAGGATTTTTAGCGTATAAAGCTTATAAAATAGCCTTTTTTGACACTTTAACCAATTTGCCAAATTTAAAAGCCTTAAGAAGATATGCTCAAGGGCTTGAAAATTTTCATTTAGCCTTGATTGAAGTAAAAAATATCAATGAAATTTATCATCAAAAAGGCTCAAAAATGGGCGAGTTTATAATGCATGAATTTGCTAGGATTTTAAAAAAAGCTTTACACGCTAGGGTTTTTAAAGATGATAAGGATTATTTTATTATTGTATTTGAAAATGAAAATATAGCCTTTGTGCAAAGCAAGCTTCAAATGCTTGAAAATTTTATGCAAAAATATAGTTTTGAATTGAAAGAGCAAAATGCAAAATTAGAAATTAGACTTTGTTTATCAAACAAAAATGAAAACATAGAAGAAAGTTTAAAACAAGCAAAATTAGAACTTAGAAAACAAAAGGATTAAAATGTTAGATTTGATTTTTAGAGAGTATGACATAAGAGGGCTTTACCCAAGTGAGTTAAATGAAAAAAGTGTAAAAGCCATAGGCTATGCCTTGGGTTTAGAAATGAAATCAAGAGGTTGTGAGAAAGTAAGCGTAGGCTATGATGCAAGATATAGTGCAAATGAACTTTTTAACTATTTAATCAGCGGTTTAAATAAAGCTAATATGCAAGTTTTCAATATAGGTTTAGCACCAACTCCTATGGGTTATTTTAGTTTATTTTTTGATGAAATTTTCGATGCAAATATCATGATAACAGGTTCGCACAATCCAAAAGAATACAATGGCTTTAAAATCACGATTAACAAAGAAAGTTTTTTTGGTGCTGATTTGAAAAAGCTTTCTTTAAAAGTGCAAGAGTATTTAGAACTTGAAATCAATGATGATTTAAGATATGAAAATTATGATGTTAAAAGCTTATATATAGACTTTTTAGCTAAGCATTTTTCACATCTTAAGGGTTATAAAGAAAAAATCATCATTGATTGTGCAAATGGAGCTACTGGAGTGATTATAAAACCTTTGGTGGAAAAATTAAATCTTAATGCACAAATTTTATTTGAAAATCCTGATGGAAATTTCCCAAATCACGCGCCCGATCCAACAGAGCTTGAAAATTTACACGCATTGCAAGTTGCGTTAAAAGAAAATGAAAATGCAAAAATGGGCTTTGCTTTTGATGGAGATGGGGATCGTTTAGTAGTCGCAAGTAAAGATTATGTATTTAAGGGTGATGAGCTTTGCTATTTATTTGCTAAAAATATAAAAAATCCTAGAGTTTTAGGTGAAGTAAAATGTTCTAAAAATCTTTTCGATGAGGTAGCTAAATTTGGTTTTATCATGATGGGTAAGACTGGGCATTCTAACATTAAAAAAATGATGAAAGAGCAAAATATCGACATAGCAGCAGAGCTTAGTGGGCATATTTTCTTTAAAGATAGATATTTTGGTTATGATGATGGAATTTATGCATTTTTAAGAACTTTAGAGCTTTTAGTAAATGGTTTTGATATAGAAAAATTAGTTAAAGAATTGCCAAAACTTTATGCAAGTGAAGAGATTAAGCTTAAGGTTAGTGAGGAAAATAAATTTCAAATCATAGAAAAATTTAAAGAAAAAGTAAAAGCAAACGCTTTTGAAAATGTGCTTGATTGTAATGAAATTGACGGAGTTAGAACCACCTTTAAAGAAGGGTGGGCGCTTTTGCGTGCTTCTAATACAAGCCCGTATCTTATCATGCGTGCTGAAGCTACAAGCGCTGAATTTAAAGACTTTTTAGAAGCAAGAGTAAAAGAACTTTTTGAAGAAATCATAAAAGAGCTTGCATAAGCTCTTTTACATCAATATTTTTTGTGTATAAATATGCTCTTAAGAGTTTAGGGATTTTTGCTTTTCTATAAATTTCTTTAAATTCTTTTGGCATTTTCTCACAACTTACAAAAGGAAAAATCAAAACTTTTTCTTGTATATAAACAATGCCTATTTTATGCGAAATCACTCCATCGCCTTTTAATGCTTCTTGTCTTTGTTTGGCGCTTAAAAGCACTCCAAGCTTTTTAAAACATTTTGCGATTAAACTTTCATCTTTATGAGTGATGTAAATATTTTTAAATTCACAAATATTTTCTTCTTTTAAGTCTTTTTCTAGGTATTTAAAGCTTTTTTTTACTCCATTTGGATAAAGCTTTAAAAACTCATTAGCAAAATTTTTGCGTATGAAATTTCTAAAATATTTTTCATCATTATTACTCTCATCATGAAAATAAGTGATATTGTTTTCTTTTAGGTAGTTTAAAATTTCTTCTTTTGGAATTTCAAGCAAGGGTCTTATGATGGTAAAATATTTTCTTTTTTCAATATCTTTAAAACCAAGTAATTCTCTAAGCCCTGCACCTTTAGAAAATTGCATTAAAAACCATTCTAGTTTATCATTTAAATGATGAGCTAGTAAAAGATTATCATAAGAGTGATTTTTGCAAAGCTCTTCAAAAAACTCATAACGCAAAGCTCTTGCGCAAGCTTCGAAATTTTTTGTTATCTTGGATGCGGTTTTGATATAAATTTTTTTATGAAAACGCTTGGCTAATTCTTTGGCACTTTGTTCTTCTTTATCACTATTTTTACGAGTTTTATAGTTTATAAAAGCAAGATCAAAATCTATGTTTTTTTCTAAAAGCATGAAAAATAAAGCACTAGAATCACTCCCGTGAGAAAACGCTAAAAGATTTTTCCCTTGCTTTAAATGATTTAAATATTTGCTATCAATCATCAAGCTTTCTTAAAGCTTTTGCAATGAGCTTTTTATCTAAGCTCTGTGTGATTTCACACTCATAAAGCTCACCCATTTCTAAATCGCCACAATCACTTTCATTGATGAGAATTTCTCCATCAATATTTCTATCCCAACGCAAATCTTTTGCGCCGATGAAAAATTCTCCTTCAGAGCTTTGACCTTCACAAAATGCTAAGGTTTTTTTACCAACTTGTTGATTAAAGCTTTTTTCTATACACTCATCGACGATTTTTTCTATCACTTTTAATCTTGCATTGATGATTTTACTAGGAATTTGTTCCATGTCAAAAGCTGCGGTATCTTCTTCTTTAGAATAAGCAAAAACACTAATTCTATCAAAACCAAATTCTTTTATAAAAGCGCATAATTCTTCAAAGTCCTCATCACTCTCTCCAGGGTGTCCTACTATAAAACCTGTGCGTAAAAATGAATTTGGAGCTTGTTTCATTAAATTTAAAAGTTCGATTAATTTAGCTTTATTAGCTCCGCGTTTCATGATTTTAAGCATATTATCACTGATGTGTTGCAAAGGCATATCAAAATAATTTACAAAAACTTTTGATTGAATAATTTTTTCTATCACTTCTTTACTAATGCTTGTTGGATATAGATATAAAATTCTAGCAGCCTTTACACCTTGGATATTTTCTATAGCCTCAATAAGCTTTAAAAGTCCATCTTTTTGACCTTGATCAAATAAATACGAACTTGTATCTTGGGCGATAAAAGAAAAGTCTTTATAGCCTTTTTTAACAAGCTCTTTTACTTCATTTGCAATGCTTTCTAAGCTTCTTGATTTAAGTTTGCCTTTAAAACTTGGTATGGCGCAAAATGAACATTTTTGATTACATCCTTCAGCTATTTTGATAAAAGCATGATAGTTTGATCCTGTGATCACGCGATTGGTATTTTTATTTTGCAAGTAAGTAGAATTGGAAAAAAGATTAGTTTTTTTAAGTATCATTTCATCAATTTTTTCATAATCTCCCACACCGGTAAAAAGATCAACTTCAGGTAGTTCTTTCATTAATTCTTCGCGGTAGCGTTGCATTAAACATCCTGTTACAACTAACAATGAATCTTTTTTTCTTTGCTCGTGTAAGTCTAAAATCGCATTTATGCTTTCTTTTTTAGCACTATCTATAAAGCCACAGGTATTTACAATCAAAACATCAGCTATGCTTGGCTCATCACAAATTTCATAATCACTCAATCTTCCAAGCATGATTTCACTATCAACTAAATTTTTATTACAACCTAAAGACATTAAAAAAAGTTTTGGCATATTTCTCACTTTAAATGTTTTATTTTTTTGCTAAAATTATAAGATTAAATTATATCAAAATTAGAAAGAAAATTTTTATGGATAATTACGAATACAGCGAACTTTTAAAAAAATTAAAAAATAAAGTTGGAAATATCGCTTCTATCATCAAGCCTGAAGAGATAAAAGCAAGATTAAAAGAAATAGAAAATTTAGAAAATTCTCCTTCTTTTTGGAGTGATGTAAAACAAGCAGGAGTGATAGGTAAAGAAAAAACTAAAATTTCAAATTTACTTAAAAATTATGAAAATGCAAATAATGCTTTAAATGATGCAAGTGAGCTTTTTGATCTTGCTAATAGTGAAAATGACTTAGATACTATAGAAGCTTTATTTGAAGATGCAAACAAGCTAGAAGATCTTATTGTAAATCTTGAAATTTCTATGCTTTTAAGTGGAGAAAATGATGGTAAAAATGCTATAGTTTCCATTCACCCAGGAGCAGGCGGAACGGAGAGTAATGACTGGGCTAGTATGCTTTATAGGATGTATTTGAGATTTTGCGAAAGAGAAGGTTTTAAAGTGGAAACACTTGACTTTCAAGAGGGCGAAGAAGCAGGGCTTAAAGATGTTAGCTTTTTAGTAAAAGGTGAAAATGCTTATGGGTATTTAAAAGCTGAAAATGGCATTCATCGTTTAGTAAGAACTTCTCCGTTTGATAGTGCAGGACGCCGCCATACGAGTTTTTCTAGTGTGATGGTTTCGCCTGAACTTGATGATGATATAGAAATAGAAATTGAAGAAAAAGATATAAGGATTGATTATTATAGAGCAAGCGGAGCAGGTGGACAGCATGTTAATAAAACTGAATCAGCAGTGCGCATAACTCATATGCCAAGTGGTATAGTAGTGCAATGTCAAAACGATAGAAGCCAACATAAAAACAAAGCCACAGCCTTTAAAATGCTAAAATCACGCCTTTATGAGCTTGAGCTTATGAAACAACAAGATGAAGCAAATTCAAGCGAAAAAAGTGAGATAGGTTGGGGGCATCAAATCCGTTCTTATGTGCTTTTTCCTTATCAACAAGTCAAAGACACACGCTCAAATGAAGCTTTTTCGCAGGTTGATAATATCTTAGATGGGGATATTAAAAAAATCATAGAAGGTGTTTTAATAGCGCAAAAAGCACAAGATTAATACTACAAAAGGATATTAAATGGAAAAAATTCTAGTTTGTGTGGATGTTTTAGAGCCTTGTAGGGAAAGTTTGCATTATGGGGTGTATTTAGCTAAAAAGCTAGATTTACCTTTAATGTTTTTATATACCATAGAACCAAATTTTACTAATGCTGAATTAGCTTGTAGTTTTGGCATAGGCGCTAGTGGATGTGTGATTGAAGATTTAGTAGAAGAGCAAAGTCAAAAAAATGAAAATCTTTGCAAAAAAGGGCAAAGAATTTTAGAAGAATTTTGTGCTTATGCAAAAGAACAAGGCGTAAAAGAATGCTTTAGTGTGCAAAGAGATGGAGATTTGGAAGAGGTTTTAAAAGAATACAATGATCAAATAAGATTAGCCATAGCAGGTTTAAAAGGCGGAGGTAAGAAAAACAAAATAGGCATTCATACAGAAGAATTAGTAAGAGCTTTAAATGTGCCTATTTTGCTTGTAAATTCTGCTTTTAAAGAGATTAAAAGTGTGATGATGGCTTATGATGGGAGTAATTTGGCTAAAAAGGCCATAGAACAAGCCATTAAAAGACCTATTTTCAAAGAAGCAAAGCGTTATGTGGTAAATGTATCTAAAGATGAAAAAGCTTCTTATGAGTTATTAACTCAAGTAAGTCAAATTTTTAAAGAAGCAAATTTAAATGTGCAAACTCAGCATTTAAATGGAGAGGTTACTCAGGCTTTATTTGATTTTGGTGAGCAAAATGATATAGATTTATTGATTATGGGAGCTTATTCACATCACTGGTTAAAAAGTATTTTATTTGGTAGTTTGACAAATGATATTTTAACTAAGGCTAAAAAACCTTTATTGCTGATTCGCTAATGTTGCACCATAGACTTTTAAATCATTATATTAGCATTTATCACAAAAGCACCAAACAATTTCTCTTGGTTTGGACTTTGCTTGCTATGGTGCCTTTGTTTTGTAGTTTTTTATTTGATGAGCTTGCTATTTATGCAACAGGTAAAATTACTTCTGAAATTTTATTTTTAATTTTAAATATTATTCCTATTATGGTGGCTGTGGCATTGATGGTTTTTTTGCTTATTAGTATTTGGGCTGCTTTTAGTGGAAAGATTAATATTAAAGAAAAATTTTTTATTATTTTATATGCATATGTTTTGATATGGTTTGCGTATGGAAATTTGTATTATTTTTCTTGCGATGTAGATAATTACAATAGAATGTTAATTGCTACTCAAAAAAATGAAAATTTAGATATTGCGGATTTGCAAGAAAAAGTTATAGAAGTGCAATTTCAAACACCTATAAGAGGAATTCATAATTTTTGGTCTTTAAATGATGAGTTAAAACCTCAAATTCAAAATAGAATAAAAGGTTTGGTTGATTGTTATTATTTTAGCGGAGTTACTATGCTAACGATAGGCTTTGGTGATGTAACGCCTGTTAGTTCTTTGTTAAGATTATTTAGCGTATTTCAAGGATTTTTAGGGCAGGTTATTGTTGTGATTGCTATGGGGCTTTGGATTAATCAAGTAGGTAAGCAATAGCTTACCTTGTGATTAATGTTTTATAGCATATTTATTTTGTATTTCTTCATGTCCTAGTATTTTTTGGATATTACAATTTTTATCAATATCTAATTTTTTAACATCATAGTGAAAATTAGTACAATTGTGCAATAAAAACGCCATTGTTTTAGCATTATGTACATCCCATCTTGACAAATCTTGATCAAATTGTTTGCAATTTTCAAACATATGTGCCATTGTAATGGCATTATGCACATCCCAATTTTCTACTTTATGGTTGAATTTAAGACAATTACAAAACATGTATTTAGTATCTTTTACATTTGACATATTCCAAGAAGATAAGTCTTGATCAAAAGATTCACAATCAAAAAACATTCCTTCCATGTTTTCAACATTTCTAACATTCCATTTAGAAATGTCATGATTAAAGCTTTTGCAGCAATAAAACATATAAGACATATCTTTAACATTTGATACATCCCATTTTTCTATACCATCAAAGTTAGTCCTAGTGGAATAGTAGAATAAATAAGACATATCCGTAATTAAGCTTACATCAATTTCATCTAAGGCAATAAGCTCTTCTCTAACAAGAGCAACTAATTCACATTTAGTTTTAGGCGTAAACATGTTAGCTCCTTTTTGGATGTTTATTACAATATAATTATAATATTATTTAAATATAAAGTAGAAAAAATAAATATTAAATTAATAAAAAAGTATAAAATACTATAATATGTTTCATTATGAAACATATTATAAATTTAATAGGAAAATTAAGCTAATTGATATAAAGATTAACCATATAAAAAGAAAAAATGCCATTAAAAATGGTTTAAAACCCGCATTTATTAAAACATTTTTATGGATATTTACTCCCAAAGCTACCATAGCCATAGAAAGCAAAAGTGTATCTATGGTTTGTATGCTTGGTTTTATATAGTTAAGTGCAAAATCGGTATTTAATATTTCAAGTGAGCTAATACCACAAGCAAATAAAAACCATAAAGCAAAGTAAGGAATATTTGCTTTAATGGAGATTTTTTCATTATTTTTGCTTAGAAATTTCAATGAAAAAAGACTTAAGAAAATTAAAAAAGGCACTAGCATTAAAACACGCATCATTTTTTCTATGATAGCACCATCTCCTGCTTGTACAGCTTCACCTGCTGCAACAGCATGTGCAACTTCATGCAAGCTTGCTCCCATGAAATACCCCATTTGCTTTAAACTAAAAAAATCAAACCAGCCTAAATTCCAAGCCAAAGGATATAAAAACATCCCCAAAGTTCCAAACACAACCACAGTGCAAACTGCCACGCCAACTTTAGCAGAGCCACCTTTAACAATGCTTTCACTAGCCATCACAGCAGCTGCTCCACAAATGCTTGAGCCACTACTTATAAGTATGCTTTCTTTAAGATCAAGTTTGAATAATTTTCCTAACAAAAGCCCTATAAAAAAGGTAGAAAATACCACTAAAAATGCTAGTAAAATCCCATTTAATCCAACTTTTTCTAAATCATTAAAAGTAATTCTAAAACCATAAAGTATAATCCCAAGTCTTAAAATTTCTTTTGTTGCTATGCCTAAAACTCCTGATTTTTTGAGTAAATTTGCATTTTGATGTGCTAAATTTCCTATTAAAGCTCCCAAAATCACAGCTGCGATTAAAGCTGAAATTCCAAGATTTTTAAAAAAATTAAGCTCAGAAATAGCAAAAGCACAAAAAGCAAGAGTAAAAATCAGTAAAAAAGCTTCAAATTTTCTATGTTTATATATATTTTTATGCATGAGTTTTCCTTTTTTTGTTTTTTGTAATCTTAATGATTTTTTTATGATAAGTAAAATTAATTTTATTTGATATAATGATTAAAAATATTTATCAAAAGAGTACTTATGACTTTTAAACAAATAAAATATTTTCAAGCCTTGTGTAGAAATTTAAACTTAAGAGCTTGTGCTAAAGAATTAAATATAACCCAATCTGCTTTGTCTTTAGCTATATTTGAACTTGAAAAAAGTTTAAACACCAAGCTTTTTGATAGAAATGCTAAATTTTTAAGCTTAAATGAAAAAGGAAAGGTTTTTTTAAAACAAATCGCTCCTTTGATTTTAGAATTTGAACGTATTGAAAAAGTAATGCAAGATGATCAAAGCTATGAAATAAGTATGAAAGTGAGTCAAAATGTAGGTACTTATTTACTAGGATCTTTTTTAGATCAAAAGGCAGAAAATATCAAGTTAAATTTGTCTTTGGATAATAGCCAAAATATCATCAAAGATATTTTAGATAAAGAAATAGATATAGGTTTGATTGAAGGGATTTGCAAAGATAAAGATATAAGAAAGATTAAAATTTGTGATGATGAGCTTATTGTAGTGAGTAAAAATGACTTAAAAAAAGAATTTTTCATAGATGAATTAAAAGATTTTAAATGGTTAAGTCGTGAGCAAGGTTCAGGTGCAAAAGAAGTGTTTTTAAATGCTTTACCTAAAGATGTAAAGCTTAATTTAGTCTATGAGCTAAACTCAACTGCTATGATAAAAGAGTTAGTTAAAAAAGGTGATTTTTTAGCAGTTTTACCTAAATTTAGCGTCAATGAAGAGCTTGAAGCTAAAAGCCTATTTGAAGTGAGATTAAAAAATTTTAAAATTTCAAGAGAGCTTTGTTTGATTTATCATAAAAATAAAGAGCCAAGCAAGAAATTTATAAATTTATGTGAGTTTTTAAAACTTTGCATTCAAAAAGATTTAGTTTAGCTCTTGAATGCATTTTTTAAAAAGCTCCCCTCTTTCTTCATAGGATTTAAACTGATCTAAGCTCGCACAAGCAGGGCTTAGCAGGGCTACTTCATCATTAGTTAAGTTTTGATTGATTTTTTCTACTGCTTTAGGTAAAAACTCGCAAAAATGTGCTTTTAAATTAGCATTTTTAGCGTATTCAAGCATTTTATTAGTGCTTTTTCCTATGGCATAAAGCTCTATATTAAGCTCTTTCATAAAAGCAAATAAAGCACTTAAATCCACTCCCTTATCATCCCCACCTATGATAAGATGAATTTTTTTATCCTTATAGCGTTTAAGAGCAGCTAAACTAGCATCCAGATTAGTCGCTTTAGTATCATTTACCCAAAGTCTATTTTTATGATCAAATATTTCTTCAAGTTTATTTTTTTCTATTTTAAACTCGTTTAAAAGCTCATAAGAACAACGATCTAGTATGATTTTTTCTATACTTAAGGCAATAAGTGCATCAAGTAAAAATGGAGTTTTAAAATGAATTTTTTCTAAGTCAATTTGCATTTTTTTAGCTAAATCTTGCTCATCTTCATAGCTTATAACATAAGCATGGGTTGGATAAGCCTCATATTTTTTAGGTAAAATTACCACATCATTTTCATTCATTCTTTCAAGCACGCTAAGCTTTGCTCGCTCATAATTTTCAAAGCTTTTATGCCAAGAAAGATGATCAGGTGTGATAGGTAAAAGCGCATAAATTTCAGGTTTAGCTATTTTGGTGTAAAAAAGTGAAAAAGATGAGCTTTCTAAAATCCATAATTTAGCATTAGTATCCATTTGTGCTAAAGGAGTTCCTATGTTTGCTCCCATTTGTGCATTGATGTGTTTTAAAAGATGGTGTGTCATTTGAGTGGTGGTGGTTTTGCCATTTGTTCCACTTATCCAAACGCTTTTTGGCATGCCATCATAAAAAAAATCATACTCGCTACTTAAATTTTTTGCTTGCTGTATGAGATGATGATCGCTTGGAAAACTAGGGCTTGGAATTTCTAAGTCACTTTTTAAAGGATCAAATTCACAAGGTGGTAAAAGTGTATTGTTAAATTCATCCTTACTTATACTTGTAAAATGATCATCATAAATATCGCAATTTCCAAAACGCTGTGCAAAAGCTTTAGTTGTTTTTCCGTATCCAAAAAGTGAAATTTTCATTATCTTAACTTTATACTAATTAATGCAATAATATTTGCAAGTAAGGCTATCATCCAAAAACGCACGATGATTTTATTTTCCACCCAACCTATTTTTTCAAAATGATGATGAATGGGTGCCATTTTAAAAACTCTTTTGTTAAAAATTTTAAAACTTCCTACTTGTAAAATCACTGAAATAGTTTCTAAAACAAATACAAAACCTATAAGCAAAAGCAAAATTTCGTTTTTACTTACTATACCAAGATAGCCTAAAAATGCCCCTATGCTTAAACTCCCACTATCTCCCATAAAAACTTGCGCAGGATAGCAGTTATACCACAAAAACCCCATAAGCGCACCAACTAAAGCTGCACTTATTACCACAAGTTCTCCTAGGCCTTGAATTTTAGGTAAAAATAAATAAGAACTATAAATAGCATTTCCGCTTAAATACAAAAAAGCACCAAGGCTTAAAAGAGAAAATATAGAAGGCACAGTTGCAAGCCCATCAAGTCCATCGGTTAAATTCACAGCATTAGAGCTTGATACAATAACTAAAATCCATAAAAACAACATAAACATACCACCATCAAAAATAGCATGTTTGTAAAAAGGTAAATAAAATTCAGTATTTATATCAAATAAATACAATAAACCAACACAGATAAAAGCAGCGCTAAATTGTCCTAGAAGCTTCATTTTTGGGCTTAGCCCTGCATGATTGTCTTTTTTTAAAATTTTCCCTAAATCATCCACTAAACCTATAGTGCAAAATAATACCAAACATAATAATCCAACAATTACAAAACTATTATTTAAATCAGCACTTAAAACACTTGCTATGATAGTGGCAAAGATAAAAACAAGCCCACCCATAGTAGGAGTGTGAGATTTAGCTTGGTGTGATTGTGGAGCGTATTCATAAATAGGTTGATTTGCTTTTTTATTTTGAGCCCATTTGATAAATTTTGGCATTAAATACAAACTCAAAAATAAAGCGATAAAAAATGCAAAACCAGCACGCACGCTAATATAAGAAAAAAACATATAATTTGTATATTCTGTAAGATAAAGCAAAATTTTAACCTTGTATTTGTTTTTTAAAAGCATAATTTTAGTAAAATCACATAAATAAATTATAAAAAAGAGTAAAAAATGAGTCAAAAATGTATTTTGATAATCACAGATGGTATAGGACATAATACAAATTCAAACTATAATGCTTTTTTTCATGCTAAAAAGCCAACTTATGATAAGCTTTTTGAAAATACCCCTAATGTTTTGATAAAAACAAGTGGTTTGGCAGTTGGTCTACCTGAAGGTCAAATGGGTAATAGCGAGGTAGGGCATATGTGTATAGGTAGTGGACGCATAATTTATCAAAATTTAGTCAAGATAAATAAAGCCATAGAAAATGATACTTTAAAAGATAATAAGGCTTTAAAAGATTTATTGCAAAAATGCAAAAGAGTACATATTATAGGGCTTTATAGTGATGGTGGGGTGCATTCTATGCATACGCATTTTAATGCGCTTTTAAAAATTTGTAAGCAAGAAAATAAAGAAGTTTTTGCGCATGCAATTAGTGATGGTAGGGATTGTCCTCCAAATTCAGGTTTAGAATTTATAAAATCTTTACAGGAATTTTGCGAAAAAGAAGGGATTAATTTTGCTTCTTTATCGGGAAGATTTTATGCTATGGATAGAGATAAGCGCTATGATAGGGTTAAGTCTTATTATGATGCTTTATTTGCTAAGGCACAAAAGTGTGATGATTTTGTGCAATTTATACAAAAAAGCTATGATGAAAATATTACAGATGAGTTTTTAACCCCAGTTATTAGTCAAAACTTTGATGGAATTAAGGCTGAAGATGGTGTGATTTTTATCAATTTTAGAAATGATAGAATGCGTCAATTAGTTGCTTCTTTAACCCAAGAAAGTTTTAATGAATTTCCAAAAGAAGTACTTGTAAAAAATGCTATTACTATGAGTTTGTATGATGAGAGTTTTAAACTGCCTGTGATGTTTGAAAAAGAAGAATTAAATAATACCTTAGCTTCTGTGATAGCTAATGCAAATTTAAGCCAACTTCACACAGCTGAGACAGAAAAATACGCTCATGTAACTTTTTTCTTTAATGGGGGAAAAGAAGAATTAGAGTGTAATGAAACAAGAGTTTTAATCCCAAGTCCTAAGGTAAAAACATACGATGAAAAGCCTCAAATGAGTGCTAAAGAAGTCGCAGATGAAGTGATTAAGGGTATAGAAAATGGTATGGATTTTATCGTAGTAAATTTTGCAAATGGTGATATGGTAGGACATACGGGTGATTTTGAAGCTGCAGTTAGTGCGGTTGAATGTGTGGATGAGTGTTTGGGTAGGGTTATTGCTAAAGCAAGAGAGCATGATTATGCTTTTATTATTACTTCAGATCACGGAAATTGTGAAGCAATGAGGGATGAAAATGAAAATATGCTTACTAATCACACGACCTTTGATGTTTTTGCTTTTGTGGAAGCTAAAGGAGTAGAAAAGCTTAAAGAAGGTATGGGGCTTAGTAATATAGCACCAAGTGTGCTTAAAATTTTAAACTTGCCTATCCCAAAAGAAATGGATGAGGCTTTATTTTAATTTAAAGGAGAACAATGAAATTTAGTGGAAAAAATGTTTTAATAACAGGTGCAAGTAAAGGTATAGGTGCAGCAATAGCTAAAGAATTAGCAAGTCATGGCTTAAAAGTTTGGATTAATTATAGAAGTAAGCCTGAGCTTGCTGATGCGTTAAAAGAAGAGATAGAAAAAAGTGGTGGCACTGCAGCTGTGATTAAATTTGATGCAAGCGTTGAAGAAGAATTTACAAGTGCTATTGCAACTATAGTAGAAAGTGATGGTGAGCTTAATTACTTAGTTAATAATGCGGGTATTACTAATGATAAACTAGCGCTTAGAATGAGCATGGATGATTTTTCTTCAGTGATTAATGCTAATTTAAATTCAAGCTTTTTAGGTTGTAGAGAGGCGTTAAAAACTATGAGCAAAAAACGTTTTGGTGCGGTTGTAAATATCGCTTCTATAGTTGGAGAAATGGGAAATGCAGGCCAAACTAATTATAGTGCTAGTAAAGGCGGTATGATAGCTCTAACAAAATCTTTTGCTAAAGAAGGTGCAGCAAGAAATATAAGATATAACTGCATTACTCCAGGTTTTATAAAAAGTGATATGACTGAAGTTTTAAGTGATGAAATAAAACAAAATTATATTAACAATATCCCTTTAAAGCGTTTTGCGGATGCAAGCGAGGTAGCTCAAGCTGTGGCGTTTTTATTAAGCGATCATTCTTCTTATATCACAGGAGAAATTTTAAAAGTCAACGGTGGGCTTTATATGTAAAAGCAAGGTTTTAACCTTGCTTAGTTTCTATAGCCACTACTGCTATAGCAAAACCCCCATCATGTGCTACGCTTACACTTGCTGATTTGATTTTAAATTCTTGTATGACTTTTTGAGAAAAACTAATATGTGGAGCATTTTTGTCATCTTTAGAGATGATGATGTCAAAAAAAGAACATTCTTTAGAAATTCCAACCCCCAAAGCCTTAGAAGCAGCTTCTTTAATAGCCCAAAATCCTGCTAGAGTGTTGGTATTTTTTATATAACTTTGCTCTTGCTTGGATAAAAATTTATCCAAGAAAAGCGTTTTATGTCTTTCATAAATTTTTTCTATGCGAGAGCATACAACTATGTCACAGCCTATCATTAAGATACTACAAAGTCAGTAAAATAAATATTTTTGATAAAACCATCAGTTAAAACCTCATTGATTTTACCAGTTAATTCATCTTTTAATCTTTCTTTACCCTTTGTGGTGCTTACTTCTTCAAAGGTTTTTGAAGTTAAAGTTCTAATGATAATATCTCTAATAATAGCAACTTTTTTATCAAGTTCTGGGGTTAGAGTTTCAACATTTTGTTCAAGTTGAATGGTACATTTTACATATCTTGATCCACCATCGCTTAATAAATTTAGTGTAAAAGGTGCTAAAGGATACATCACTCCAATATTTGCATAATCACTTCCTCTAGCCGCTACTGCATTTGTTTTTTTAGGAGCTTGTGCAACTTGTGCGCTTTCTTCAGCTTGCGGAGCAGGATTTTCTTCAGAACCACCGCTAAACATTAAATAAGCAATCGCTCCTACAATCACAAGTAAAAATACAAATAAAAATACAACGATAATAATTACTAAAGTATTGCCACCTTTTTTCTTTGATTCGCCTTGTTCATCCATCATATCATCAGCCATATTTTTCCTTTTATTAAATTTAAAGTGTTATTGTATCAAAAATTACAATTTTTTTAAATTATGATTATTTAATCTTTTGTAAATGTCTATAAACACTAGGTTCAGAAATACCTAAAAGTTCAGCAACCTTAGGAATAACACCTTTTACATTAAACACACCTTTTTCATATAAACTAGCTATCATTTTTTGCTTTTCTTTTGGTTTTAAGCTTTTATTTTTAAAACTTTCTATATCCATACCCGAAATATCTTCGACAATTTCTTCTAAATCAAGTTTAATATATTCTTTATTTTCTTGCTCAGGGTTTTCATAAGCATTATCATAAATATTTCCAAGATTTAAAATTTCATCAGAGATTTTTTTAAACGCTGAGGTATCATGATTAATACAAAGCAAACCTTCGAGTTTTTCATCTTTTTTAATAAAAAAAGTAGAGCCTGACATTGCTTGTGAGCTTTTAGCTGAAGTTTTATAATGTGTTATATAATCACGCTCTAAATAGATTTTATTTTTAATCATTTCAATGGCAAAACCAGTTAGAGGTGAGTTTATAGTTCTTTTGCTAATATGGTTATTAGCAATTTCTGCTATATTGGCTCCATCTTCGCTTACATCGTGCAAGACTATTTCATAATTTCTACCCAAGGCTTCTGCAAGAAATTTAACTAATTTAATATAGTAAGTTCTTGTTTCTTTATCCATAAGCTCTCCTTTTTTATTAATTTTGTAGTAAAAATATTTAAAATAAGAATGCTTATTCTTATTTTTTAACAATTTTATTACAAAATAAAAATATTTATGCTTAAAAAAAGATTATTTTTTTAAAAATAAGAATTTTATAATCATTTTTTAAATAATGATAATTTTTATCGTTTAATTTTATTTTAATAATATAGGAATATAATTTATCAAATAATAAAAATTATTATTTAAAAAGGAGACACAATGAAAAAACTAACAAATGATTTTGGAAATATCATAGCTGATAATCAAAATTCACTAAGTGCGGGTGCTAAAGGTCCACTTTTAATGCAAGATTATATTTTGCTTGAAAAACTTGCTCATCAAAATAGAGAAAGAATTCCAGAAAGAACAGTACATGCAAAAGGAAGTGGTGCTTATGGAGAACTTAAAATTACTAAAGATATTTCTCAATATACTAAAGCAAAAGTTTTACAGCTTGGAGAAAATACACCTTTATTTATAAGATTTTCAACCGTTGCAGGTGAAGCAGGTGCAGCTGATGCTGAAAGAGATGTAAGAGGTTTTGCGATTAAATTTTATACCAAAGAAGGAAATTGGGATTTAGTAGGTAATAATACTCCGACATTTTTTATAAGAGATGCGTATAAATTTCCTGATTTTATCCATACTCAAAAAAGAGATCCAAGAACTCATTTAAGAAGTAATAATGCTGCATGGGATTTTTGGAGCCTTTGTCCTGAAAGCTTACACCAAGTTACTATTTTAATGAGTGATAGGGGAATTCCTGCAAGTTATCGTCATATGCATGGTTTTGGAAGTCACACTTATAGTTTGATTAATGATAAAAATGAAAGATTTTGGGTGAAATTTCATTTTAAAACCAAGCAAGGCATTAAAAATTTAACCAATGAAGAAGCGGCAAATTTAATAGCAAATGATAGAGAAAGTCATCAAAGAGATTTATATGAAGCTATTGAAAAAGGAGATTTTCCAAAATGGACTTTCCAAATTCAAGTTTTAAAAGAAGATGAAGCAGAAAAACTAGGTTTTAATCCTTTTGATTTAACTAAAGTTTGGCCACATAGTATTGTGCCTTTAATTGAAGTAGGTGAATTAGTACTTAATAAAAATGTACAAAATTACTTTAATGAAGTAGAACAAGCTGCATTTAGTCCAAGTAATATCGTTCCTGGTATTGGTTTTAGTCCTGATAAAATGCTACAAGCTAGAATCTTTTCTTATCCTGATGCACACAGATATCGCATAGGGACAAATTATCATTTGTTGCCAGTTAATCGTGCAAAAAGTGAAGTAAATACTTATAATGTAGCAGGAGCTATGAATTTTGACACTTATAAAAATGGCCTTGCTTACTATGAGCCAAATAGTTATGATGATAGCCCAAAAGAAGATAAAAGCTATCTTAAGCCTGACTTAGCACTTGAAGGTAGCGCGCAAAGATATGCTCCACTTGATGATGATTTTTACACTCAACCAAGAGCCTTGTTTGATATAATGAACCAAGATCAAAAAGAGCAATTATTTAAAAATATCGCTGCTTCTATGAGTGGGGTTGATGAAAAAATTATTGCTAGAGCATTAAGTCATTTTGAAAAAATTTCAAGTGAATATGCAAATGGCATTAAAAAAGCTTTGAAAATGTAATTTTTACTTGCCACTTTAAAAGTGGCAAACTAAAGATTATAAAAGGAAAAATATGTTTAGCAACGAAGAAGAAAAAAGAATTCAAGAACTTTGTGCCATGGCTTTTGATTATGCAAGAAAAAATGATTTGCAAAATTTAAAGATTATGATAGAAGCAGGTTTGAGTGTGAATTTAAAAAATCACAAAGGCGATAGTCTCTTAATGCTTGCAAGTTATCATAATGCTTATGAATGTGCTAAGTTTTTACTAGAAAATAATGCTAGGGTAGATGAGAAAAATGACAGAGGGCAAACTCCATTAGCGGGGGTGTGTTTTAAAGGGTATTTGCCTATGTGTAAGCTTTTGGTAGAATATGGAGCAAATATTGATGAAAATAATGGTCTTGGTATGACACCTTTTACTTTTGCACTAATGTTTGGGCATAGAGATATAGTAGAGTTTTTAGCAAAGCATTCTAAAAAAAATTTTCTTAAAAAAATAGCTTTTGCTGTGTTGAAAATTTTTAAAAGAAAGAAAAGTTAAACTCTTTGAAAAAATAAAAATTATAAAATTATCCTTTTATTTGCAAATAGAAGGATAAATATGTCACAAAAAGCAGAGAAATTATGGGGTGGACGCTTTGATTTACCTACAAATAAATTAGTTGAAGAATACACTGCTTCATTATTAGTTGAGCCAAGACTTGCTCCTTTTGATATACAAGGAAGTATAATTCATTGCACTATGCTTGCAAAACAAGGCATTATAAAAGAAGATGAAGCAAAAACTATCATCAAGGGTTTAGAGCAAGTTAGAGAAGAAATTCAAAATGGAACCTTTGTTTTTGATATAGCTGATGAGGATATTCATATGGCTGTAGAAAAAAGAATGACACAAATTGTAGGTCCAGTAGGTGGAAAGCTTCACACTGCAAGAAGTAGAAATGATCAAACTACGCTTGATTCAAAAATGCATATGAGAGCCGTTATAAAAGAAATTTTAAATCAAATTATTGCTTTGCAAGAAGAAATCATCAATCAAGCTCAAAAAAATATCAAAGCTATTATGCCAGGTTATACACATTTACAAACCGGTCAACCGGTGCTTTTTTCACATTGGATCATGGCGTATTTTTGGATGTTAAGTAGGGATTATTCTCGTTTTGAAGATTTATATAAAAGAATGGATGAGTGTCCTTTAGGAGCAGCTGCGCTTGGTGGAACCACATTTAATATAGACAGACATTTTTGTGCCAAAGAATTAGGTTTTGCAAAACCAACAGAAAATAGCATTGATAGCGTTAGTGATAGAGATCATATGGTTGAATTTACTTCTGTGGCTGCAATGTGCTTTATGCACCTTAGTCGTTTTTGTGAAGAGCTTATACTTTTTTCAAGTCAAGATTTTAAATTTATAGAATTAAGTGATGATTTTTGCACAGGCTCAAGCATAATGCCTCAAAAGAAAAATCCTGATGTAGCTGAAAAAATGCGTGGTAAGACAGGTAGAATGTATGGCAATGTTATGGCAATGCTAACTATTATGAAAGGTATTCCACTTGCTTATAATACTGACATGAGTGAAGATAAGGCTCAAGTTTATGATTCTATGGATACTTTAATGGCAAGTTTGAAAATCATAACTCCTATGATAGAAAAAATGCAAGTAAATGCTAATAATACAAGAGCAGCAGCTGCAAAAGGCTTTTCAAATGCCACAGATATGGCTGATTATTTAGTAAGAAAAAATATACCATTTAGAGAAGCTCATAGTATAGTTGGTGGTGCTGTGAATTATTGTATTAAACATGGAAAAATGCTTGAAGAACTTAGCATGGAGGAATTTCATCAATTTAATGAAAATATCCAAGAAGATATTTATGAGGCAATTGCTTTAGAAACTTGTATAGATGCAAGAGTATCTTATGGTGGTACAGGAACTAAAGTAGTATTAGAGCAAATTAAACATGCAAAAGAACTTTTGGAGCAATATAAGGTACAAGATTAATGGATGTTATTTTTTTATTAGAATTTTTCATCATTTTTTCTATGATAGCCATAGGTGGTAGATATGGTGGTATAGGACTTGGGGTTGCAGGTGGGCTTGGTATGTGTATTTTGGTTTTGGTCTTTGGTATGCAACCAGCTTCACTTCCTGTGAGTGTTGTGTTTATTATACTTGCTGTGATTACTTGTGTGAGTGTTTTGCAAAGCGCAGGTGGGCTTGATTTACTAGTAAAAATAGCAGAGAAAATTCTAAAGAAAAAACCTCAAGCTATTGTTTTTATGGGACCTTTGATTAGCTCTGCTTTTACGATTTTTTGCGGTACTACTTATGTAGCTTTTTCTATTTATCCAGTGATTGCTGAAGTGGCAGCCGATGCTAAAATTCGTCCCGAAAGAGCGCTTTCGGTTTCAGTTGTAGCAGCAGGTATTGGCGTTATAGCTTCACCTATGAGTGCAGCTACTGCTGCTATGGTGGCTGTTTTAGCTTTTAGTGGTACAACAATAGTGCAAATTCTAATAGTAAGTTTACCAGCCTTTTTTATAGGTGTGTTTCTTGCTTGTTTGAGTGTTTTAAAAAGAGGAAAAGAGCTTGAGCAAGATGAGGAATTTCAAAAAAGAGTAAGAGCAGGAGAATATCATTTCTTAAGTGAAGATTTGCAAAATAAAGACAGCGAGCATGATCCTATGGCTAAAAGGTCTTTGTATATTTTTGCTTTAGGGATTTTAACTATTATTTTTTTTGGTACTTTTACAAATTTATTGCCTCATTATGAGCTTGCAAATGGCAAAATAGAAAGACTTTCTACTCCAAATTTAATCCAAATGATCATGCTTGCAACAGCTTGTTTGATTATGCTTTTTGCTAAAGTTCCTGCTAATAAACTTGGTGAAGCTTCGGTATTTAGATCAGGACTTATAGGAGTTGTAGGGGTTTTTGGTATAGCTTGGATGACAGGAACATTTTTTGAAGCTTATAAGCCTTTATTTAGTGATTCTTTATCGCATATTGTAGAGGATTATCCGTATTTATTTGGGGTGGCTTTATTTGCCTTTTCTATGGTGATTTTTTCTCCTTCGGCAACAGTAGCTGCTTTGATGCCTTTGGGTGTGAGTTTGGGAATTCCTCCTCAAATTCTTATTGTGCTTTATCCTTGTGTGAGCGGAGATTTTATAGTCCCAGGAGCTAATCAAATAGCATGTGTGGCTTTTGATAGAACAGGCACAACAAAAATAGGTAAATTTGTGATCAATCACTCTTATTTAAGACCAGGTTTTGTTTTGATTATTAGTGCGACTATTGCAGGTTATTTTATCTCTAAGCTTGTATTTTAGCTTAGAGATTGTTTTTAAGTTTTTGTAAATACCTATAGACACTAGGTTCTGATATATTAAGCGACTTAGCAACTATAGGTATGCTTCCTTTAATGTTAAAAATTCCTTTTGAATGAAGCTTTTTAATAATTTCATCTTTTTGCTCAGTGCTTAAGCTATATCCTGAATTTAAATATTTTAAGTCTATGTTTTCAGCTAAAATATCTTCTATAGAATGGCTAAGTGTTTCTATATTACTCACATTGTGTAAATTTACATTGTTTTGATTATGAATATCTAACAAATCACTAAAATCATTGATTTTTTCAAGTTCTATGATTTTACTAATAGCATTTCTAAGCTCTGTGGTATCGTGATTTATACATAAAATTCCCACGATTTTATTTTGATTTTTAATGAAAAAAGTTGATCCAGTAACAATCTTAGACTTTCCAACCTTTGCTTTATAATCACATAAAAAATCTTTGTTTAAATACTCTTTTTCTTGTACAAGCTCACTTGCAAAAGAAGTTAATGGAGAATTAATGGTTCTTCCACTAATGTGGTTATTTGCAATGGCTGCAATATATGAACCCTCAGGTGCAATCACATGAAAAACTATTTCATATTGATCCCCAAGCACCTGTCCTAAAAATTGAGTGAGTTTGATAAATAATTCTTTTTGTTGCTCATCCATGATCTAGACCTTTTTGTTGTTTTTTGTTATTTTACATAATATTTTCATCAAAGTTGTTAATAATTATAACAATAAAAAAAATTATTATTATGATAAAAAAATATTGACAATTTATTATTATGATGATAATATTATATTATGATTTCATTTAAACACAAGGAGTATACATGGCAAATTATCCAAAGGCTATAGGACCATATTCAGCTTATAGAGAAGCTAATGGTTTGTTATTTATTTCAGGGCAACTTCCTATTAATCCAGAAAGCGGAAATATAGAAAGTGAAGATGTGAAAGAACAAACAAGACAATCATTGTTAAATATTAAGGCTATATTAGAAGAAAATAATCTTTATTTTAATAATGTAGTTAAAACAACTTGTTTTTTAGCAAACATTGATGATTTTGTGGCTTTCAATGAGGTTTATTCTGAATTTTTCGCAGCTCCATATCCTGCAAGAAGTGCTTTTGCGGTAAAAGATCTTCCTAAGGGTGCTAAAGTGGAGATAGAGGTTATTGCTCATAAAGGATAGAGCATGTTGGGTTTATTTTTTGCAGGATGTTCTGTATTTTTACTTGTATTTATGCTCTATAAAAAAATCAACGCCCATATGGCGTTGCTTTTAAGTGGTTTATTCTTGCTAACTTTAGCAGGAATTTTTGGACTTTCTCCTATTATTAGTGAAAAGCAATCTTTACATTTAGGTCTTTTTGATATTTTCCAAGTAGTAAATACCAAAATGTCAAGTACTCTAGCAGGGCTTGGACTTACTTTAATGTGTATAGCAGGATTTTCTGCTTATATGGATCATGTGGGTGCAAGCTATGCTTTATTTAAAGTATTTGAAAGACCTTTAAAGGCAGTAAAATCACCTTATATTTTATTGCTAGTTTCATATTTTGTAATCCAGTTTTTAGTGCTTTTTATACCTTCACATGCAGGTTTAGCACTTTTGCTTATGGTTACAATGTATCCTATTTTGGTGCGCTCAGGTGTTTCTAAACTTTCTGCACTTTCAATTATTGCTATTTGTCAATATATTGACCATGGCCCAGGTAGTGGTAATGTGATTTTGGCTGCAAAAACAGCTGAAATTGATCCAGCGGTGTATTTTGTACATTATCAGCTTCCTACAACTGTGCCTATTATCATAGCAGTAGGTATTGCGATTTATTTTTGCTCAAAATATTTTGATAAAAAAGAAAATTTCACATTTAACCGTGATGATGTTGAAAAAGAATTAGCAGAACATGATGGCAAAAGTGAAGAGCTTAAAAAGCCACCTAGAATTTATGCGATTTTACCTATTATACCTTTAGTATTGATTTTGGGCTTTAGTAGTGTTTTAGATAGCATTATGGTGCTAATGGGGCTTACCACTATGGAAGAGGTTAAAGCGGCTTCATCTACTGCTATTAGAATGAATGTACCAGTTGCTATGATGATTTCAACCTTTATAGCGATTATTTTTGAAATCATTCGTTATAGAAGTTTGATTGATACTTTAAATTCTATTATGGTATTTTTCAAAGGTATGGGGCATTTGTTTGTAATCACAGTTTCTTTGATCGTTTGTGGTCAAGTTTTTGCAAGCGGACTTTTATCAGTTGGCTTTGTGGATACTTTAATAGGTTTTGCAAAAGATGCAGGTTTTGGAGTGCTTGCTATTATTATAGCAGTTTCTATTTTGCTTGCTGTATGTGCATTTTTAATGGGTTCAGGAAATGCAGCATTTTTCTCTTTTGCGCCACTTATCCCAAATATAGCAAAATCTTTTGGCGTTGAAACCATAGCTATGATAGCACCTATTCAAATCATGACAGGTTTTGGTAGATGTGTTTCGCCTATCGCACCTGCTATTTTGGCAATTTCAGCTATGGCTAAAGTAAATCCATTACAAGTTGTAAAAAGAACGGCTGTTCCTATGCTTGTAGCTGCTATTGTTAATGTGATTATGACTTATATTTATCTATAAAAAGGAGTACAAAATGAACAACAAAACTAAATTAATCCATCTAGGAAGAGGCGATCAAAATGCTGAAGTAAGATCAGTTAATCCAACCTTAATGCGTGCATCAACTATACTTTTTAAAGATCATGCAACTTGGCAAAAATACCGCGAGCTAAGAAAAACAGATCGTGTTTTAAGTTATGGTGCTAGAGGAACAGCGACTAATTTTGAACTTGAAAAACTAATTTGTGCGCTTGAAGGAGGCCATAGAGCGCAACTTTTCCCAACAGGACTTGCAGCGCTAGCTATGGTGCTTTTAAATTATGCTAGCAAAGATGCTCATTTTTTAATCACTGATGCTATTTATGGACCTGTTAGAACAATTTGTGATTTATTTTTAACTAAAATGGGTGTAGAAATTGACTTTTTAAAAGCTGATGCTTCCGATGTAGAAGAAAAAATTAAACCAAACACAAAATTAATCCTTTGTGAAAGCCCAGGTTCTATACTTTATGAAATCATAGATTTGCCAAAACTTTGTGAAATTGCACACAAACATAACATACCAGTAGCGATTGATAATACTTATTCAAGTGGGTATTTTTTAAATCCGCTTGAGCTTGGAGTAGATATTTCAGTAATTGCAGCGACTAAGTACTTAAGTGGGCATTCAGATGTTACTATGGGTATAGTAGTAATTAATGAAAAAGAATGGAAAAATTTTGACAAATTACCAGAAGCTTTAGGATTTACTACAAGTCCTGATGATGCTTATTTGGTGCTTCGTGGTATGAGAACTTTAGATGTAAGAATGAAAGCTCATGAAAAAAGTGCAGATGAGGCAGTAGAGTTTCTACAAAGTAGAAAAGAAGTTAAAACAATTTTTTATCCAAAATTAAAAACTCATCCAAACCACGAAGTTTTTATGCGCGATCATAAAGGTGCTAATGGTATGGTAACGATTGAATTTGCAGATGGTATTTCAAAAGAACAAGCCATTGAGTTTGTAGATAATTTAGAGTATTTTTCAATCGGTGCAAGCTGGGGTGGATATGAGAGTTTAGCTACTGTTACTACTCCACCAAGAACGGCAACAGATTGGAGTGCTAGAGGGCCTTTTGTGAGATTTCATATAGGTCTTGAAGATAGTAAGGATTTGATTGCTGATTTAAAACAAGCATTTGAAAAAATAAATTTTAAAGGATAAAACATGGGTGTGAGTGTATTTGATATGAGGTTGCTTCAAGATTCTTGGAGTACCCCTGCAATGAGAGCTATTTTTAGTGAAGAAAATAGAATTCAAAAATGGCTTGATGTAGAAGCTGCCCTAGCAAAAGCTCAAGCAAAACTTGGCATTATCCCTAATGAAGCAGCTATAGAAATAGCTAAAAAAGCGCATTATAAATTTATGGATATGGATTTTATTTTTGCTGAGTTTAAAAAGACTAAACACCCTTTAGTACCTACTGTTAGAGGTTTGGAAAAAGCTTGTGAAAATGGTCTTGGTGAATATGTACATTTTGGTGTAACAACACAAGATATCATTGACACAGGCTTAGTTTTGCAATTTAAAGAAGCTATGGCTTTAATCAAGCAAGATTTAAAAGATATAGCTAAAAATTTAGCAAAAATCGCAAAAGAGCATAAAAACACTGCGATGATGGGAAGAACCTTAGCTTTACAAGCTTTACCTATAACTTTTGGACACAAAGTTGCAATTTGGCTTAGTGAGCTTAATCGCCATTATGAAAGAATTATCGAACTTGAAAAAAGATTATATGTAGGATTAATCGTAGGTGCAGTGGGAACTAAAGCAAGTTTAAGTGATAAGGCTAATGAAGTAGAAAAACTTACTTTAGAAAGCTTAGGTTTAGAAGTTCCTGATATCTCATGGCAACCAGCAAGAGATCGTTTCATTGAGCTTGGCTATGTTTTAGGTAATATCAATGCAACCTTTAACAAAATCGCACATCAACTTTTAATCTTAGCTCACAATGAAATCGATGAAATTGCTGAGCCTTTTGGAAAAGGTCAAGTAGGAAGTTCTACTATGCCTCATAAAAGAAATCCTGCAGTAAGTGAAAACGCAGTGACTGTGAGTAATGCTCTAAGAGCTAATATTGCAATTTTAAGTGATATAGAAAGACATGAGCATGAAAGAGATGGTCAAGTATGGAAAATGGAATGGAAGCTTTTGCCAGAAGCGTTTTTAATGCTTTCAGTAGTATTGGCAAATATGAAATTTGTCTTTGATGATTTAGAAGTTAAAAAAGACAAAATGTTAAAAAATCTTGATACGCTTAATGGCTTTGTATTAGCAGAACGTGTGATGTTTGCTTTGAGTGATCATTATGGTAAGCAACATGCACATGAAATTGTTTATGAAAATGCTATGAGAGGCATAGAAAATCATAAGACTTTCAAAGAAGTTTTGCTTGAAGATGAGCGTGTGAGCAAGGTTTTAAGTGAAAAAGATATTGATGTTTTAATGGATGCTACAACTTATGTAGGTTATGCACCAAAATTAGTTGATGAGTTCTTAGAAAAAATTGCTAATGCACCAATTCTAAAGTAGGAAAAAATGTATTTAAGTGAAAAACTAGCCGAATTTATCGTAAATTTAGACTATGAAGCTATTCCTAGTGAAGTAAAGCAAAGAGCAAAAGAGCTTATGCTTGATGCACTAGGAACAGCCCTAGCTGCTAAAAATGAAGCTTGTGTTTTAAATGCAACTAAGGCTTTTGAAGCTTTAAGCGTAAATCCTAGTGAAAAAATTTGGAGTGGGGATAAAAAGCTTGATGTAATTTATGCTGCGATGGTAAATGCTATTGCAGCACATGCCCTTGATTTTGATGATACTCATACTGAAGCTATTTTGCACGCTAGTGCTATTTTAACTCCGCTTTGTTTAACTTATGGATTTAGCGTAAGTAAAGATGGAAAAAAAGTTTTAAAAGCTTTTATAGTTGGTTGGGAAATTGCTGCTAGAGTGGGTATAGCAAGCAAAGGAAGTTTCCATAAACGCGGCTTTCATACTACAGCTATAGCAGGAATTTTTGGTAGTGTAGCTGCAAGTTGTGTTTTACTTGATTTAAACAAAAAACAAATCATCAATGCTCTGGGTTTAGCAGGAAGTTTTGCAAGTGGGGTAAATGAGTTTTTATCTAATGGTTCTAATTCTAAAGTTTTACACATAGCTAATGCTTTGAAAAATGGAATTTTAGTAGCAAATTTCGCAAAAGCTAATATGAGTGGACCTTTGAGTATATTTGAAGGAAGGGATAATATCTTTAGAACTTTTGGCTTAGAAGATGAGTGTGATAAAAATGAACTTTGTAAGGGCTTGAATGAAATTTGGCAAGTAATGCAAGTATCATTAAAACCTTATCCAAGCTGTCATTTTGCACATGGGCTTATTGATTGTGCTATGAGTTTAAGAAATGATGACTTAAAAGCACAAGATATCAAAAGTTTGCATTGTTTTGTAGATGAGGTGCCAATTTCATTTATCTGTGATCCAATAGAAGCAAAATACACTCCACAAAGTGCTTATGCTGCTAAATTTTCCATGCCTTTTTTAATGGCTTTGGCATTTTTTGATGGTAAGATCACTTTAAAATCTTATGAAAATTTAAATAGAGCTGAACTAATAGAATTTGCTAAAAAAATTAGCTATGAAAAGAAAAAATCTAGCGGTTTCCCTAAATACTTTCCAGGACATTTAGAAGCTGTTTTAAATGATGGAAGAGTAATTAAAAAAGATGTACTGATTAATAAAGGAAATTTTGATAATCCTTTAAGTTTTGATGAATTAAAAGATAAATTTCTTTCTAATGCTAGCATAGCACTTTCTTTAGAAAAGGCTGAGGAATTAGTCAAAAAGCTTCAAAATTTAGAAAATCTAAATGATTTTGATTTCTAGCAATCTCATTTTTTGAGATTGCTTATTATTTTAAAAAATAAATAATTTAATTTTTTATATAATGTTTTATCTTAGTTTTTGTAAGGAAAAACATGACTTTAGATACATTAAAAGATAATGAAGAAGCTATTATAGTAGGCTTTGAAGCAGATAAACAACTCCAAGCAAGACTTTTTAGTTTTGGCTTTGCAAAAAACAAAAAAGTTAAAAAAATTCGCTCTTCTATAGCAAATTCTACTATCATGGTAGAACTTGATACAACTTGCGTGATTTTACGCTCAAGTGAAGCAAAAATAATACAAATTTCAAAAGAGTTTTAATGAAAAAAATCATCATTGCTTTAGTAGGTCAGCCAAATGTTGGTAAAAGTTTATTAATTAACGCACTTTGCAAAGCTAATATGAAAGTTGGAAATTTTAGTGGTGTTACGGTTGAAAAGGCTGAAGCTAGATTATTTTATAAAAAATATGAGTTTAAATTTATAGATTTACCAGGAACTTATGCATTAGATGGTTATAGCGAAGAAGAAAAAATTACAAAAGATTTTTTAAACAAGGGTAAATTCGATCTTGTAGTAAATGTGCTTGATTCTACAAATTTAGAGCGTAATTTGATTTTGAGTGCATCTTTAATAGAAGCTAAAATCAAAATGATTATGGCTTTAAATATGCAAGATGAAGCTAAAAATGAAGGTTTTAGTATAGATTTTAAAATTTTATCCCAACTTCTAAATACACCTTGTCTTGGCGTGTGTGCTAAAACTAAAGAAAATCTAAATGCACTTTTGGATTTAATCATTTCAACTCATGAAGCTAAATTTGAAGTCAAAGAGCGTGTTTATAGTGATATTATAGAAGAAGAACTTGCAAAAATAAGTGAATTTTTAAATCAAAATGAAATTACATATTTAGATTTTTCTACAAAAGATTTAGCACTTGCTTTGCTTAAAAATGAAGCTAATATAGTCATTTCATACACTTTGAGAAAAATACTTGATGAAGCTTTAGAAAAAATTTATATGGCATATCATAGCAAAGATATAGAAAGTATTTTTAAAGAAGAACTGATTGCTTTTGCAAATGGTATATGTGCTAAGGTTTTAAGTAAGGGTGTTAAGTATAAAAATCATACCAAAGAAATAGATTCTATTTTAATCAATAAATTTTTAGGAATTCCTATATTTTTGTTTTTTATGTGGGCTTTATTTCAACTAACCTTTACTTTGGGTCAAATCCCTATGGATTATATAGAAATGTTTTTTACTAACTTAGGTGATATGGTAAAAAATAATATTAGCAATGAATTTATCGCTTCAGCCTTAGCTGATGGTGTTTTAGGTGGGGTTGGTGCGGTTATAACTTTTTTACCAAATATTATGATTTTATTTTTTGGTATAGCCTTGCTTGAAACAACTGGATATATGGCTAGGGTTGCATTTTTATTAGATGGAATTTTATACAAATTTGGCTTACATGGTAAAAGTTTCATCCCTTTAATCACGGGTTTTGGTTGCTCAGTGCCTGCATTTATGGCTACAAGAACTTTAAAAAATAAAAAAGATAGACTATTAACTCTTTTTATTATTAATTTTATGAGTTGTGGCGCAAGACTTCCTGTATATGTGCTTTTTGTTGGAGTGTTTTTTCCTGTTGATGTGGCGGGAAATTATCTTTTTGGGATTTATCTTTTAGGTGCGTTTTTGGGTTTGATTGCAGCTAAGATTTTAAGAATGAGCGCTTTTAGAGGACAAGATGAACCCTTTGTAATGGAAATGCCAAAATATAGAATGCCAAATTGGAATTTGGTATGGTTTATGGTGTTTAACAAAGCCAAAATGTATTTAAAAAAAGCAGGAACATTTATTTTAATAGCTTCTTTGCTTATTTGGTTTGCGAGTAATTTTCCTGTACAAGAAAATAATACTCAAAATGCTTCAACTCAAGAGCTTCAGATAGAAAATAGTTATCTTGGACAATTTGGTAAAGCAATAGAGCCTATTTTTGCACCACTTGGCTTTGATTGGAAACTTAGTGTATCTTTGGTAAGTGGTTTAGCTGCTAAAGAAGTGATGATTTCTACTATGGGTGTGCTTTATTCTTTAGGGGATGAAGTTGATGAGACAAGTTTAAATTTACAAAAAGCCATAAAAGAAAACATCCCTTTTAATACAGCAGTAGCTTTTATACTTTTTGTTATGATTTATAATCCTTGTTTTGCAGCAACTATAGTTTTTGCTAAAGAAGCGGGAAATAAAAAATATGCATGGTATCTTTTTATATTTACATCTTTATGTGCGTATTTGGTTGCTTTTGTAGGGATTAATATTACTAAATTGATAATTTAATCATCTTTATGATGATTAAATTTCCATTTTTTGCTCTAAAGAGTGTTGCCAAAAGGCTGTTTCAAGTCTTACGGTAGTATAAAAAATTTCGTTTAACTTTTTAAATTTTTCTTCACTAATGCTATTTGCATAAGAATTAAAAAAGTCTTTAAATTCTTTGATTTCATCTTGAAATTCTTTACCCGCATAGGTTAAAATCCACTCTTTGTAAGGGTGATTTTCTAAACTTTTTTCATTAAGTCCTTTATAAATTTCTTCTCCTATGTATGCATAACCTATAGCACAAGCACTCAAAGCACATAGCATATCTAAATAATCTCCATTTTGCCCCACACTTAGTAAATATCTTGTATAAGCAATATTAGTTAAACTTTCATCTTTATAATCTAGTTTTTCTACATCAATACCTAGTTTTAAAATACTTCTATGAAGTTCCAATTCTCCTTCTAAAGTGTAGTTTTGATTTTTAATGGCAAATTGAATTTCTTTAGCATTATTTGCATTTAAAGCAAGCAGGGCATAGCATTTTGCGTAATTGTTTAAAAAGATATAATCTTGTTTAAGATAAAATAAAAATACATCTTTTTCTAAAGTGCCATTTTGAAGTTTTTTTACAAATTCATGATGGATGTATTGATCCCAAGTTTTTTTATTTTCTTTTATAAGTCTATCTAAAAGCATTAATTTCCTTTGTTAAAAATTAAGCTTTTATTTAAACACAGATAATTAAATTTTTCGTAATAATCTTTAATTTTTAACTTTTTAAACAAGAAATTTATTTTTTTATTGTAAAATGTGGTTTAATTTTTTAAACTAGGAGATAAAAATGGCAATTTTTGATGATGTAAAAAAAGTAGTTGTTGAGCAACTTAGTGTTGATGAAGATGCAGTTAAAATGGAATCAAAAATCATTGAAGATTTAGGTGCAGATTCTTTAGATGTTGTTGAATTAGTTATGGCTTTAGAAGAAAAATTTGATGTAGAAATTCCAGACAGTGATGCTGAAAAACTAGTAAAAATCGAAGATGTTGTTAATTATATAGAAAATCTTCAAAAATAATTTTAATTTTTAATAAGGAGTGCGGTTTGAAACGCGTTGTAGTAACAGGTATAGGAATGATCAATGCCCTTGGCTTAGACAAAGATAGCTCATTTAAAGCAATTTGTGATGGTAAAAGTGGCGTTGATAAAATCACCCTTTTTGATACCACTGATTTTCCAGTGCAAATTGCTGCTGAAGTAAAAAATTTTGACCCTTTAAGTGTTTGTGATGCTAAAGAGGTTAAAAAAATAGATCGTTTTATACAACTTGGTATTAAAGCAGCAAGAGAAGCTATGGAAGATGCTAAATTTGATGAAACTTTAAATAAAGAAGAATTTGGTGTAGTTTCAGCAGCTGGTATAGGTGGTTTGCCAAATATAGAAAAAAATTCCGTTACTTGCGCACAGCGTGGACCACGCAAAATCACTCCTTTTTTCATACCATCAGCTTTAGTTAATATGCTTGGTGGGATTATTTCAATCGAGCATGGATTACAAGGACCAAATATCTCATGCGTAACTGCTTGTGCAGCAGGAACTCATGCTATAGGTGAAGCTTATAAAAGCATAGCTTTAGGTAGTGCAGATAAAATGCTTGTAGTAGGTGCTGAAGCGGCCATTTGTGCTGTGGGTATAGGTGGCTTTGCTGCTATGAAAGCTCTTTCTACTAGAAATGATGATCCAGCTAAGGCTTCAAGACCATTTGATAAAGAAAGAGATGGTTTTGTGATGGGTGAGGGTGCTGGTGCTTTAGTGTTTGAAGAGTATGAGGCTGCTAAAAAGCGTGGAGCTAAAATTTATGCTGAGTTAGTAGGTTTTGGCGAAAGTGCAGACGCATATCATATCACTTCGCCTACTTTAGAAGGGCCATTGCGTGCTATGAAAAAAGCTTTAAAAATGGCAGGAAATCCAAAAGTAGATTATATTAATGCACACGGAACTTCTACTCCGGTAAATGATAAAAATGAAACAGCAGCTATTAAAGAGCTTTTCAAAGATCAAATTCCTTTAGTTAGTTCTACAAAAGGTCAAACAGGTCACTGTTTGGGTGCTGCTGGTGCTATTGAGGCTGTTATTTCTTTAATGGCACTTGATCAAGGTGTATTACCGCCAACTATCAATCAAATCGTAGCAGATGAAAATTGCGATCTTGACTATATACCAAATACTGCAAGAAAAAGCGAAGTTAATGTTGTAATGAGCAATTCTTTTGGTTTTGGTGGAACAAATGGTTGTGTGATTTTCAAAAAAGTAGATTAATATGGCTTCTTATTTAGATTTTGAAAAAAATATTCAGCAAATTGATGAGGATTTAGCAAATGCTAAAATCAAAGGCGATGATGAAGCAGTAAAAATTTTAGAAAAAAACCTTGAAAAAGAAACTCAAAAAGTTTATAAAAATTTAAGCGATTACCAACGCTTACAGCTTGCAAGACATCCTGATCGTCCTTATGCACTTGATTATATTCAAGCTATATTAAGTGATGCTTATGAAATTCATGGCGATCGCGCTTTTAGAGATGATCCTGCTATTGTGTGTTATGCAGGCTATATAGGTGGTAAAAAAGTTATTGTTATAGGTGAGCAAAAAGGTAGAGGTACTAAAGATAAACTTCATAGAAATTTTGGTATGCCTCATCCTGAAGGTTATAGAAAAGCTCTAAGAGTAGCAAAAATGGCTGAAAAATTTGACATACCGGTGTTATTTTTAGTAGATACTCCGGGTGCTTACCCAGGAGTAGGTGCTGAAGAGCGTGGTCAAAGTGAGGCTATAGCTAGAAATTTATATGAGTTAAGCACCCTTAAAACAATCACTATAGCAGTGGTTATAGGCGAAGGTGGAAGCGGTGGTGCTTTGGCTATAGGAGTAGCTGATAAACTTGCTATGATGAAAAATTCAGTTTTTTCTGTGATTTCACCTGAGGGTTGTGCTGCTATTTTATGGAATGATCCATCAAAAAGTGAAGCTGCTACTAAGGCGATGAAAGTAACTGCTGATGATTTAAAAACTCAAGGTTTAATTGATGATGTTATCGAAGAACCAATGAGTGGAGCTCATAGAGATAAAGAAAATGCGATTAAAAATTTAAGTGATTATGTCTTAAAAGCTATAGAAGAATTAGAACAATACGATAAACGCGAATTAGCTGCATTAAGAATGCAAAAAATCTTTAAATTTGGAGCTTTTGCTGAATGATTTGCATTTTTATGCAAATTTCAACTTTTTTTAAAAAAACTATTGTATAATTACAACTTCAATTCAGTGGTTGGATAGCTCAGTCGGTAGAGCAGCAGACTGAAAATCTGCGTGTCGGCAGTTCGATTCTGCCTCTAACCACCATCTTCGAATATACTTTTTACCTATGCATAATATCAGAATAATATTTTAAGTTTTTATAGATATAATTCTTTTTTAGTTAGAAAACGCTTATGTTTTTAATGTTTTAAGCTAGATTGGGGGGGGGGTGTATACTAAATCTGATTTTATAAATGCTATACGTAGTGTAGATATTAATGCTGGTGATTTAGTTATGGTTCATTGCGGGCTTGATCGTTTAGGTATGATTATGGAAGGTGTGAAAAATTCAGATGAACTTTCTGCTTCTATTATGGATTCCTTAATGGAAATTATAGCAGATGGAACATTGGTTGTCCCAACATTTACATATTCGTTTGGTAATAATGAAATTTTTGATCCAAAAACCACTCCTTGTCCTACTATGGGGCAATTTAGCGAATATTTTTGGAAACAAAAAGGGGTATATCGTAGTTTAGATCCATTTTTATCGGTGGCTGCCAAAGGTTCTCAGGCTGAATCTATTACTAAAATTTATGCTAATACTTCATTTGGTGAAAATTCATTTTTTGATCGTTTTACTCGTCTGGGTGGTAAGATTTTGTGTATAGGTGTGGAGTTGCGATGGGCAACTATCTTGCATTCTTATGAGGAAGAATTTAAAGTTTCGCATAGATATAAAAAATTTTTTACAGGCAATATTAAAGATAAAGATTGCATTCGAAAAATATCTTGGGTATACAATGTACGCCCACTTTGCTCTAATGCTTATCCTACTTTTAAAAGAATGATGGAAAAATGTATAGAAGCTGGATTAATTAAATCTGCACCGCTTGGAAAAGGATTTGTAAGCTCTATTAAAGCTCAAACTTATAAAGAATTTGCATTTAAACAATTTAGTAAAGATCCATGGATAACCGCCGTAGGTCCAGAATGTGATTTGATTGAAAAAGAAAAAGAGCGAACCGGCTTTCAATATTTTAATACTATATTAAATGATACAAGTATTTCAAGTTTGGTTAAAAATCTTTATAATCTCCCAAGAGATATAGTTAGTGATGGTTATGATGCTGCTCTTTATGCATTAAAATCGTTATATACTAATATGAAAATTTACAAATTTACAAGCGGGTATAAAGCTTTTGAATGGATAGTTCCTGAAAGATGGATATGTAAAGAAGCATATCTTTGCAAAATGAATGGCGAATTGGTGTTTTCTACTGATCAAAATCCCTTGCATGTTATGCGTTATTCTTTACCATTTGATGGTGAAGTTACTTATGAAGAATTACTTAAACATTTACATATGCCAAATTTAAAAAACAGCACCGATGATGAAATACTTTGCATCAACAAGCCTTATGAAAGAACTTGGGGGTTATGTTGCACAAAAAAACAAATGCAATGTTTAAAAGAATCAAGATATAAAGTAAAAATAGATAGTTTATTTTCCTATGGAGAATTAAAAGTTGGCGAGTTAGAAATTCAAGGCCAGAGTGATGAATGTATTTTATTGTGTGCAAATCTATCAAGCCCTTATCAATTTAACAATGGTTTAAGCGGTGTGATTGCTGGTTTAAAAATAATAGAAGCTCTGAGTAAGAAAAAAACATATTATTCATATAAATTAGTAATTGCTCCTGAGGATGTTGGATTTGATTGTTATTTTAGCCGTATTGATAAAAATAAAGAAAAAATTCACTTACTTGTGCTTTTAGATAATCTGGCTAGTAAAAATCCATTAAGTATAACTACATCACATAAGATTAATCTGAGTTTAAGTTCTATTATTGAGTATATATCTATTAAAAATGACACATCTGTATATGATTTTCAAACCTTTGCAAGTGATAGTTATATGTTTAATGAGTTTAAAACTCGCATGATTTATTTTTGTAGAAAATTAAATTTCAATAATGAAAAAATATTATGTGCAAATCATGCTAGTAGTTTTGATAATTTAGAAAATGCAAATTTATTAAACCTTGAAAAATCAATAGAACTTGTCTTGGAATTATTGTTTTTTTATGAAAATGACTTAAAAATTAAAAAATTTTTTTCTGGAAATTTATTTGCAGAAAATATTGATGGAATGGATTATAATAAAGATAAATTATTTTTTAATGCTTTTAATTGTAAAGATAATGAGTTGTTAAGTCAAATTGCCAAAAAGAATAAATGTGATTTAAAAGAACTCATACGAATTGCTAAACTTTTAGAAACTGCGCATTTGGTTGAATTAAAGAGGTGGTAATTTGGAAACAAAATATATTAGTGAATGTGAAATTAAAAAAAGATTAGATATAAGTAAATGTGTAAATTCCATAGAAAATATGTATAAAGTTATGAATACTGGAGCTTACACTATGGGTGGTTCAAATGCTAATTCACATGGCATGAGAATTAGCTTTGCACGAGATGATAGACAAAAAAATACATACATTGCAATGCCTGGATGGCTTGGTGGTGAATATAATTTAGTAGGTCTTAAATGGCACGGACCAAATTTACGTGGTGCAGTAGAGGGAACTACGACATATACACTTATTCTAAATGAGCCTAATACAGGTTTTCCTTTAGCTATTTTACCTGCTAATGATATTACTACTTACCGAACTGCTGCGTTAAGTTTATATGCTGCAAAGTTACTTAAAAAAGACGTTTATGAACTAGGACTCATAGGTGCTGGTCGCATACATACTGCTTTTATTCAAGGAATATTGCAAATTTACCCAAATATAAAAAAGATCAAAGTTAAAGGAAAGAGTGAGTTAGGAGTTGCTAAGTTAATCTCAGAATTTAAAAATAATACTAACATAGAGTTTTTGGTGGTTGATAACATTGAAGAAGCGGTTAAAAACAGTGATATTATTAGCATAAATCCTGGTTTTGAGTTTGATACTTTAGCTGATATGCCTATTATTCGCTCCAAATGGCTTAAAGAAAATTCACTTACAATTTGTCTTAGTTTTGTGAAATTTAGTGATGATTTTTTAATTAATGAAGCTATTAAAATAGCGGATAATTATGCAATGTATGAAAGTTATTTAGAAGAATTTGGATATCCGGTTTATCCTAAATTTTCTAGCTTGGGTAGTAGATTTATAGATTTAGTCAAAGAAAAGCGTTGCGCTAAAGATGAGATAATTGATATATTTGATATCTTAGCTGGTCGAAAAAAGGAATTATTGCAGACTAATAAACCTATGGTTTTTTCAAGCGGTGGAATGATTTGTGAGGATATTGCTGTTGCATATGATTTGCTAAAATGCGATATGGTTAGAAAGTGATAATTTTATTTTAAAAGTTAATTATATTTAGGAGAACATGATGAATGATATTTTGGAAATTTTACAAAGCATTAAGCCTGGAATAAACTTTGAAGAAAATCAAAATTTAGTTAGTGATGGGATTATTAGTAGTTTTGATATATTGCAAATTATAATGGAGTTAGAGGCTAAATTTGACATAGAAATCAAACCTCAATACATCGAATCTTCAAATTTCAATTCAATATCTGCAATAATGGCAATGGTAGAACATATTAAGAATGATAAATAATGTAGTTTGGTATTTAGAAAATTCTGCAAAATTATATCCTGAGAAAATAGCTTTTTTTACTCAAAATGATAGTATAAATTATGCTGATCTTTTGGATAAATCTAAGCGTATTGCGAGTTTTTTGCTTCATCACAAAACTAAAGCAAATTCTATTGTAGCTATTTATATGAATAAAAATATTGATTGTATTGCTATGATATTTGGTTGTGCAATGGCAAGGGTTGCTTATGCTTTTATAGATATTGACCATCCTAAAAATCGTATAGAAAAAATGCTTGAAATTATTGAACCTAAATTTATTTTTACTAATACTGCGCTTTTTGATGATATTTCAAAGATTACAAATAGAGAAATTGTTGATATTGCTAAGGTATTAAATTATGAAATCCAAAATGATGTTTTGGAAAAAATACAAAGTCAGTATGAGCCATATGATATTCTTGATATAATTTTTACTAGTGGAAGCACAGGTTTACCAAAAGCCGTGGTTAAAACTCATTCTAATGTACTTTATTTCATCCCTGTGTTTGTTAATGAATTTAAATTTTCAAGCGATGATATATTTGCAAATCAAGCTCCGTTTGATTTTGATGTAAGTATTAAAGATATCTATAGCGCAGTATATCTTGGAGCTAGTGTTTTTTTAATAGATAAATATCTTTTTACATCTCCTGTGAAATTAGTAGAATTGCTAATACAATATAAAATAAGTATATTAATTTGGGCTGTAAGTGCTTTAACATTGCTTTCATCATTTAGAGTTTTTAAGTATTGCACTCCCATAGGTATAAAAAAAGTTCTTTTTAGTGGCGAAGTTATGCCATTAAATCAGCTAGATATATGGCAAAAAAACCTACCCAAAACTGAATTTGTAAATTTGTATGGACCAAGTGAAATTACTTGTAATTGTGCTTTTTATAAAATAAAAAATGATTATTGTTTGAAATATAAAAAACTTCCTATAGGTAATGCTTTTAGAGGACAAAAAGTTTTTTTATTAGCTTTTGATAACGATGGCAAGCCATATGAAGTAAAGAAAAAAGATGAAATAGGTGAAATTTGTGTTAGCGGGCCAAATGTTGCACTTGGATATTATAAAGACTTTAAACGCACCAATGAAGCCTTTATACAAAATCCTTTAAATTTAAAATATTATGAGAGAACTTATAAAACCGGTGATATGGGAAAATACAACGAACAAGGAGAATTAGTATTTCAAGGACGTAATGACTTTCAAATTAAACATTTGGGACGCCGGATAGAACTTGGAGATATAGAGATTGCGACTATGGGTATAAAAGGTATTGAACTAGCCTGTGCTATTTATGAGTGTGATAAAATATATTTATTTTATAGTGGGATGCTTAGTGTTGATGATTTGATACAATATCTTAAAAATCAATTAATCTCATATATGCTTCCATCGGTATTTTTTAAACTAGAAAATTTACCACTGAATAAAAATGGAAAAATTGATAGAGCTAAATTAAGGGAAATGATATATGAAAAATGAAGAATTGTTAAATATTGCTAAAAAACATAGCACTCCAAGTTTTTTATTTGATATTCAAGCTCTTTTAAGTCGTATTAAAGCTATGAAAGATATTTTAGATAATAAATACGAACTATGCTTTGCAATGAAAGCAAATCCATTTTTGACTACTTATATATCAAAAAATATTGAGAAAATAGAAGTTTGTTCTCCAGGAGAATTACAAATTTGTATAACATTAAATATTCCAGCATCGCAAATTATATATTCTGGTGTTGTAAAAGGATATGATGATGTAGTGCTTGCATTAGAATATGGTGTAAAAGCTTTTACTGCAGAATCTTTAAATCAACTAGAACTCATAAATAAATGTACTCTAGATCTTGATAGTAAAATTTGTATATTGTTAAGACTTTCGACTGGATCGCAATTTGGTATGGGTAAAAAGGATATTATAAAAGCCATAAATATGTTACATAAATATCAAAATATTAAGTTTAGTGGTTTGCATTATTATGCTGGTACGCAACGTAAAAAAATAGATTTGCAATTAAAAGATCTAAATTTGTTATTAGATTTAAAAAATGAAATTACAAGTATTATAAAAATGGATGAGTTTATCATTGAGTATGGTCCAGGACTTAATGTGAGCATGTTTGAAGATGATGATTTTAGTGATACTTTAAAACCACTAAGTATTTTAAAAACCAAACTTGATGAATTAAATCTTGATAGAGTTAAAATGCGTATTGAGCTAGGTAGGTTTATGGTTCAATATTGCGGATACTACTTAGCTAGTATTTTGGATGTAAAAAATACAGGAGAATGTGATTATTGTTTGCTTGATGGCGGGATAAATCATGTTAATTATTATGGTTCTATTATGGGAATGAAAATTCCTATTATGCGTCATATATCAATAAATAGTAATGCTTATAAACAAGAAAAAGATTATTGTATATGTGGGGCTCTTTGTACAAGTGGAGATGTGCTAGTTAGAAGAAAACAGCTTGATAATCCTCAAATAGGCGATTTGATTGTTTTTGAAAATATTGGTGCTTATAGTGTTACAGAGGGTATATATTTGTTTTTAAGTCGTGCATTACCAAAAGTTTTATTACTTGATAATAAAAATATACTAGTAGCTAGAGATTTTAAAGAAATTTTTGAATTAAATTTTTAATTTTTATTATAAAAATTATCTAGTTCTTGAAGTTCGCTTTCATTAAATCCTGCTTGAATTCTAGCTGTTTTGTTATATACTTTTCCTAAAAGATTAAATTCTTTATATTTGGCACAAAGATCAATATAATTATCATTTTCGTTTTTTGCATAATTCCACCAAAAATCCCCTTTATTTACATGTTTAATCTCATCATTTAGTATAATGGTAAAAATTTCACTAAATAAACTTTTTATGGGATGATTAGTTGTGTTTAATTTTTCTAAAACAAAAGGATTAGCATCAAGTCCTTTTGCTTCAAGTCCTCTATGCACTATGCCCATTCTATGAGCAAGATTATCTTTGGTTAAAAATAAGGCTTTTTCAAGATTATCATGTGCATGGAAATCTCCATATTTAAAACCAAGTTCATTTAAAGTTTTTTCTAAAAGTAAAAAATGCTTAATTTCCTCATCAGCTACTTCAAGCCAATCTTGATAAAATTTCAATGGCAAGTTTTTAAACCTATAGCTAGCATCTAAAGCCAAGTTTATAGCACTATATTCTATATGTGCAACTGAATGTAAGATTTTAGCTAAAGATAAAGTGCTATTTGCTTCTTTTGGACGTCTTATTTTCATAGGATGAAGGATTTTAACTTGTGAGTTTTCACAAATGATCGCTTTATGGGAATGATTAAAATCATACAAATTAGATTTGAAATTTTCATAAAATTCATTAAATAATTCAATCTTTTTAAAAATATCCTTATGATATAAAATTTTTTCTAATTCTTCAAAGAAATTTCTTTTCATTTTTAAACCTTGTTAAATATTATATAAGATAAAAAAGTATAATATAAAAATTTTGAAAATTTAAAAAGGTTTGCTAAAAATATGTTTAATGTCATACATGCTCTTTTTTTTAGAGAGTTAAAGACAAGATTTGGTATTAATAAATATTTAGGCTATTTTTGGGTAATCGGAGAGCCTATGATGGTGGTTTTGATAATCACTTCTATTATAGCAGCTATTAGAGAATTTCATCATCAAATCATGCCTGAAGGTGTTTCTATCTTTTTATTTTTAGCAGTAGGAATTATACCTTTTTTTATGTTTAGAAGTATTATTAATCAACTTTTAAATGGTATAGGTGCAAATTTGGCACTATATGCTTACAAACCAGTAAGACCTATACATGTTTTTATTGCAAGAGCATTGCTTGAGTTTTGCATTTATTTTACTATTTTTATTTGTGTAATGTTTTTAGCAGGATGGTTTTTGCATATGCAAGTTATACCTAAGCATTTTTTAGAAGTGATGTTTTCGCTTTTTTTGCTTATAGTGTTTGGTTTTGCTATGGGAATGTGTTTTGCTATAGTAGGACATTTTGCGGAGCCTTTAAAAATGGCATTGGGTTATTTAAATGCTATTTTATATTGGACTTCTTTGGTGGTATTTCCTGTGTGGGTAGTTCCCAAACCTATTTTAGATATTTTATATTACAATCCACTTTTACATATTATGGAACTTTTAAAATATAATTTTTTTCAAAATTATCCATTACTTGATGATTATAATTACTACTATCCTATTGTATGTTTAAGTGTGATTTTGTTTTTAGGATTGTTTTTTTATTATTTTACTAGAGAAAAGTTGATAGCGGTACGATGATAAAATTAGTTAATTTAACCAAATCTTTTCCTTTGCGTAATGGTGGAAGGCATTATGTTTTTAAAAATTTAAGTTTTGAATTTCCTGAAAATTGCAGTATAGGTTTAATGGGGCGCAATGGTGCTGGAAAATCAACCTTAATGAAACTTTTAAGTGGTTCCTTGCTTCCTGATAGAGGTAAAATTATAACTAATAAAAAACTATCTTGGCCTTTAGGTTTGGCAGGTGCTTTTCAACACAGACTTTCAGCAAGGGACAATGCGCGCTTTGTGGCTAGAGTATATGGTTATAAAGGAAAGGCATTAGAAGAAAAGATTAAATTTGTTGAAGATTTTGCTGAGCTTGGTAAATTTTTTGATGAGCCTATGAATACTTACTCAGCAGGCATGAGTGCTAGGATATCTTTTGGCTTAAGTATGGCATTTGATTTTGATTATTATTTAATCGATGAGGCAGGTGCTGTGGGAGATCCTAAATTTAGAGAAAAAAGCTCTAGAATCTATAAAGAAAAATTAAGTAGATCAAAAGTTATCATGGTTTCACACAATGTAGCTGAAATTAAACAATGGTGTGATAAAATTATATTTATGCAAGATGGACAAGCTACTATATATGATGATGTAGATGAAGGTATAGCGGTATATCAAGGAAAAATAAATGCAAATAGATTTATCAAAAAAGTTTAAAAATTTAGAAATATTTAATTCTTTCAAAATAGTGTTGATTTTAACGGCATTTGTTATATTTTATTATGTTTTTATAGCAGCAAATCGCTATGTGAGTGAAAGTGTTTTAAGTGTGAAATCAACTACTTCGGATAGTAGTACAGCAGTAAGTGGATTAGCCGCATTATTGACGAATAATTCTTTTTCTACTGAAGACTTAGTTTTTTTAAAATCTTACATTCATTCTTTAGATATGCTAAATATTTTAGAAGAAAAAATTCAAATTCGCGAGTTATATCAAAAGCAAAAACTTGATTTTTTTTATAGTATTTCTTCATCAGCTGACCAAGAAGAGTTTTTAAAGTATTATCAAAACCGTGTTAAAATTACTCAAGAAAATTCAGCTAATGGACTTTTGCGCGTAGAAGTAGAAGGTTTTGACCCACAAAGTGCACATTTAATAGCTTCAACTATAGTTAAAGAAAGTGAAAAATTTATCAATGAAATTTCACACAAAGCTGCAAGAGATCAAATGCAATTTGCTGAAGAAGAACTTTTGCAATTTAAAAAAAGATATCAAAAGGCTAAAGATGAGCTTTTAGCTTTTCAAAATAAATATGGAGTATTTGATCCACTTAAACAAGCAGAAGGTACTCTAAAACTCATAGCCGAACTTGAATCAAAAATAGCAGCTAAAGAAGCTGAGCTTTTGATGATGCAAAGCTATATAAATGATAATGCACCGCAAATTGTCACTATAAAAAGTGAAATCACAGCTTTAAAAAAACAACTTCAAAAAGAAAAATCTAAAGTTTCATCATCAAAATCCTCTCAAAAACTTAATGATCTTGTAGCTAAATTTCAAGATCTAACCATAGAGGCAGGTTTTGCAGAAAGTGCTTATACAGCTGCATTAAAAGCTTATGAGAGCGCTAGGATTGAAGCTCTAAGAAAGATAAAACAAGTGGTTATAGTGCAAAGTCCAAGTTTACCTCAAAGTGCTAAATACCCAGAAGCTTTGTATAATATACTCACGGCTTTTATGATTTTATCTTTGATTTATGGAATTGTTAAATTTATTAAAATGATTATAGAGGAGCATAGATACTAATGAAAAAGATATTTTTGTTTTTACTTTTACCTTTGTTTTTATTTTCTGCGGTAGATGTTTCTCAAATTGCGAAAATTCAAAATCAGCCATTGGCTCCATCTTTAGAGCCACAAATTATAAATTACGATAGCAACCAAAGTGATTTTAACCAAACTCAAACTCCGATTACTAAAGTATTTGGTGCGCATTTGTTTAATGGAAATTTTACTAAATTTACCCAACATGTTTACAACCCTGATTATAAACTAGCAGTGGGCGATAGGATTAATGTAAAAATTTGGGGTGCAGTAGAGTTTATACAAACCTTAACAGTAGACTCTCAAGGAAATATTTTTATACCAAAAGTAGGTGCGATTAATCTTTTGGGTGTGAAAAATAGTGCTTTAGTGCAAGTCATTACAAAAGCTATTAATAAAATCTATAAAAGCAATGTTTATGTATATGCAGATATGGATATTTACCAAAATGTATCGGTATTTGTTACAGGAAATGTAAATCAACCAGGCCTTTATCAAGGACTAAGTTCAGATTCTATTATACAGTATTTAGATAAAGCAAGTGGAATTAATTTAGAATATGGTAGCTTTAGAGATATTCAAATTTTAAGAGATAATAAAGTCATTAAAAAGGTAGATTTATATGACTTTTTACTTAAAGGCCAGCTTGATCTTTTTCCTTTTAGAATGGGCGATGTGATCTTAGTGGGTAGTGTGCAAAAGTATGTTTTTGTAGAAGGAGATGTGCAAAAGCCTTTTAGATTTGAGCTCAGTAATGATATTTTAAATTTAGAAGATATAGCCAAAGTCGCAGGAGCTAAACCTATAGTAACTAATGCTGTGGTAAAAAGCTATAGAGATGATCATAAATTACATGTGGATGCTTACAGCAAAAAGCAGTTTTTAGGTGTGAAGTTATATAATGGCGATGAGATAGAGTTTAGACCTGATTATACAGCACAAAATATTAGCATTAGTATAGAAGGTGAGCATAGTGGTTTGCACTCAGTGGTGATAAAAAAAGGTACAACTTTAGCTGAACTTGCTAAAATGATTACAGTTAATGATCAATCAAACATTAATGCCTTGCAGGTTTTTAGAAAAAGTGTAGCGACTACTCAAAAACAACTTATAGAAGCCCAACTTAAAGAGCTTGAAACATTAGCTCTAACAAGTTCTTCAGTCAATGCTGAGCAAGCTAGCATTAGAGCTACTCAAGCTAAGACGATTTTAGAATTTATTGCGCGTGCAAAGCAAGCCCAACCAAAAGGACAAATCGTTATAGACAATGTCAAAGCGTATAATTCTATAGTATTAGAAGAGGGTGATGTAGTAAATGTACCTAGTAAAAATAATCTTGTTTTGGTTCAAGGTGAAGTTTCTATACCAGGTGCATTTGTATATATGGATAAAGAAAAATTAAGATATTATATCAACCTAGCAGGTGGTTTTAGCGATAGAGCAGATATATCAAGAGTTTTAGTTATCAATGCTAATGGTAAAGCAACTAAATACAGCGGTAGAAGCTCAGCAGATATCAAAGCAGGAGATTCTATTTTAGTTTTACCAAAAGTAGATAGCCAAAATTTACAAATTTTTAGCATGCTAACACAAATTTTATATCAAATAGCTATTGCAACTAATGTAGTGTTAAATATATAGGAATTTAGATGAGTCAAATCGATGCAATTAAAATAGCCAAAGAAGTTTTTGAGATAGAATCAAAAACGATTTTAGATTTATGCGATAATTTAGATGAAGGTTTTAATAAAGCCATTGAGCTGATTTTATCTATCAAAGGTAGATGTGTAGTAAGTGGTATGGGTAAATCAGGCCATATAGGAGCTAAGATAGCTGCAACCTTGGCTAGCACAGGTACCCCGAGCTTTTTTATGCATCCAGGCGAAGCATTGCACGGAGATCTTGGTATGCTCACAAGTGAGGATGTGCTTTTAGCTATTTCAAATTCAGGAGAAACTGAAGAGGTTTTAAAGCTTATACCAGTAATTAAAAAAAGAAAAATTCCTTTAATTGTCATGGCTGGAAATCAAAACTCTACCCTAGCCAAACAAGCTGATATTTTTATAAACATAGCAGTAAAAAAAGAAGCTTGCCCGCTTCAACTTGCTCCAACTTCTTCTACTACGGCTACTTTAGCGATGGGTGATGCTATAGCAGTAGCTTTGATGAGAGCAAGGAATTTTAGACCTGATGATTTTGCTTTATTTCATCCAGGGGGAAGCTTGGGTAGAAAGCTTTTAACTAGAGTGGGTGATTTGATGGTGTCAAATAATCTACCTATAGTAAGCCCTGAGAGTGAATTTAATGAGTTAGTTGATGTGATGACTAGCGGTAAGTTAGGGCTTTGTATAGTACTTGAAAATGAAAAACTAGTTGGAATCATCACAGATGGGGATTTAAGAAGAGCATTAAGAGCAAATGATAAGCCAAGATTTGATTTTAAAGCTAAAGAAATCATGAGTGAAAAACCTAAAACTATAGAAGCAAGTGCTATGGCAAGTGAAGCAGAAGAGCTTATGCTAAAACACAAAATCAAAGAAATAGTTGTCACTCAAGATGAAAAAACAGTAGGCATTATACAACTTTACGCGATAGGCAATGTTTAAATTTTTATGATACATTAAAAAACTAAAAAAGTTGGAGAAAATGAGAAAGATTTTAGTTGTTTTTGGAACAAGACCAGAGGCTATAAAAATGGCTCCATTGATTAAAATAATGGAAAATAGAAATGATATAGATTTTAAAATTTGTGTGACCGCACAACATAGACAAATGCTAGATCAAATTTTAGATGTTTTTGATATTAAGCCAGATTATGATTTAAACATCATGAGTGAAAATCAAGATTTATATGATATTACTTTTAAAATTCTTTGTGGTATGAAAAATATATTGAATGATTTTAGACCGGATGTTGTTTTAGTGCATGGAGATACCACTACTGCAAGTGCTGCAGCATTGGCAGCTTTTTATCAAAAAATAAAAGTAGCGCATATTGAAGCAGGGCTAAGGACTTATAATCTTTACAATCCTTGGCCAGAAGAGGCAAATAGACAAATTGTCGGTGTTTTGTCAGGTATTCATTTTGCTCCGACAACTAAGAGTGCCGAAAATCTTATAAAAGAAGGGAAAGATGAAAAGAACATTTTTGTGACTGGTAATACTGTTGTTGATGCATTATTTTATATGGTAGAAAAAATAAAAAATAATATAGTATTTAAGACAAAAATTTTATATTCTATTGATAATGAATATAGAAAAAGTGATAATAGAAAATTTATTCTAGTTACAGGACATCGTAGAGAAAATTTTGGTGAAGGTTTTTTGCAAATTTGTGAAGCATTAAAAACTATAGCAATTAATAATCCAAATATTGACATAGTTTATCCTGTTCATCTAAATCCTAATGTGCAAAAACCCGTAAAATCAATTCTTTCAGATATAACTAATATTTATCTTATAAATCCTCTTAAGTATGAAGAGTTTATATATCTTATGTCAAACTGCTATTTTATTATTACAGATTCTGGTGGTGTACAGGAAGAAGCTCCTAGTCTTGGAAAACCTGTATTAGTAATGCGTGAAACAACAGAAAGACCAGAAGCCATAGAAGCTGGAACAGTGAAGTTAGTGGGTGCTTGTAAAAGTGGCATTATCAAAGCAGCTCAAGAGTTGATTAATAATGAAGATGAATATAAAAAAATGAGCAAAGCAAGTAATCCTTATGGAGATGGTAAAGCTTGTGAGAAAATTTTAGAGATACTAATAAAAAAAGGAGATTGTTGTGATTAATAATTTTAATAAAGTATGCATAATAGGTCTTGGATATATAGGGCTTCCTACGGCTGCTGTTTTTGCTAGTAGAAAAGTTAAAGTTTTGGGTGTAGATATAAATCAACAAGTAGTAGATACTATAAATCAAGGAAAAATTCATATTGTAGAACCTGAATTAGATATTTTGGTACATGCTGTTGTGAAAGATGGTTATTTTAAAGCAGCAACGCTGCCAGATGAAGCAGATGCTTTTATCATTGCAGTACCAACTCCTTTTAAAGGGGAAGATCATGAGCCCAATTTGGATTACATTAAGGCAGCGTCAAAATCAGTAGCAAAAGTCCTAAAGAAGGGAAATTTAGTGATTTTAGAGTCAACATCCCCAGTTGGAGCAACAGAACAAATGGCGAAATGGCTTGCAGATGAAAGACCTGATTTGACTTTTCCTCATCAGATCGGTGAAGAATCCGATATTAAGATAGCTCATTGTCCAGAAAGAGTTCTACCTGGACAGGTTATAAGAGAACTTGTTGAAAACGATAGAATTGTTGGGGGTATGACACAACAATGCACAGAACAAGCAGCAAATCTATATAAAATTTTTGTTCAAGGTGAATGCATTAAAACTAATGCTAGGACAGCAGAAATGGCAAAACTTACAGAAAATTCGTTTAGAGATGTAAATATAGCTTTTGCTAATGAATTATCTATTTTATGCGATAAATTGGATATAAATGTATGGGAGCTTATAAAACTTGCCAATCGTCATCCTAGAGTAAATATCTTGCAACCTGGTTGTGGAGTTGGTGGACATTGTATAGCAGTGGATCCGTGGTTTATAGTACATCAAAATCCAAATGAAGCTAAAATGATAAAAACAGCTAGAGAGGTTAACGATAATAAACCAAATTTTGTTATACAAAAAATTAAAGAAAGAGTAAAAGGCATACTGCAACCTAAAATTGCCTGTTTAGGTTTAGCGTTTAAACCAGATATTGATGATTTAAGAGAATCTCCAGCCTTAGATATAGTTATTAAGCTTGCCAGCGAACGCAATAATCAAATACTAGCTGTAGAGCCAAATATAAAACAGCTTCCACTAAAATTACAGGATAAAGCGAATATAGAATTGGTTTCTTTGACACAAGCACTGGATGAAGCAGATATTGTTGTGATATTAGTTAAGCACAAGGAGTTTATTGGTATGCAATCTGATAAACTTATAGATTTTGTTAATATTTAAGGTTTGTCCATGAAAGAAATAGATTCTGATGTTGTTTTATTAAAATGTGATCAAGTGAGTTATAAAATTTACCTTCCAGGCAAAGATATAGACTATATACAGAAAAAAATTTACAACGAAATGATTCCTTATGAATATGAAATGTTGCAGGATATATTAGGAAAAGCAAAAAAAGATACCATTATAGTTGATATAGGGTCTAATATAGGCAATCATTCTTTATATCTTGCAGCACATGGTTTTGATATATATGCTTTTGAAGCAAATTTAGAACTGTGCAACATACTTAAAATAAGTATAGAATTAAATGGATTTAGAAAATTAAGGCTGCATGAATTTGGTCTATCAGATAAAAAAGAAACAGCAATTTTAGATAATTTAAATGCTGAAAATTTAGGTAAACAATCTTTAAAAATTAAAGATTCTGGTGATATTGTTTTATATCCTCTTGATGATATAAAATTTGAAAAAGATATTTCTGTATTAAAAATAGATGTAGAGGGAATGGAAACTAAAGTTCTAAATGGTGCGATCAATACTATAAAAAAACATAGACCGTTTTTATATATAGAAGCTATTAATAATATTGAATTTAGAAAAATTAATGTTATATTGGAAAAATTAGACTATGTTTATTGGAATACTTTTAACGCAACTCCAACACACCTATATTATCCAAAAGAGCAGTTAAAAGATCAAGATATATTATCCAATATATCTTTTCATAAAACTTTAGAATCGTATCGAATGACTCAATCCTTAAATTATAGTAAAAAAATATCTACTGAAATTTCTAAAATTGTTGAAATTACTTCTAAAAATAGCACCGAGTTATATGCAAAAATAAATGATTTAGAATCTCAAAAAGAAAAATGGAATGAAATAGAATTAGAACAAAATAAAAAAATTCGTCAACTCCAATTGCAAAACGATAAGCTTGAACAAGATTTGCAATTTCACAAAGAGAAACTAGATGCAACATTAGTAAATTATGAAGGCATGAGTGCAAGAAGTGAAAAATATCGTCAAGAAATAATTTTTAAAGATAATGAAATCAAAAGATTGGAAAATACTTTATCTTATAGAATAGGCAACCGCATTGTAAATGCTAAAAATATAAAAAATGTTATCTTGTTACCTTATCATTTATATATGGAGTATAAAAGTTTTAAATTAAGGCAAAAAAAGAAAAATATATTAAAACAAACTAATAAAATAAAAAAAACAATAGCAAATAGTTCAAATACACCAAAACAACAATTTATCAATAAATTTGATGATATAAAAAATATAAAAATTGCTTGCATAATGGATGAATTCACATACACTTCCTTTAAATACGAGTGCGATTTGTTACAACTCAGTCCAGGAAATTGGAAAAATGAAGTTGCAATATTTAAACCTGATTTATTATTTATAGAATCAGCTTGGCAAGGAAAAGATTCTTTGTGGAAGTTAAAAATCTCAGGATTTTCCACAGAACTTCAAGAACTTATAGAATATTGTAAAGAAAATAATATTGCTACTGTATTTTGGAGTAAAGAAGATCCGGTTCATTTTAATACTTTTCTACCGATAGCTTGTTCTGTTGATTTTATTTTTACAACTGATATTGATTGTATTCCAAAGTACAAATTTTATGTCGGACATGAAGATGTGTATTGTTTGCCTTTTGCAGCTCAAACAAAAATACATAACCCCATAGAAGAATTTGATCGTAAAGATGAATTTAATTTTGCAGGGTCATATTATCTAAGGTATCCTCAAAGACAATTAGATTTTGAAAATCTTATAGGCGCAGTAAAATCATATAAAAATATTAGTATTTATGATAGAAATTTCAATAACCCTCATCCTCATTATACTTTTCCAGATTGTTATAAAGATATGATTATAGGAAATTTATCTTTTAATGAGATTATAAAAGCATATAAAGGTTATAAATTTGGGATAACGATGAACACTGTCAAGCAATCTCAAACAATGTTTGCCAGAAGAGCTTTTGAGCTTATAGCATGTAATACTTTTGTTGTGAGTAATTTCTCTAGAGCTTTAAGAAATTTTTTTGGTGATTTAGTAATATCATCAGATGATATGAATGAATTAAAAGATAAATTGAAACTAGTATGTGAAGATGAGATATATTATAAGAAAATAAAATTAAATGCTTTAAGAAAAGTGATGAAAGAACATACTTATACAGATAGATTGAATTTTATAGCTTCTGCTGTTTACAAAGAACAATTTGAATCCAAGCATAAATTTTATATATTAATACATGTAAATTCACAAGAGGAATATATACAGGCATTAGATGTTTTTTATTCTCAAAAAGAAAACCAAGGGTTTCAACTATTAATTTATAATGATAAAAAATTGAAATTTCAACCCAATGATCAATGTATATATTTTTCAGAATTAGAAGAATTATTTAAATATATAAAAAATGATAAACAAGCTTATTTTGGAATGATGGATATTAAAGATTATTACAATGAAAATTATTTACTAGATCTAACTTTAACCTTGAAGTATTCTAACTTTAATGCTTTTGGAAAATATAGTTTTTATAGTTTTGATGATGGAAAGGTATATTTAGAAAACAAGGATTGTGAATATAAAAAAGCAAATCAGCTTTTTATTGCTTCATCTTTTGTAAAAGTAGAATATATCAACAAAGAGTTATTGTCAGCTTTTCTTAATAAAGAATTTTCATATCAAATCGAAAATATGTTTGCTACCGATTGTTTTAATTATTGTAAAAATGGTATTTCACTTACTAAAGATCAACAAGAATATGTGTCTAGTATGGATAAAGTGTATTCTGGAATAAGTATTAAAGATCTTAATATATCATCAAATTTTAAAGGTGTATTGAAGGAAGCTTATGAAACTCCTGATTTGATTAAAATGGATGCTAAAATTATATATGATAATATAGAAAAACCGATAAGTTCTAAAATCAAATTTTCATTTGATGATAAAAGTAAATTCATAATAGAATCAAAATTATCCAGTGAAGCACATAAATATTTTTATTTTAAAAATTCTTTTACAAGAGAAACTTTTAATATGGTAAAAAATTCTCAATTTTTACTCCAAGGTATTTTCTCAAATGAAGATTTTAAAACAGTCTTTGAATTTCAAGATGAAAATTATCAAAAAATTTCTCATAGTATTAATAAAGCTGGAGATATTCAAACTTTAGCTATACCTAAAGAGTGTAAATTTATCCGTTTTGGTCTGCGCATTCAAGGTGCTGGTAAATTTCAAATAGACAATTTGGTTTTAGATTTTCTAAATCCCCAGCCTTTTGCACTTCTTTCTAGAAGTAAAAAATTGGTATTAACTAAACAATATCCTTCTTATGATGATTTATATAAATACGGCTTTTTGCACTCAAGGGTAAAAGCATATAAAGAAAAGGGTATTTTGGTTGATGTTTTTAGGCTTAGCAATACACAAAGGTATGAATGTAGAGAATTTGAAGATATTGATGTAGTGACGGCCTCTAGTGATGTTTTGGAAGAAACTTTAGCAAGTGGACAATATGACCATATTTTGGTTCATTTTTTAGATAAAAATATGTGGAATGTTCTAGAGAAATTTGTAGATAAAATCAAAATTACTGTTTGGATTCATGGTTCTGAAATTCAAATTTGGCAAAGAAGAGAATTTGAATTTGAAAGATATAGCGAAATAGAAATTCAAAGACAAAAAAAACTTTCTGATCAAAGAGTGAAATTTTGGACAAAAATTTTCAATGCAAATTATAAAAATATGCATTTTATTTTTGTAAGTGAGTATTTTAAAAATGAAAGTTTAAGTGATTTGAGAGTAGTGTTAAAGCCTAGTCAATATACTATTATACATAATCCTATAGATACTTCAATGTTTGATTATTTGCCTAAATCTCTAAATGATAGAAAAAAAATTCTTTCTATCCGTCCTTTTTCAGCCAATGTATATGCTAATGATTTAAGTATTAAGGCTATTTTGGAGCTTAGCAAAAGAGATTTTTTTAAAGATTTGGAATTTTTTATAGCCGGCGATGGAGTCTTGTTTGATGAGTTAACTAATAAATTAAATTCTTTTAAAAATGTTATCGTACATAAAGGTTTTTTAACCCAAAAAGAAATATCAAATTTACATAAACAATACGGTATTTTTTTAATTCCAAGTAGATACGATTCTCAAGGTGTTTCACGATCTGAAGCTATGTCAAGTGGTTTGGTTCCAGTTACTAATAACATCGCAGCAATTCCAGAATTTGTAGATAATGAATGTGGAATTTTAGTAGAACCTGAAAATGCAAAAGCATTAGCTGATGCAATCGAGTTTTTATATAAAAATCCAGATGAATTTATGAAATTATCCGCAAATGCTGCAAAAAGAGTTAGAAAACAATGTGATAAAGGTGTTATTATGTCAAAAGAATTAAAGATAATAATGGATAACTAATGGATAGAATTATTTTAGATAAAATAAAATTGCAAATTTGCAATCAAGATAATCTTGAGTTAGGGAAAAAATACTTTGAAAAAGGCGAACTTGTTTTAAAACCTTTTAAAGGATTTAAAATTGGTAATTGGCAAGAATGGGAGATAGATCCATTTAAAAATAGAACATGGCAATGGAAATTGCATTGGTTTTCTTTTTTGCCATTTTTACTATCTTATCATTATCATTTAAAAAAAGATGAAATGCTTGATGAAATTAAGAATATTATAAATTCTTGGTTTGATAGCTATATTGATACAGATAAAGAGACAGTTGATTTTGAATTTATTTGGCATGATCATTGTATGGCGCTAAGAGCTGAGCAGTTAGTTGAGTTGTATTTGTATTTAAAGCATTATGGCGAATCAAAATGGCTTGGTGAAAACGAAAATTTTTTGACTAGGTTGTTAAATGCGATTGTAAAACATGCATTCTTGCTTTCAAAGGATGAGTATTTTACAAAATATACCAATCATGGATTAGAACAAGCAAGAGTACTTTTGATTTTGGGCTTATTTTTAAAAAATGATGAATATAAGGTATTGGCAATCTCAAGAATAAAAGATGAAATGCTTTTTGCTTTCACAGATGAGGGGGTTCATGTAGAAAATAGTCCATCTTATCATATCTTCGTCTTGAAGGTTTTTATAGCGATTATTAAAACTTATCCTGAATGTATAATTAAAGATCTAGCAGTAATTTTTGATATTATTTCAAAAAAAGCTCTAAAGTTTATAACACATATATTAAGACCAGATGGAAATGTTCCGATAATAGGCGATAGTGAGCAAGATAAAACATCTGATGCTTATAAGGCATTTTATGAAAATACTCAAGAATATTCAAATTTATTATATGCGCTGTCATTAGGAAATGGTGGGATGAAACCTATTGAGACTAATGTAGTTTATGAAAAATCTGGTTATGTAATATTTAGAGATAAATGGAATGACAAGGATAAATTTAATCAATCTATTCAGCTTGTTTGTAAAGTAGGATGTTTAAGTCGGTATCATCATCAGCAAGATGAAGGTCATGTAAATTTATATGCTTTTGGGGAAGATTGGTTGATTGATAGCGGCCTATATAACCATAATAACACAGATCCTATTAGAAAATATATGAGAAGTAGAATGGCTCATAATATACCTTTGATTTCAAATACAAACTACGATATTGATTTTGATCATAGATCAAACGCTTGGAAAGTACTAGATTATTCCACAGATAAGATTAAGCCATGGTGTAAAATTGAACTAAAAGTTTTAAAAAATATTATTCATCATAGAACTATTAGTATGAATTTTTTAGATAGTTCTTTTGATATAGAAGATGAGATTATCATGGAAGATGGATTAGAAAGAGATGTTACTATGCAATGGCATATTCCGCTAGATAAACATATAATAATTAGCGGAACTAATTTAGTCACAATAAAAGGTAAAAATCAATATATGCGTTTAAATATAAAACATGCAATGCCAAATGAAATTTTTACAAGAAAAGGTATTAAGAATGAGAGAGTTTTTAGTGTTATTTCTCTAAAGCCAAACGTTTATCATGATTCTTATGTTCTTCGTTATGTTTTTAAAAACAAAAAATATTTAAAAATAACACACTGTTTTGATTTTAAATTATCAAATACTATTAAGGAGTTATAATGAGGTTAATTATTGATGAGATTATCAAAATTAGAAAAATTTTGTCAGACAAAAAAATCAAATATTATACGATATATCCACGTGCTGGATTTGCAGATTTGATGGGTCATGCAAGTGTGGCTGCAACTTTTTGCGATTTATTTGAATTGCAGTTTTTAGGTTTTTCGGGACAAAATGCATCTATACATAGAACAGCGTATAAAGATACTAGGGGATTTTACGAAAAATTTTTTAATGATTTGGGATTTATTCAATTTGTAGATTTTTCAAATATAGGACATATAGAATTGTATGAGGATGTTGATTTATTGAAAATTTTTGAGAATCTTTATAATAGAATTCAATCTTTACCTCAATGTGAAGCAATATGTATAGAACCTAAATTTTTACCAACTTCTCCTGTGGTTAGATTTTTGTTTGAGATTGGACTAAGTTTATACAATAATAGTTTTGTAAGATTTTTTCAAAATGCTTTAAAAAAATTTGGTTTATACGATCATCTTTGCTATGACCTAAATAAAACTGTTTATACGATTCATTTGAGAATCGGGGACACGGCTATAGTTCCTATAAATAAAAAAGGTGATATAGTTGCTATTGATTGGCTTTGTAGAGAAGAAAAAACAGGAAAAAATCATAATAGTATATATAATTTACAAAGAAATAAAGGCGGCAGACATGTTATTAATTCTTACTTGGATTTAGAGAATCTTTTTTCTTTTGCAAATAAAATTAGGCAGCGGGATAAGAATTGTAGGATTAATTTTATCTCAGATGGTTTTGATACTGCTATATCCTTTATGAATATGAGTAAAATTGATCAAATTCTGCAAAAAAGACAAATAGATTTTTGCCAAGATATTGTGAGTGAATATATTAATAATAAAAAAAATATTCTTGAAAATAATTTTTGTTTTGATTGTAGTATTATAGGTGAAAATTATGATAAATTTTTAGAGTCTATAAAGTTATTACTAACTTCAAATATTATCTTTTCAAATGCAAGAAGTTTTTGCTACGGAATATTAGTAAATTGCAAGAAGGATTATTTTTTTAAACAAGAGGCATACTTCAGAAGCCAAGGCGATCTATATGATATATGGTTAAAGGAAAAAAATATAGAACTTAAAAAATTTGCAATATGTAATGATAACTTTTGATATTGATTAAAATTTTTAAAAATAAAACTACAAGCAATAAGATGTTTGTCGATTTCTTTTGATATGGTTGTGTTGTAGATTGAGGTGTATGTTTTTTAATTTTAAAAATGTTTAAAGGAAGAAATACTTATGTTGTTAAATTATAAAGGTATTTTTAAGCAAATTGATTTGGAAAAAATTAATTATTATGATATAGAAAAAAACAAAAAAAGTTTTATTGTAAATTTAAACAATAATTTTCATGTAGAATTTATCGAATTTGAAATTTTTGATATGCTTGATGTGAAAATATATTTCAGCGAAGATAAAATAACTTGGCTAGAAAAAAAAGAAGAATGTTTGTTGATTAATGCCAATAAATATTCATTAACATATAATCATAGGGAAAAATATCAATATTTAAAAATTAACACTGAAATTGATAATATAAAAAATAAAAATATCAATATATTTGTAAGAAAATTCCCTGGTTTAATGATAGCTGCAAGAACTGATGGTTTTGGTGCCAGATTTATGTCAATACTTAATGCGATGTATTTAGCTGAGTATACAGGGTTTAAATTTGGTTTTGTATGGGAAGAGGTTGAGTTAGATAAAAAGTCCATTAAAAAAATTGATAATAATGAATTAGCGGGAATATATCTTTCAAATGAATATAATATTTTTGATGAGGATTTTATTGGACAATATTCTTATACAAACAAACTTCGTTCAAATGATTTAAAAGACAATGGTAAAGAATTTAATGAATTTGTAAAAGAACCAGATAATTTTTGGGGTAATTATGTTGATTTTAATATAGTAAGAAGATTTTTTGGTATTGAAGTATTTAAAAAATACCCAAAAATATGGAATAGTCTTATTTTTTCAAAGTCAGTACAAAACATAATAGATAAAGCTAATAAAAAAACCGAAGTTGTTTTTTCGAATAAGTTTATTGCTATTCATATACGAAGTGGCGATATAGTGTATGATGAAAGAATAAAAAAACTTGGTGTGGGTGTTGGAAAGGCTATGCCAATTGAGATAGCAATGCATTTAATAGAAGAGAATTTAAATAAAAATGAAAAAATAGTTTTATTTGGTGATGATTTTACAAGTTTAAGGGAGTTAAGGAAATTATATGGTGTTAGTATAATTGAAGATTTTATTGATGAAAATCTGTCAGGTATAGAAAGGATTGTGTTTGAAATAGTTTTTATGTCCAATGCAAAAGAAATTTTTTCTGGAGCAAGTAGTTTTGCTAAAATTGCTGCATATATTGGCTTAGGTAGAGAACCTACTTTTTTTACTAATTTTTATAGCAATGAGCAACAATTAATAATAATACAGAAATATAATATTTCAAAATTTCATATCTTGCAAAGAGTGTATTCTTTATATTATGCTTCTTATATTAATCTTAAGTTTTTAAATGATGACATAATGGCACTTTCTTTATTAAAACAAGCTAATATACTAGACAAAACTAACTGTTTATATGAATTATTAATAATCTATATATGTTTAAGAAATAGAAATTTTTCCGAAGCAGAAAGAATTTTACGAAAAAGTCTATTTAAGTATAAAGATTATATGGAAAATTACAGTTATGGAGTATGTCATTTAGACATAAAAAAACTTATAGCTAAGATGTCGATAGACGATGTAAAAAAATATCCAAATTTATTAGCTTTTTTTAGGTTTATTCAAGATGATATTTACGAGATTTTATTAGATTTGAAAGATAAAATGTTGATTAATTCAAGAATAAATACAAACTCGATTCAATCGAAACTATCCTTCCAAACTAAATATGGCACGGCCAAAACAAGAATTCAAAATCAACTCTCTTATAAACTAGGTCAAGCTATGATAGTAAATTCTAAATCTTTCTTAGGCTACTTAATAATGCCTATAGTATTATTAAGTATAATAATTTCACACAAACAAGAACAAAAAATCTACCAAGAAAAAATAAAAAAAGATCCTTCTTTAAAACTACCTCCATTAGAAAGCTATCCTGATTATAAAGAAGCCTTAAAACTTAAAAATCATCTTTCTTATAAACTAGGACAAGCTCTTATAAAAGCTAATAAAACTTGGTATAAGGGTGGGTATGTTAAACTATGGTTTGAGGTAAGGAAGTTAAAGCAGAAAATAAAAAAAGGAAACAGATGGCAATTGAATTTGATATACAAGAATCAAAAATTCTAAAAGGTGTTTTTATAATAACCCCAAATAGTTTTAAGGATTTAAGAGGAGAAATTTGGTCTGTTTTTTCTAGCAAAGATATAGAAAATTTATTACCTTCAAATTTGAAATTTGTGCTAGATAAATTTACATTATCTAAACATAATGTGTTAAGAGGTATACATGGTGATCATAAGTCTTGGAAATTAGTAACTTGCGTATATGGTGAAGTGCATCAAGTAGTAGTTGATTGCAGAAAAGACTCTCCTACTTATCTAAAGTGGGAGAGATTTATTATTAATGAAAATAATAGAAAATTGATTCTAATACCTCCGTATTTTGGAAATGCTCAATATGTTAGTTCAAAAAATGATGCTTTATATTATTATAAATGGGCTTATGATGGTGAATATGTTGATGCCAAAGATCAGTTTACATATGCATGGAATGATAGTAAAATTGCTATAGATTGGCCGACAAACAACCCTATATTATCAGACAGAGATATTTTTAAAAAGGAAAATTAATGTTAAATTTACTTAAAGAAAAATCTAAATTTGTTTACAAAGAAACATTAAAAATACACCAAATATCACCTTCAACCAGAATTGCTTCTTCTTTATCGTGTGTTGAAATTTTAACAAGTTTGTATTATGGCGGATTGATCAATTTTAATCCAAATAATCTTTTTGATGATGATAGAGATAGAGTTATAATATCAAAAGGACATGGGTCAATCAGTTTGTATCCTATTTTAGCAGATTTGGGTTTTTTTTCAATGAAAGAACTTATTAATGTTGGAAAAGAAGGAAGTTTTTTGGGGACAATACCTGATCCGACAATACCTGGATATGAGACGGTTAATGGTTCTTTGGGGCATGGACTTGGAGTTGGTGCTGGTATTGGTATTGCATTAAAAAAACAAGATAAATCTAGCAATGTTATTGTGCTTTGTGGTGATGGTGAGATGTATGAAGGATCTAATTGGGAGGCAATAATGTTTTCAGCAGAACATAAGCTGGATAATCTTGTTTTAATTATCGATTTAAATAAAGTATCTATGTTGGATTTTACAAAAAACATTATAAATTTAAAACCTTTGGCTCAAAAATTTGAAATTTTTGGTTGGGAGGTTGTTGAAATTGTTAACGGACATGATATTGGTGAAGTGTATAATAAATTAAAAATTACCATAGAAAGTAAGAATAAAAAACCAAAAGTTGTTATAGTAAATACAATTAAAGGACATGGAATTGCAGAGTTAGAAAATAACCCTTTATCACATATAATTTCTTTAACTAAAGATAGAATAGAAGAGATAATAAAAGGATTAGAAAATGAGTAAAGCTACAATGAGAGATGTGTTTTTAAATAATTTATTTCTAAAAATGCAAGATAATAACAAAATTATGATTGTAACTGCTGATTTTGGTGCTCCATCGCTTGATAAAATCAGAGAAAAATTTCCAGAAAGAGTTATTAATGTTGGAATTGCTGAACAAAATGCCATTAATATTTCTGTTGGTTTGGCTCTGGAAGGATATATAGTTTATATTTATGCTATAGCTCCTTTTATTTCGATGAGGTGTTTTGAACAAATTAGAGTTAATATAGCAATTTTAAATATGTTTAGACATATGAACATTAATATTATTGGTGTTGGTGTTGGTATGAGCTATTCTACCAGTGGTCCAACTCATCATTGTCTAGAAGACTTATCTTTAATGAAAACTTTACCAAACATTGATATTTTCTCGCCAAGTGATTGCAGTTTAGTTGGTTTATATGTAGAAAAAAGTATATCTATAAACAAGCCAAAGTATATAAGATTAGATGGTGAAGCTATTGGTAATGTAAAATCAGATGAGTTTGATTTTGATGATGGTTTTCGAATGCTTAATAGTGATTGTATATCTAAAAAAATAGCAGTAGTGTCAACTGGATATATGAGTAATAAGATATGCAATATAGTGGATGATTTTGAGAATGTTTTATTTATTGATATGTTTTTAATAAGTTCGTACAATAAAAGTAAGTTGCTTCAGTGTTTGCTAAATAAGCAAAAAATTATTACACTGGAAGAAGGTTTTATAGGCGCAGGTGGTTTAGATTCTGAAATAAATTCTATTTGCAACTTTAAAAATATTATAAATTTAGGACTGCAAAAAAAATACTGTCTAGAGGTTGGAAGTAGAGATTATTTGCATAAACAAAATAAAATTGATTTGGAATATTTAAAATTAATTCTTGAAGAATCTTTTTAATATTTGGAGTTTTTGAAATGTTTCAATTTTTAAAAAATGAGTATGATATTATTAATATAGTTAATATTGAATCTATAAGAAATAAAACATTTTTTATAACTGGTTCAAATGGTCTTGTTGGAAGCAATCTCGTAAATTATCTTTATTATATTGGACTAAAAAGAAAATTAAATTTAAAAATTATTGCTCACTCATTTTCAGATGCGGTTTTTTGGATTCCCAAAGATGAAAATATTAAATATATAAATTCAGATCTAAATAGTGGTATTCCGGATATTAAATTTGATTTTATGATTCATGCTGCGACATATGGTCAACCAAAAAAAGTACTTGAAAATCTTTCCAATTGTATTGATTTAAATGGTCATACATATATAAAATTATTAAATCAGTGTAAAAAAAATAATGCAAAAATTTTATATTTAAGTTCGTCGGAAGTATATGGAAATATTCCACAATCTCAACTACCATGCAATGAAATGTATCATGGAGATGTTTTAACCTTATCTGATAGAGCATTATATGCTGAGTCAAAAAGAATAGGTGAGGTAATATCTCATTTTTATTATAAACAACATAAAAATATAAAGATAGCAAGATTGGCTATAAGCTATGGACCTGGAACAAGATTAAATGATCAGAGATTTCTAAACGAAGTTATAAATAAATCTATTGATAATAAAAAAATAACCTTGTGGGATGATGGATCCGCCTTAAGACATGTGTGCTTTATAACGGATATTATCGAAATGCTTTTAAATATATTATTAAATGGAAAAGAATTGCTGTATAATGTTGCAGGTGAAGTTCGAAATATTAGTATTTATGATATGGCTAAGATTATATCACAAATTCAAAAAGTTCCTTTAGAAATTTCATGTAATCAAAATACTATTGTGGGTACTCCGAATACTGTTGAGCTTGATATTGGTAAATATCTTAAGGAATTTGATAAAAAAAAATTTATAGACTTAGAATATGGCATTAAAAAAACAATTGAGTGGAATTATACATTAAGACAAAAAGGATTAAAGTAAATGAAAAAATATACATTAGCTTCATCAACTTGGGATGAAAAGGAATTACAAGCAATACAAGATGTTATTAAAAGCGATATGTTTACTATGGGTCAAAAGGTGGCTGAATTCGAAAAAGATTTTGCTAAATTTACAGGTTCTAAGTATGCGGTTATGACAAGTTCAGGTTCAACTGCAAATTTGATAGCAACGGCAGCCTTATTTTATACAAAAAATCCTAAATTAAAAAGAGGAGATGAGGTTATAGTTCCTGCGGTATCATGGAGTACTACTTATTATCCGCTTTATCAGTATGGCTTGAAATTAAAATTTGTAGATATAGATTTAGAAACGCTAAATTACGACCTAGATGCTTTAAGTAGTGCTATTAGTGATAAAACAAAAATGATTATGGTTGTAAATTTATTAGGAAACCCTAATGATTTTGATGCAATTAATGATCTTATTAAGGGAAAAGATATTATCTTGCTAGAAGATAATTGCGAATCAATGGGGGCGGAGTATAAGGGAAAGCAAGCTGGAACTTTTGGTATTATGGGAACTTTTTCAACATTTTTTTCTCATCATATGGCTACAATGGAAGGTGGTTTTGTAGTTACAGACGATGAGGAGTTGTATCATATACTTCTTTGTTTAAGAGCGCATGGTTGGACTAGAAATCTTCCAAAAGAAAATTTAGTGGCCAATAAAAGTGATGATTGGTTTAGTGAGTCATTTCGTTTTGTGTTGCCAGGGTATAATGTACGTCCGGTAGAAATGAGTGGGGCTATCGGTATAGAACAGCTTAAAAAATTACCTATGTTTTTAAAACATCGTAGAGAAAACGCTAAATTGTTTTGTGAGTATTTTAAAAACCATCCTGAATTTATTATGCAAAAAGAAATTGGAAGTAGTTCATGGTTTGGATTTTCTTTGGTGATTAGACCAAATTCGAAATTACAAAGAAAAGATATCATTAAAAAATTAGAAGAAAATGGTATAGAATATCGTCCTATAGCTACTGGAGATTTTACACAAAATGAAGTGATTAAATATTTTGACTATGAAATTCATCAAGAATTGAAAAATGCAAAATATATCCACGAAAAAGGATTTTTTGTGGGTAATCATCAATTTAGTATTGGCGAGCAAATTAGTTTATTTAAAAAAGTATTGGATAGTCTATGAAAAAAACAGCATTAATTACAGGCTTTACAGGTCAAGTTGGCTCACAAATGGCAGATTACTTATTGGAAAATACAGATTATGATGTTATAGGTATGATGCGTTGGCAAGAACCTATGGATAATATCTATCATCTAAGTGATAGGATCAATAAAAAAGATAGAATAAGCATTTTTTATGCTGATTTAAATGATTATTCAAGTATTCAAAAGCTTTTTGAGAGTAAAAGACCTGATGTAATCTTTCATTTAGCTGCACAGTCTTACCCAAAAACCTCTTTTGACATACCTATAGAAACCTTGCAAACTAATATCATAGGCACAGCAAATATTTTAGAAAATATCAGATTATTAAAAGCTAAAGATGGTTATGATCCTGTAGTACATGTGTGTTCTTCTAGTGAAGTTTATGGTAGGGCAAAAGTAGGTATTAAGTTAAATGAAGATACAACCTTTCATGGGGCAAGTCCTTATAGTATAAGTAAAATTGGCACAGATTATTTAGGAAGATTTTACGGTGAAGCTTATGGTATAAAAACTTATGTCACTAGGATGGGAACTCATAGTGGTCCAAGACGTTCTGATGTGTTTTTTGAAAGTACAGTTGCAAAGCAAATCGCATTAATAGAAGCAGGTTATCAAGAGCCTATTATCAAAGTAGGAAATTTATCAAGTGTAAGAACTTTTCAAGATTGTCGTGATGCTATAAGGGCTTATTATTTGCTTTCATTAGAAAGTGAAAAAGGAAAAGTTCCTTGTGGTGAGGCTTTTAATATAGCAGGTGAAGAAGCTTTTAAACTTCCCGAGGTTATCGATATACTTTTGAGTTTTTCTGTAAGAAAAGATATCAAAGTAGAACAAGATGAAGAAAGATTGCGTCCTATTGATGCAGACTATCAAATGTTTGATAATACTAAAATCAAAAGCTATATCAACTGGAAGCCAGAAATTCCAGCTAGACAGATGTTTGAAGATTTGCTAAATCATTGGAGAAAAGAAATCTCTATGGGTAGAATCCCGTTAAATAGGTAGTAGTTATGATAATTCGTTCTCAAACTCCATTGCGTTTAGGTTTAGCTGGTGGGGGTACTGATATAAATTTATATTGCGATCAATACACGGGCTATGTTTTAAATGCGACGATATCTTTATATGTACATTGTACTTTAGTAGAAAGAGAAGATGGGAAAATCATTTTTGATTCATCGGATACAAATGTAAAAGCAGAGTATAAAAGCAAAGATTTTTTAGAAAATGATGGCAAGCTAGATCTTTATAAAGCAATTTATAATCGTTTAGTAAGAGACTATGTTAAAAAACCTTTGAGTTTTTCTTTGTATACTTATTCAGATGTGCCAAGTGGTAGTGGGCTTGGCGGTAGTTCTACTTTGGTGGTGGGTATTATCAAAGCATTTGCTGAGTGGTTGAATTTACCTTTGGGTGAGTATGAGATCGCACGTTTAGCATATGAGATTGAACGAGAGGATATGGCTATAGTGGGTGGTGCACAAGATCAATACGCTGCAACTTTTGGTGGGTTTAACTTTATGGAATTTTATGATCAAAAAAGAGTGATAGTTAATCCTTTGCGTATTAAAAATTGGATAGCAAGCGAGCTTGAGGCTAGAGTTTTGCTTTATTTTACAAATATTACTAGAGAGGCTAAAGATATAGAAGAGCATAAAAAAGGAAAATTAGGAGATGAAAACTCTCTTAATGCTATGCATGCGATAAAACAAGATGCGCTAGATATGAAAGAAGCGCTATTTAGAGCTGATTTTGAAAAAATAGCTCAAATTTTAGGTAAGTCATGGCAGTCAAAAAAGATCATTTCTGATATAGTAAGTAATGATGAGCTTGAAAGAATTTATCATTTAGCTATGGATAATGGTGCCTATAGTGGCAAAACAAGTGGAGCTGGTGCTGGAGGGTTTATGTTTTTTATGGCTGATCCTATAAAAAAATATAAACTTAAAAAAATTCTAAATGATCAACAAGGATATGTGCAAGAATTCTACTTCACTAAAGAAGGAGCAAAGTCATGGAAAATTTAAATTTATATATAAAATCTCATTTTAGTGATTCAATTGATATTAAAACTAAGATTTTAAATGATAATGATATGATCAGTTTGATTAAAGAGGTATCTTTAAAAGTGATCAACGCCTATAAAAATGGCAATAAAACTTTACTAGCAGGCAATGGAGGAAGTGCAGCTGATGCACAACATATAGCTGGAGAGTTTGTGAGTAGATTTTACTTTGACAGACCTGGTATTGCAAGTATTGCTTTAAGTACCGATACGAGTATTTTAACAGCCATTGGTAATGACTATGGTTATGAAAATTTATTTGCAAGACAAGTGCAAGCACAAGGTGTGAGTGGGGATGTATTTATAGGAATTTCTACAAGTGGAAATAGTAAAAATATCTTAAAAGCTTTAGAAATTTGCAAAGAAAAAGGAATTTTAAGCATAGGTTTAACCGGAACTAGTGGTGGTATTATGAATGAACTTTGTGATTATTGTATTAAAGTGCCATCAACTTGCACACCAAGGATCCAAGAAGCGCATATTTTAATAGGACATATTATCTGTGCTATAGTAGAAGAAGAGCTTTTTGGTAAAGGGTTTGATTGCAAGCTATAGTTTTAGCAGGAGGTCTTGGCACAAGGTTAAAAAGTGTAGTGCAAGATCTTCCAAAGCCTATGGCGCCTATTAATGGAAAGCCATTTTTAGCCTTTGTTTTAGAGTATTTAAAAAAACAAGGAATTACCGAAGTTATTTTAAGTGTTTCGTATAAATATGAACTCATCCAAGAGTACTTTAAAGATGAATTTGAAGGTATGAAAATACGCTATAACATCGAAAAAGAGCTTTTAGGTACGGGTGGAGCTATAAAAGATGCTTTGAAATTGATACAAAATCAAGCTTATGTTTTAAATGGAGATACTATATTTGATATTGATCTAAAAAAACTTGTTTTAAATGATAGTAAAATTTGTATCGCACTAAAACAAATGCAAAATTTTGATAGATATGGTACTGTAAATGTTGATGATCAAGGTATTATAACATCTTTTGAAGAAAAAGCATCTAAAAAGCAAGGTTTAATCAATGGTGGTATATACTTACTAAGAAAAGATATTTTTGATGAATTTGATTTAGAGAGAAAATTTTCTTTTGAAGAATTTTTGCAGGTAAATTATAAGATATTAAAAATACAAACTCAAATTTTTGATGATTATTTTATTGATATAGGGATACCGCAAGATTATTATTTATTTTGTGATAAAAAATGACCCATTTAGAATATTTAGAATCACAGTCCATTCATATCATCCGTGAGGTGATAGCTGAGTTTGAAAAACCAGCTATGCTTTATAGTATAGGTAAAGACAGCTCGGTTATGCTTCATCTTTTACAAAAAGCATTTTACCCAAGCTTACCTCCACTTCCTTTAGTGCATGTAGATACTACATGGAAATTTAAAGAGATGATAGAATTTAGAGACAAACGCGCCAAAGAGCTTGGCATGGAGCTTATAGTCTATCAAAACCCTAAAATCAAAGAATTAAATCTTTCTCCATTTACACATGGCTCATCTATGCATACAGATATTGCTAAAACACAAGGTTTAAAACAAATGCTTGATTTATATCAATTTGATGCGGTATTTGGTGGTGCAAGAAGAGATGAGGAAAAATCGCGCGCAAAGGAAAGAATTTATTCTTTCCGTGATGAAAATCACTCATGGGATCCAAAAAATCAACGCCCAGAATTATGGGATATTTACAATGGTCGTCATAAAAAAGGTGAATCCATAAGAGTTTTCCCGCTTAGTAATTGGACTGAGCTTGATATATGGCAGTATATTTACAAAGAAAATATTCCTTTGCCAAGTCTTTATTTTGCTAAAAAACGACCGGTAGTAGAGTACATGGGGGCTAAAATTTTAGTTGATGATGAGCGTATGCCAAAAGAACTTGCTAAAAATGCTAAAGAAGAATTAGTCCGTTTTAGAACCCTAGGTTGCTACCCGCTAACAGGAGCCATAAACTCAAGTGCTAGCAATGTCTTAGAAATCATCGAAGAGCTTTTACTTTCTAAAACAAGTGAAAGACAAGGTAGACTTATAGACACTGATGAAGAAGCAAGTATGGAAAAAAAGAAAAAAGAGGGGTATTTTTAATGAAAACAAATGTAGAAAAATACCTAAAAGAACATGAAAATAAAGAGCTTTGTAGATTTATCACTTGTGGTAGTGTAGATGATGGCAAATCTACCCTTATAGGTAGAATGCTTTATGATGCAAAAATGCTTTTTGAAGATCAAATTTTATCTTTAGAAAAAGATAGTAAAAAGCTTGGCAATGCAGGGGAAAAGATTGATTTTGCACTTTTAGTAGATGGTCTTGCAAGCGAGAGAGAGCAAGGTATAACCATAGATGTAGCATATAGATTTTTCACAAGTGAAAAAAGAAAATTCATCATAGCAGATACTCCAGGCCATGAACAATACACTAGAAACATGGCAACAGGTGCTAGTACAGCTGATATTGCTATCATACTTATAGATGTTAGAAAAGGGGTTTTAACTCAAACTAAAAGACATTCTTACATAGCGAGTTTGCTTGGTATAAAACAATTTATTATTGCTGTTAATAAAATGGATTTGATTGATTATAATCAAGAAATTTTTAATACAATCTGTAAAAATTATCAAGAAATTCTACCATGCTTAAAAAATCATGAATATATTAAAACCCATTTTGTTCCTATATGTGCACTAGATGGAGACAACATAGCTTATAAAAGTATTAATATGCCTTGGTATAGTGGAAAAACCTTATCTGAGCTTTTAGATACTTTGCCTATTGCTACTAGTTTAAGCGATGAGTTTATCATGAGTGTGCAATATGTCAATCGCCCTCATTTAAATTTTAGAGGTTTTTGTGGAAATATTGCTAGTGGTAGTATAAATATCAAAGATGAAGTTGTGATTTTACCTTCTTTAAAAACAAGTAAAATAAAACAAATTATCACGCCTAGCATTAAAAGCCTAAATATACCTGATAAAAATGAAAAGGTTCAAAGTGCTAAAAATGTTAGTTTTCCAAGTGCTATAACTTTAACTTTAGAAGATGAGATAGACATTTCAAGAGGCGATGTAATAGCTTCTAAAAATCATAGTATAGAAATTTCAAATTCTTTTAAAGCTATGGTGATATGGATGAGTGAGGTTAAATTTAATTTAAATGAAAACTATCTTATCAAAATAGCAAATTTAACTACTAATGTAGTATTTGAAAAAATTGATTTTAAAAAAGACATTGATACTTTCAAAGAATTTCAAAGCGATGAATTAAAACTCAATGATATTGCTAAATGCACCTTAAAGCTTAATAAAAAAACAGCTCTTAAAGCTTATAAGGACAATAAAACTTTAGGAAGTTTTATCATTATAGATAAATACTCTAATGAAACCTTAGCAGCAGGCATGGTAGAAGAAATTTTAGCAAGCGAAGAAAAGAGTAGAATTTACACTCAAGCAGAAATAGAACTTAATGCTTACATTAGAAAAAACTATCCTGAATGGGAATGTAAAAAAATATGAAAATTATTGTTGCATTAAGTATTTTAATTTTGCTTATTTTGTTAATTAGCAATAAAATTAAACCTTTTATTTTATTTGGTAGTGTAGCTGTGATTTATTATCTTTTGGGGTATTTAAATTTGAACACTTGGCTTAGCTCTTACACGAGTGAATCTTTGATAGTGCTTATTTTGCTTTTGTTAGTTTCACTAGCTATAGAAAAAAGCGTTGTGATAAGTTGGTGTTCTAAATTCATCATTGGTAAAAATTATCATCTATCACTTTTAAAGCTTGGAGTTGTTACAGCTAGTATTTCAGCTTTTTTAAATAATACTGCAGTAGTGGTGAGTTTTATGAGTATTATAAAAAATAACAAATTTCAAGCTCCTTCTAAACTACTCATCCCTCTTTCATATTTTTCCATAGTTGGTGGAACTATGACTTTGATAGGAACTTCAACTAATTTGATAGTCAATTCTTTTGTAATGCAAAATGGTTTGGAAAGTTTAAAGATTTTTGATTTTTTTGTGGTGGGTTTTTGTATAAGTGTTGGAGTGCTTATAGTGCTTTTGATTTTTAGCTTTTTATTGCCTGAGTATAAAGAAAGAGAAAATGTCATTAATGAGTATTTAATCAATGCTAAGGTTTTAAAAAATAGCTCATTAGTGGGAAAAACTATACAAGAAAATGGCTTAAGAAATTTAGAGTTTTTGTTTTTACTTGAAATTCAAAGAAAAGATGAGCTTATCGCCCCTGTTAGTCACAATGAGCTTATTAAAGAAGGAGATGAGTTAATTTTTAGTGGAGATATTACACATTTAGAGACTTTGAAAAAATTTGATGGCTTGCAAATTGGCTCACAAGATTTAAAACTAGAAACATTAAATTTAATAGATGTTGTTATAAATTCTGAGTCAAATTTGATAGGAAAAAGCGTTAAAGAAGCAAATTTTAGAGCTAAATTTGATGCAGGGATTGTAGCCTTAAAAAGAGGCTCAAAAAATATTTCAAAAATTGGCCAAAGTTTATTACAAGCTGGAGATAGGCTTATTTTAAGTGTAGGTAAGGACTTTCACTCAAGAGATAATATCAATAAAAACTTTTACATTATCTCAAATATTATGCAAAATCAAAAGTTAAGCAATATTCAAAGTTTTATAGTGATTTTTGCGTTTTTAGCCATCATTGCTTTATCTGCTTTGGAGTTAGTATCTTTGCTTAAAGCTCTGCTAGTGTTTTTAGCTTGCTTATTTATATTTAAAATCATAAGTTTTGATGAGATAAAAAGACGCTTTCCTTTGGAAATTTTTATCATAGTGGGATCTTCTTTAGCTATAACTAAAGTTTTAGTTGATAGTGGTTTAACTAAAGATTTGGCTGAGTTTATTATAGGAACTTTTGGGGTATATGGATTATATGGTAGTTTTGTGGGAATTTATCTTCTAACTTTGCTTTTAACTGAAATCATTACCAATAACGCTACCGCAGCTTTGGCTTTTCCTATCGCTTATAGTACTGCTTTAGCGCTTGAAGTTAATCCAACTCCGTTTATATTAGCGGTTGCTTATGGGGCAAGTTGTGCTTTTTTAATGCCACATGGTTATCAAACTCATTTGATGATAGGTTCAATTTGTGGGTATAAAACTACTGATTTTATAAAAATAGGATGGATAGTTTCTTTGATTTATTCAGCTATTGTTTTAACTATAACTCCGGTATTTTTTAGTTTTTAAGGAAAAAATGAGCAAAAATTTAACTTGGCATACAAGTAGCATTATAAAAACTCAAAGAGCTAAACTTAAAAATCAAAAACCATATGTTTTATGGTTTAGTGGGCTTAGTGGTAGTGGCAAATCTACTTTGGCTAATGCGGTTGAAAAAAAACTTTTTGAGCAAGGTTTTCATACTTATCTTTTAGATGGGGATAATGTACGTCATGGACTTAATAAAGATTTGGGTTTTGATGAGGTTTCAAGAGTAGAAAACATAAGGCGTATAGGAGAAGTATGTAAGCTTTTTGTAGATGCTGGTATGATAGTACTTTGCGCTTTTATATCGCCTTTTGAAAAAGATAGAAAGCTTATAAAAGATCTTTTAGATGATGATGAATATATAGAAATATTTGTCGATACACCTTTGGAAATTTGTGAAAAAAGAGATCCAAAAGGACTTTATAAAAAAGCAAGAATTGGAGAGATTAAAAATTTCACAGGTATAGATAGTCCTTATGAAAAACCTAAAAATCCACATGTACACATAACAAAAGAAGATCTTAATGAGAATGTGGATATGATTTTAAGATTTTTAGATAAGAGGGTGTAAATGACTGCTTATGTACATATAGGAACTCCAAAAACAGGAACAACTTCTATACAAGATTTTTTATATTTGAATCGAGAAAAACTAGAAATACAAAACACAATTTATGCAAATTCAATAGAATCTCATACTAGACATAATGTTCTTGTTAATTTTTGTTTTGAATTTAGAAATAATCCTAATTGGGAGAAAATTAGTTTTGAGAGAATTTTAAAATATCGTTCTAGATTAAAATTATTTTACGCCTTAAAAGAAGAAGTTCTTCAAGCTAAAAGAGACTTTATATTTTCTACTGAAGGAATTACTTGGCATTTTTATGATGTTAAATATATAAAAATTTTAAAGAAATTTTTTAAAGAATTGGGTTTTAATAGAATCATTTTAATCTTATATTTAAGAAGCACCAGTGATCTTTTAATATCTTTATCTACGCAATTAATAAAAACAAATTATAGTTCCATACCTTGTTTTATTAATCCTTGGGAGTATGATAGGCAATATATTTTTAATAATAAATGGTTATGCCAAAAGTATTCTGAAATTTTTGGTAAAGAAAATTTAATAGTAAAACTCTTTGATAAAAATGAATTTTTTCAAAGGGATTTGCTGAAAGATTTTATATACTCTATAGGCTTAAAATGGGATGATAATTTTGCAATACCTTTAAAACAGAATGAAAGTTTAGATTTAATAGGGGTTGAGCTTTGTAAAGCTTTAAATAATCAAAATAGTAATTATAATGAATTTATGGAATTATATAATAAATATTTTATTTCCAAATCTTCGTTTATAAAGTTCTGTCCGCCGAAAAAAATCATACAATCTTATCTTGATTATTTTGAAGAATCAAACGAATGGGTAAGAAAGGAATTCTTTCCTCACAAAGAAAGATTATTTCCAAAAAAAGACTTGAGTAATTATAAAGAAAATTATGAACTTAAAGAAATGAAACCAGAATACTGGGATAGAATAGCAGAATTTATAGCCGATGTTGTCAAGAATAAAAATAAAATTATTGAAGATAATACTAATGTTATTCAAAAGAAAGATAAAATCATAAAAGAAAAAGAACAAATTATTAATTCTAAATCAACTCAGCTTAATCAAATCCAATCAAAACTATCTTTTCAATTTAAACACGGCACAGCTAAAGCAAGAATTCAAAACCAACTCTCTTATAAACTAGGTCAAGCCATGATAGTAAATTCTAAATCTATATTAGGTTATATAAGAATGCCTTTTGTTTTATCTTATATAAAAGATAAACATAAACAAGAACAAAAAATTTACCAAGAAAAAATAAAAAAAGATCCTTCTTTAAAATTACCTCCTTTAGAATCTTATCTTGATTATCAAGAAGCCTTAAAACTTAAAAATCATCTTTCTTATAAACTAGGACAAGCTCTTATACAAGCTAATAAAACTTGGTATGGGGGGGGGGTATATCAAGTTGCTATTTGAAATTAGGAAGTTGAAAAGGAAGATTAAGAATTATAGTATATAATTTATATTAAAAAATATTTTAATGCTTATGTGTGAATAGTATGTTAAAAATTGCCTTAATTGCTGATGAATTAACCTATGCTTCTTTAAAAGTAGAGGATGGAGTAATTATAAAAAATATAACTCCGTTGAATTATAAGTTTATATTTTATTTTTGGAAGCCTGATTTTTTATTTGTTGAGTCGGCTTGGCATGGTTTTAAAAATAAATGGAAATATAAAATTGCTTCATATCCTGATTATCCAAAGAGAAATAACAAAAAATTACAAAAGCTTGTTAATTTTGCAAAAATGTTAAATATCCCTACGGTATTTTGGAATAAAGAAGATTATGTGCATTTTGATAGATTTATCAATAGTGCAAAATTGTTTGATTTTATATTTACTGTTGATGAAAATTGTATATCAAAATATAAATCTTATGTAGGAGAAAAATCTTATGTAGACGTTTTACCTTTTGCTGTTCAATCCAAATTCCATAATTTTACTGGATTTAATTTTATATCCACTAAGGCTAATTTTGTTGGAAGTTATTCAAAGCATATACATGAAAAAAGAAGATTTTATCAAGATATGATGTTTAAATTATCATCCAAGATAAATAACCTTGATGTTTATGATAGAAATTCAAATAGAAAATCTATAAATTATAGATATCCAAATTTTAAAGGTATGCAAATTTATCCTTCAGTTGAGTATGAAAAAACTGCAGAAATATATAAAAAATATCTAATTTCTTTAAATGTTAATACTATAGAAAATTCCCCTACCATGTTTTCAAGAAGACTTATAGAGATTATAGCTTGTGGAGGTGTAGCTATTACTAATCATACGCCAGCTGTTGAAAAATATTTCAAAGACTATTGCTATTCATTTCAAACCGAGGAAGAATTAAAAGATTTGCTATATAGGTTTAAAAAAGATGGTTTAAATGAAGATGATAAGATAAGGTTGAAAAAAGGAGCGGAATTTATCGCAAAAAATCATACGTGGAAGCAAAGATTAGAACAAATTATAGATACTATAGGTATAAAAAAATGCTAAATGGTTATTGTTTTTATATAAACAATTTTATTCAAATATTTTACAAAAAAAACTTCACAGGATGGGGAAGAAAACGTACTGGTAGATGGGCTTCTTTTTTATATAAAAAATTTAATGGTTCTTTGATTTTGCTAGAAGATGGTTTTTTGCGCTCTTTAAATTTAGGTGTAGAGAAAAGTCCGAGTTTTTCTATCGTCAAAGATGATGCGGGAATTTATTACGATGCGACTGCACCATCTAAACTTGAAAATATTTTAAATACTTATGAGTTTAGCTCTAAAGAGCTAAAGCAAGCAAAAAAAGCTATAGAGCTTATAAAAACAGAAAAACTTAGCAAGTATAATAATAATCTTTGCGTGCCAAAAGAGCTTTTTGACGTCAACGAAGAACGCGTATTAATCATCACTCAAGTAGCAAATGATGCTTCATTAAAATTTGGCTTAGCTGATAATTTCTCAACTCAAGATATCATAAATGATGCTATTAAAGAAAATCCAAATGCTAAAATATACATTAAAATTCATCCTGATGTATTAAGTGGTAAAAAGCAAAGTGATTTTAATGTACAAGATTTGCCAAGCAAATGTGTAGTTATAAAAGAAAATTATAATCCCATAGAATTGCTAAGTTATTTTAAAAAAGTTTATACCAAGACTTCTGGTATGGGCTTTGAAGCTTTGATGTTAGGGCGAGAATGTGTGTGTTATGGTATGCCATTTTATGCAAGCTGGGGTTTAACTCAAGATAAGTTAGAGTGTAAAAGAAGGCTTAAAAAAAGAACTTTGGAAGAGGTTTTTTATGCTACTTATATTTTATATAGTGAGTATTTTAATCCTTACTTAAATCAAAAAAGTGATATTTTTGATACTGTCCATACTCTAGCAAAATATAAAAAGATGGAACAAGCTAATTCAAATACTTTGTATTTTTTAGGTTTTTCTAAATGGAAAAGAGAATTTGTAAGACCTTTTTTTAAAGCTAAGAATAATAAAATCATTTTTTTAAACTCGCTTAATGAACTTTACAAAGCAAATTTAAATCCTGAGGATAAAATTTTCATTTGGGGTAAAAAATATGATAAAGCTTTACTAGCTAGAGATTTTAAAAATGCAATTTTCTTAGTAGAAGATGGCTTTTTGCGCTCTGTTTTTTTAGGTTCAGATCTTACACGTCCTTTTTCTTTGATAGTAGATAGTAAAGGCTTGTATGTTGATCCAAGCAAGCCAAGTGATTTAGAAGATATTTTGCAAAATCACATTTTTGATGAAAGTTTAAAACAAAGAGCTAAAAAACTCATCATCACCATCACGCAAAATAAATTTTCAAAGTATAATGGCTTAAAGCATGAAAAGCTAAAATTTAATACCAATAAAAAAATCATCTTAATCCCAGCTCAAGTAGAAGACGATGCTTCTATGATCTTAGGTGGTGCAGGCTTTGATACCTTAAAACTTTTACAAAGTGTAAGAGAGGCAAATGAAAACGCTTTTATAGTTTTTAAACCTCACCCTGATGTATTAAGTGGTAACCGTAAGGGTTTAAAAGATAAAAGCATTGTTTTAAAATATTGTGATGAGATCATAGAAAATGTTAGCATAGATAGCGCTATAAATGCTTGCGATGAAGTGCATACTATAACCTCTACAAGTGGTTTTGACGCTCTTTTGCGTGGTAAAAAAGTAGTAGTATATGGCAAGCCTTTTTATGCAGGCTGGGGTTTGACTGTAGATTTGCATGAAATTCCAAGACGTACAAGAGTGCTTAGTTTAGAAGAGCTTGTTGCGGGGGTTTTGATCCTTTATCCAAGATACATTCATCCAAAAAGTAAAAATTTATGTGAAGTTGAGCTTGCTTTAGATATAATGTTAAAAATGCAAAAAGATTATTTTTCTAAATTTTATTTGCGTTGGTTTATGGATATAAGAATTTATATATTAAGAAAAATAAGAAGATTGATAGAATTTATTTTGATTAGATGAATTTAAGTAAGAAGTTAAAAAATTTTTCTGGTAAAAATGTTTTATTACTCCAAGGACCTGTGGGTAGATTTTTTCGTAAAATTGCTACAAAAATTCCAAAAGCTAAGGTTTATAAAGTAAATTTTAATGGCGGAGATTTTTTCTTTTATCCTTTTAAAAGCATTAATTACACTAAAAGTTTAGCCGAGCTTGAAGACTTTTATAAAAAGCTTTTTGAAGAAAAACAAATTCAAGTTATCTTGATGTATAATGATTGTAGAAAAGTACATGAAATCGCCATTAGTGTTGCTAAACAAATGGGTATTGAAATATGGATTTTTGAAGAAGGTTATATAAGACCAAATTTCATTACTTTTGAAAAAGATGGAGTGAATGCAAACTCCACTTTGCCAAGAGAAAAAGAATTTTATCTAAGTCAGAAAAAATTTGACAAAGATTTTAAATTTAAAACTTTCTCAAATACTTTTAGAAATATGGCCTTTGCTTCGTTTTTATACTGGCTTTTTGCTTTTTTATTTTCTTGGTATTTTAATAATTCTTTACATCATAGAAGTTTAAAATTATTTGACTTTTTACCTTGGCTTTGCTCGGTATATAGAAAGAACAAATATAAAATCACAGAAAAAAGTTTAAATGAAAAAATTCTTTCCCTAAAACAAAAGTATTTTTTAGCTATTTTGCAAGTACATAATGATACTCAACTATCTCATCATTATAAAAAAACTACAGAAAAATTTATAGAAGAAGTGATCATCTCTTTTGCTAATCATGCTAAAGCAAAATCCTATCTAGTTTTTAAACATCATCCTATGGATCGTGGTTATAGAGACTACACTAGGCTTATAGAAGATTTGAGCTTAAAATACAATGTCGAGGGTAGAATTTTATATGTACATGACTTGCACTTACCTACGCTCTTAATCAATGCAAGAGGCACTATAGTCATAAATAGCACGGTAGGACTTTCTGCTTTATATCACAATAGCCCTTTAAAAGTTATGGGTAAAGCTTTTTATGATATAGAAGGTTTGACTTATCAAAAAAATTTGCATACTTTTTGGAAAGAATGTAGAGCATATAAGCCTGATGCTGTTTTGCACGCTAAATTTAGAAATTATGTGATATATAAAACCCAAGTCAATGGGAATTTTTTCAAAAATACTAGTTTAGATTAAAATTTCTTTTTATAGTTTTTTGCAATCTTTTTTAGTTTAAAAGGTAAGCTTAAATAGCCTATTTTAAAAGGGGTTCTTGAAGCTTGCAAAAGTGCATTACCTAAAAGATAAGGCAAGTGTGTTTTGGCTATTTGAGCATGTTTATAATCTGCATAAGCTTTTAGTGGCGGTAGATTTTTTTGATCTTTTTGATTTTTAAAATGCTCTTTTTTGACTTTTCTTAATTCAAAAGGTATTTTAAAGCAATCCAAATAACTTTTGCTATTTTTCATGATAGCTTCCCCAAGCTTATAGCTTAGTCTTTCTTTTATCCTTAAGTTAGCTCCATAAAGTTTATTGTTTTGATGGATGAATATCTCATATTCATTTTTTAAGCCTTTGTGATTTAAAAAACGCAAAAGATTATGATTTTGACTTTGTAGAAAAATTTGTGTGTTAAGTCTTTTTAGTTCATGGTATTCTAGCACTAATTCTTTATAAAATGCTATAGGTGGTATTAAAGAATCATGGGTATTTGTAAGATAATTTTTATATTCAATTTTTTTATCATTATCATTTTTCAAAAGTAAAATTCCTATTAAGTCTACATAATCAAGCCTCGGTGTTTTTTCATTTGCTATGCTTAAGCCCGAACTTTCCTCGCTTTGCTTGATAATTTGTGTATTAACATACAAAAAGGTTTGCTCATCACAAATTGCCTTTTCATTTTGTATATCTTGAAAAGTATTGATAAGTCCAAAATTTTTTACTAATTTAAAAGATGAGTTTTCAATGCTTATAGATGATATAGCATGGGTTGATAAATTGGCGTGATTCCAAGTGTGTATGCCTAAGATTTGATAATTTTTGAACTCTTTTGGAAAAATGATTTTTTCATTAGCTTTAATCTTTGCAGTTTTTTCACAAAAAAATGAGTTTTTATGCTCTATCTTGGTTAAATTTGAAGGTGTAAAGATATGATATTTTCTTTTTGAGCAAATGATATTTTCTTTAGATTTTTTAAAGCTGTGTAAATTTTTAATGATGTTTTTACCAAGCTCTTGCATAGCTAGTGGCATAGGGTGGAATTTATAGTTTTGATCAAAATCATAAAGATTATTTTTTTGGTAGTAAAGATCTACATCGATTAGATTAAAACCATAATGAGCACAATTTTTCCTATGAGCTTCATTGATAGCTTTTGATTTATCATTACAAGCTGGTATGGGGAGTATAAGCACTATAGTAATTTTGTTTGCTTTGTAAAGTTCTTCATAAAAATAATCAATATTTCTAAGTATAATATTTAAACTCATAGGGCTTAAATAATCATTGATATTTGATTCACTGATGAGAAAATCACTTTTATTTATAGTATTTTCATGGCGTATTAACTCATAAAGATTTTGTAAAGAAGTGCTAAGTCCTAAAGCGTAATTATGTAGTGTAATGTCTTTATTTTCAAGACTTATTCTAAGACCATTTTTAACTATACTATTGCTACCACCTAGTAAAATTACATTCATAAGTTCTTTCTTGATTTTATAATTTTTTATTTATTTTATAAAATATTTTTTAATGAATAATTTCAGAGTAAAAACACCTCATTTTACCTTTAAATAAGCATTTGACAAAGATAACAACTTTAGCTATATTTTTAAATTCATTTTTGAGTTTATTTGGGATTTTAATGGATAAATTGTGTCAAAAAAGAGATGTTTTTTATATAGCTGGTTATGATCCTAGAGGATATAGGCATTATTATGCTATGTTTAAAAAAAATTTAGCCGAGCAAAATATACTTTTAAATTATGATTATACTTTATCAAAAGCTCAAGTTAATGCATATGCTTTTTGGCAAATTCAAACCCCGCATACAAGTACTTCTTACACCTTTTTAAGCTGGAATGATATAGTCAAAAAAAATTGGTCAGAAGGTATAAAAGATGCTTTGAGTGATTGCTATAGTTTTTTTAGAATTTATACCATCACAGGGCTTTTTTTAAAATTTGGTAAAGAATCCCCGCACCAACTTATCACAGGTTATTATCCATTTTTTTATGTACTTTTGAGTTTGATTTTTACTTTATTTTGTGCCTTTGGAAGTTTGTTTTATTTGCAAAATTTTCATATTGTTTTGGGAATTTTGGTTTTTGTTTTATTGCTAGTATTTTTACCAAAAATGCTTTATAAATTAGGCAAGAAATTAGCTGTTTTTTGGATAGCTAGAATTTGTTCTTTTTGTGCAAACTGGGAGAAAAATTCTCAAGGTGAGCTTGAGTTAAGAATGGATGATTTTGCTAGGGTTATTTTTGAAAAACTAAAAGAAAATGCAAATGATAAAAACTACGAGCTCATCTTAAGTGCGCATAGTGTAGGAACGGTGCTTTGCATAAATGTTTTAGCAAAAGTACTTAGACAATGCGAAAAAGAAAATATATCTTTTGAAAATTTAAAGGTTTTAACTTTAGGTGAGTGTATACCTTTGGTAAGCTATCAAAAAAAATCTTTTGAGTTTAGAAAAGATTTAGAGTATTTAGGAAGTAAAAATTTAATTTGGTATGATTTTACTTCTATTATTGATGGGGCTTGTTTTGCACAAGTTGATTTCATACGCACAAGCGGGGTAAAGGCGCAATTTAGTCCAAAATACCTTTCGGCTAAATTTCATACCTTATATAAAAATAAAGATTATAAAAAAATCAAAAAAGACAAGTATAAAGCACATTTTTTATATTTATTTGCCACACAAATTCAAGGAGTATATAACTTTTTTGAATTTATCATAGGTAAAAATAAACTAGAAGAAAAAATCAAATAGGAGAAAAATATGGGTCAGTGTCCTTTTCATCCAAAGCCTTATAAAAATAAAGCTTCTACATTAACTACTTTTTTACTAAAAAGAAGATCATGGCTTGATGGACTTTATGAGCGAAGCTATAAGATGATGATGGGTAGAGTAAAAATGCCTGGATTTGATCTATATGTGGTAAATGATCCAAAAGAAGTTAGACGCATTATGGTAGATGAGGTTAGAGAATACCCAAAAAGCCAACTTTTACATGAGCTTTTAGAGCCACTTTTGGGCATAAGCATTTTTACAACTAACGACAGAGTATGGGAAAAGCAAAGAGAGCTTTTAAGACCTTCTTTTGAAATGACAAGGATTTCTAAGGTTTTTAATTTAATGAGTGAAGCAGCTTCAGATATGATGGCAAGATTTGCAAAGTATGAAGATAAAGCGATTATAGAAGTAGATGAAGCTATGACTTTTGTGACTGCAGATGTGATTTTTAGAACTATCATGTCATCAAAACTTGATGAGCAAAAAGGTAAACTTGTTTTGGATGCTTTTGTAACTGTGCAAGAAGAAACAGTTAAAACAGCTATGCGAAGAATGTTTCGCTTCCCAACTTGGCTTTCAAATCTTTTGGGCGAGAGAAAAAGACTTAAAGCAGGCGCTACTATACGCAAAGTTTTATCAGATATTATAAAGCCAAGATATGATAATGCTCTAAATGATCAAGGAAAATATGAAGATATTTTATCATCATTGCTTATGGTGGTCGATGCAGATACTAATGAGAGATTTTCTTTTAATGAAATTTTAGACCAAGTTGCCATGCTTTTCTTAGCAGGCCACGAAACCACTGCAAGCTCGCTAACTTGGACGCTATATATTTTAAGTATTTCTCCAAATGAGCAACAAAAAGCCTATGAAGAAATCATGCAAGTTGCAGGTGATGAGGAGTTTAAAATAGAGCATATTAGAGCGATGAAGTATGTTACAAATGTGTTTAAAGAAAGTTTAAGACTTTATCCGCCAGTTGGTTTTTTCGCTAGAGAAGCAAGAAATGATAACAAAATGAGAGATAAGCTTATCAAAAAAGGTTCAGGCGTAGTGGTAGCTCCATGGCTTATCCACAGACATGATAGTTTTTGGGAAAATCCACATGAGTTTGATCCAAGTCGCCATGAAGATAAAAGCAAGATTAAAAAAGACACTTATATGCCTTTTGGTATGGGAGAGCGTGTGTGTATAGGGCAGGGCTTTGCTATGCAAGAGGCTGTTTTGATTTTAGCTAATATTTTAAGGACTTATAAGTTAGAATTAGAAGAAAATTTCGTGCCTGATATAGTAGGAAGACTAACTATAAGATCAGCTAATGGTATGAATATAAGATTTATAAAAAGGCAAAAATGAAAGAAAAATTAGCAGGAACTATACTACTTTGTGCTATCGTTCCTTTGGCGGTGATTAGTTATCTTTTTATTGTTATAGTGGGTACTTTTGGTAATCCTGCTAGGGTTAGACAAGGTGTGAGAGCACTTGATCATTTTGTCAATGCTACTTTGTTTAATGGTTATGCTTGGGAGTCTTTATCATCTCATGCTTGGAGAGAACGCGATAAAAGATGGGCTAAAATAGTTATTAAAATCACAGATTTTTTTGATAAAAATCATTGCCAAAAGGCAAATAAAAGAGAACAACCTATAGTAGATTTAGTTTTAGAAAGAAAGCTTACCGAACAAACTGTCGGTAAGCAACTTTAATTTTCTCCAAATAAAGCTTTAAGATTTTTAAATGCTTCTTCTTGGTTATTAGTTTTATCTTCATTATTTACTTCATTAAGCTCTATCTCATATCCAAGAAGCATGCTAGCTAAGCGTATATTAATACCACTTTTTCCTATGGCTTTACTTTTTTGCTCACTATTTAGCGTTACAATAGCCTTTTTATCTTCAATACTAACTGAGTTTATAATGGCTGGAGCTAAGCTTCTAGTGATTAAAATTGCCATTTCATTAGAATACTCAATGCAGTCGATATTTTCATTTTTTAATTCTTTGCTTACAGCATTGATTCTAACTCCTTTTATGCCTACAGTTGCTCCTACTGCATCAACACTTGGGCTATTAGCTTGCAAGATGATTTTTGCTCTCTCGCCAGGAATTCTTGCACTTGCATAAATATTTATAAGACCATCTTTGATTTCAGGAACTTCAGCTTTTAATAAAGCTTCTAAAAATTTAGGGCTAGTTCTACTAAGCTCCATTCTCATACCTGATTTATCAATATACACATGTCTAATAACAGCTTTAATCACATCGCCTACTTTAAATTTTTCACCTTTGATACGATTTTTTCTAGGTAAATATGCACGAAACTCATCAATTTCTACATAAGTATTTTCTTCGCTATCCACTCTTACTACACTACCAAAAACCATGTGCCCTACCATTTTTTGGTATTTTTCATAGATTTTTTCTTCTAAGAGTTTTTGAATGTTATATTCTAATTCTTTATGTAAGATATTTACAGCAGTACGACCTAAATTTTCTAAAGAACATTCATAAGTTAGCTCATCGCCAATTTCTACGTCTTTAGCTTCAGCCCTTGCTTTACTTAAAGCGATAAAATGCTCATTTTCATTTTCTAATCTTTCATCATTATCAGCTACTACGATGATTTTTTGATAAAGTTGTAAATTTTTACCTGAATCAACAAAAAATTCATACTTATCACCATAAATTTTCTTAGCAGTATTAATAAGTGCTTTTTTAACTCTTTCTCTTACATCTTCTATTTGTAAATTTTTCTCATTAGCAATGGATTCAATTATATCTGTGATTTTTTCCATAATGACAATACAACCTTAATTTTGGATTTTAAAAGTTTGAAGAATAAAATTATATCTTTAATAAGTTTAATTAAAAGTAAAATTTGCTATAATTTCAGATTAAAAAAACTTGAGGATGATGATATGGATTTAAAAATAGCAAGAACCTCTGTTGATGAAAAGCCAAAAAGTATAAGTTTAGAAAGTATTGAAAAGGCTGTAGATAAAGAAGGTCAAAAATTTTTCTATTTTGATAAAGACAATGCACATAAGCAATTAATCGCTTTAGTAGAGCATTTTGAAAAAAAAGGAAAATGTGTTTATCATAGAACAATCAAATATGGTTTAGATGATACAGATTTTATGTATGAGGTACACATTCTTTGAGTAAAAAACTTTTTATACAAACTTTAGGTTGTGCTATGAATGTGCGTGATTCAGAGCATATGATAGCTGAACTTAAAGAAAAAGAAAATTATGAATTAACTCAAGATGCAAAAGAAGCAGATTTGATTTTAATCAATACTTGCTCAGTACGTGAAAAACCTGTGCATAAGCTTTTTTCAGAAGTTGGAAGTTTTGAAAAAATCAAAAAAAATGGTGCTAAAATAGGAGTTTGTGGTTGCACTGCTTCGCATTTGGGAGATGAGATTTTTAAGCGTGCTCCAAATGTGGATTTTGTTTTGGGTGCTAGAAATGTTTCTAAAATTACAAAGGCTGTAAATACACCAAAATTTTTAGGTAATGATATAGATTTTGATGAGAGTAATTATGCTTTTGCAGATTTTAGAAATAGCCTTTATAAGACTTATGTTAATATCTCCATAGGTTGCGATAAGCATTGTACTTATTGTATAGTACCTCACACAAGAGGAGATGAAATTTCTATACCTTTTGAGATTATTAAAAATGAAGCATTAAAAGCTGTTTCTAAAGGTGCTAAAGAAATTTTTTTACTAGGACAAAATGTTAATAATTATGGTAAAAGATTTTCTAATGCACATGAAAAGATTAATTTTTCAGATCTTTTGGAAAAGTTAAGTGAAATTGAAGGTTTAGAGCGTATCCGTTTTACAAGCCCACATCCATTGCATATGGATGATAGATTTTTAGAGGTTTTTTCTAAAAACCCTAAAGTTTGCAAGTCTATGCATATGCCTTTACAAAGTGGTTCGAGTGAAATTTTAAAGGCTATGAAACGCGGTTATACTAAAGAGTGGTATTTAGATAGAGCCTTGAAGCTTCGTTTTATGTGTAAAGATGTGAGTATTTCTACTGATGTGATTGTAGCTTTTCCAGGTGAGAGTGATAAAGACTTTGAAGATACTATGGATGTGCTTGAAAAAGTGCGTTTTGAGCAAATGTTTTCTTTTAAATACTCTAAAAGACCACTAACTAAAGCTGCAACTATGCCAAATCAAATTCCTGATGATATAGCTTCAAAACGCTTGAGTATTTTACAAGCAAGACACACAGAAATTTTAGATGAAATTGTTGCAAAGCAAAAAGATAAAGAATTTGAAGTTTTATTTGAAGAATTAAGAAGTGAAGGCTTTGTGGCAGGTAGAAGTGATAATAACTTTTTGATTCAAGTTAAAGGTAGTGAAGAGTTATTAGGACAAATGAAAAAAGTAAAAATCACCAATCCTAGGCGTATGGTGTTAAATGGCGAAATCCTTTAAGATTAATCTTTTAGCTTTTGGAATTTTTTTATTGCAATGGCTGATTTTTTTAACTTGTAGAAAGGTTTATTTAGGGCAAAAGCTTCCAAAAAGATCATGTGTGATACTTTTTTGGCATGGGCGTCTTGCTCTAATGCCTTTTGCTTATCGTAAAATGGGTATTAAAGGAAAAAAGGCTTATGTGATGATTTCACACCATAAAGATGGAGAAATCATTGCTAGAAATATTGCCTTTTTTGGTTTGGATACTTTAAGAGGTAGCACAAGCAAAGGTGCTTTGGCTTTATTAAAACAATCTTTTAAAATTTTAGATCAAGGCGATGATGTGATTATCACTCCAGATGGACCAAGAGGGCCTTATCATAGTGTTTCAGATGGTTCTGTGATGATAGCTTTGAAAAAAAATGCTCCACTTTTTTTGCTAAATTACGAAGCAAGCTCTTTTTGGGAATTTAAAAGCTGGGATAAAATGATCTTACCTAAACCTTTTTCTAAGATTACCTATAGACTAAGTGAAGAAATCAAAATACAAAATTTAAATTTAGAAGAAGCTAAAGTATTGATAAAAGAAAAATTTGATATGATAAGTCAAATAGACAAAGGATAAACACTATGTTATCTTTTTTTAGAAAGTACATTTTACAACTTTTAGTTTGTATTTGCTATGATGAAAAACAATACATTATAAGATGTCATACTTGGAAAAAATCCCAAGCTGTGGATACTTTTGAAAAAAGCTTTGAAGATAAAGAAAAAGCCATAGAATATGTAAAAAATTTAACTAAAGATTTTCAAATTTATTATATATGTACTTTTTTTACTCCTATTGCCCAAGGCGTTGTGCCAAGCTCAAATTTTAAAGATCTTTCCAATTTTGGTGTCGATGCAAGTAGTGTTAAGTGCATTTCTTTTAACAATGGCTTATTGTATGCATCTAATCATTCTTTAAGCTCATATGAGCAAGATTATGAGGCTTTTGGTGGTTTAGATTTACTTTATTCGCCTTTTTCTTTGCTTTATCATTGTATGGCAAATAGAGGTTTTGAAGAAAAAATAGGCTTTTATGTGTATAGATACCATGATTTTGTTGCGATGTTAATTTGTAAAAATGAAGCTATATTGTTTGGAAGTTATTTTAATATAGCTAGTCAAAATTATAATGAAGATGATTTTTTTGATGATATTAAAGAAGAATTTGATTTACAAATTGATGATGAAAATCAAGAAGAAGAAAATGAGCAAAATTATGACTTAAAAAGTTTAGAAGAAATGAGTCAAGAGCTTGATAAACTTGAGGAGTTAGATGAAGAAAAAGAAGAGCTTCCTATAGAATCTTTAGAAAATTTTAGCTCAGATATGAAAATGATAGAATACATCATTTCAAGTGTAAAAGAATTTTATCAAAATCCTTTGTATGATAATAGCTTTTTGGAAGAAATTGTGATTTTTGATGAGGAAGGTTTTAGCCCAACCTCGCTTGATTATTTAGAAAATGAGCTTTTTATAAAGCCTAAAGTAGAACTTGTAGATACTTTAAATTTGATGAATGAACTTATGGTGAAGGACTTAAAATTATGAGATATAGTCTAATCAAACCTAAGATAAAACCTGTTTTTAATCTTTTTACTAGAATTTGGATTTATTTTACTAGTATTAGTGTTGCTTTAATTTTTGTAGTATTTATTGTGGTAGTTTTTAAAAGCTATTATGCGTCTGTGCAACTTGATAATAAAAAAGAAGAGTTAGCTCAAATTATCGCACAAATTAATGCTAATAAGTTTAAATATCAAGAATTAGTAAGACAAAATGATAAAGCAGAGTTGATTTTGGGAGATTTAGAGCAAGAACAAGAAAATGGTAAAAATAAAGTTTTATTAAAAAGCATTCAAAACCTTTTTACCTTGGTGCCTAAAAACATATCTTTAGATGAAGTTTTAATGGAAGATAGATCACTTATTTTAAGAGGCATTACACCTACTAAAGAAATGTTTGCATTGTTATTAGAGGCTCCATTAAGAAGTATTTTTTCCAATTCCCAAACAAGTTATTATCAATTAGAAAATGGGTGGTATCGCTTTGTAAGTGTAAATATCACTATACCAGAGGAAATGTATGAGCAAAAACGATAAGAGCTTAGAAGAAGCTGATGTATTAAAAATCTTGATTTACTCTTTTTCATTTGTTGCACTTTGTGCGATTTTGATTTTATTTTTAATCGTACCTTTTTTGAAAGATTATAAAATCGAACATTCAAGATTAGCAACCCAGCAAATTCAAAACACTAAAGCAATAAATGAGTTACAAGCTTTAGAAAAAGTTATTGATGAGTTTCAAAAGGTGAATGCACAAAATTTAGCTCAAATCAATACAGAATTTTCACAAAAAGAATTATTGGAATTTATGAAAAATTACTTTGATGATGTTAAAATCAATCTCATTCCTATTAAAAAAGAACAAGAGTATCTAAAATATCAGTTTGGAGCTAATGTAAAGATGAAAAATCCTCAAGCTTTTTATTCTTTTTTAAATGATTTGCAAAGATATAAAAATTTAATAGAAATTAGCACTCCTGTAGAGTTTAAATCCGAAGAAAAACACATCAATCTTAAATTTAAGATCAAAGTGTTTTACGCACAAGCTATTCAAAAATGATTACTTCATTATTTTGATAAGGAGTAGCTTTTTCTTCTTTTTTATCATCTTGTTTTACATCTTGAACTTCTGATCTTTCTTGTGTTTTTGGTTCTTCTTTGATTTCTTTTATACTCGTTTTTAAACTAGATGCGATTTCTTTATAAAAAGCAACAAAAACTTTATCAATTTCTAAAGCACTTGCTGCAAGACTTTCATTAACTTGGGTTGGAACAGCACTGTATACCTCTCTAAAGCTTTCTATGCTTGCTTGTCCTTTTATAGGATAATTTAAAATAATAGGATCGTTTAATTTTGCTGAGCTTGTTGTACTTTGGAAAGTATCTTCTTGGTGCAAATTGTTTAAATGACTTTGAGCTTCTAAAATAATCATAAAAGAAGACTCCACACTATCGCCTCCAAGACTTGAATTTCTTGTAACCTTATCTTCATATAAACTAGCATTGATAACTATATTAAAAGCATAATCAGGATTTTCATTATCTATAATATATCCTTTACTTTGAAGCAATGCTTTGCTATCTTCTAAAAGTTGTTTTTTGAGTAATTCTAAGCTTTTATTAATTCTTTGATTTAGGGTAGATTGCTCAAAATATGAACTATAAAAAGTATTTTTTATAATTTCCACATCATTGATTTTGACTTTAGGACTATTAGCATTTGTGTTGTTGTGTTCTTCAAAAGTACTTTTAAAATTTGGCATAGAAATATAATAAGTTTTTTGATTACCAATGCAAGCACTTAAAAATAAAATTATGCTAAAAAATAATAATATTTTTTTCATTTTCTCTCCTTTTGATTTTTATAATTATAACAATTTTTTGCTATATTATATGTTTTATAATAAGGGCTTTTTATGGAATTTTGGCAAAATATTTATGCAAATTTTGATGTGGTAGCTTTTGAAATTTTTGGTTTAAAAGTGCATTGGTATGGCATTATGTATGTGTTAGCTTTGCTTGTTGCTTTAATGGTCGCAAAATATTATGCGATTAAAGACAATATGGGAATTTCTAAAGCTATGCTTGATAGCTATTTTATATGGGTAGAAATAGGGGTGATTTTAGGTGCAAGATTGGGTTATATTTTAATTTATGATGCGCATACTTTATGGTATCTTACTCACCCTTGGCAAATTTTTAATCCCTTTTATAATGGAGAATTTGTGGGGATTAGAGGTATGAGTTACCATGGAGCTGTTGCGGGATTTTTAATAGCAACTTATGCTTTTTGTAAAAAAAATAAGCAAAATTTATGGAAATATTTAGATTTAGTTGCTATTAGTGTACCATGTGGATATATTTTTGGTCGTATTGGAAATTTTTTAAACCAAGAGCTATTTGGTAGAGCTACAGAAGTGCCTTGGGGTATTTATGTAGATGGGATATTGCGTCATCCTTCACAACTTTATGAAGCATTTTTAGAAGGTTTTGTAGTTTTTGCTATTTTATTACTAATAAAAAAATATAAAAAATACAATGGAGAATTGATTGCTTATTATACGATTTTGTATGCTCTAGCACGCTTTGTATGCGAGTTTTTTAGAGAGCCTGATTTTGGCATAGGCTTTGTGGCTTTTGGTATGAGTATGGGTCAGATATTAAGCTTATTAATGTTTTTATTAGGACTATTTTTATCTTTTTATTTAAGAAATATTAAAAAAAATTTATAAATTTTTATTTATTTTAAGAATAAAAGTTCTATAATTGCTCCGATATTAAAACTTATCAACTTTTAAAAGGAGTAAATATGAGCCAACTCATTGAAGGTTTTTTAGGCAAGAGTATTGATGGCAAAAAAAGCAAAATGCCAGCAAAACTTGACTATATTCAAAGTGCGACAGGCTTAATTTTAGGCTTGTTTATGTGGGCACATATGTTGTTCGTTTCTACCATTTTGGTTAGTGATGATTTTTTTGATTCAGTGGTTCACTTTTTAGAACTAAAATTTATCATTAATAGCCCTATGATGAGCTACATCACTTCTTTCTTGGCTGCCTGTGTTTTGGTTATTTTCTTTGTGCATGCGGGTCTTGCAATGAGAAAATTTCCTATTAATTTCAGACAATACCAACTTTGTAGAACACACTTAAAATATATGAATCATGGTGATTCTTCTTTATGGTGGGTTCAAGCCGCAACTGGTTTTGTAATGTTTTTCTTGGGTTCTGCGCACTTAATTTTTATCATTACTAATGCAGATAAAATCAGTGCTGATATGTCAGGTGATAGAGTAGTGAGCCATTTTATGTGGTTATTTTACATTGCCTTATTAATCTGTGTTGAGTTGCATGGTAGTATTGGTCTTTATAGATTATGTGTAAAATGGGGTTGGTTTGAAGGTAAAGATGCAAAAGAAAGTCGTAAAAAACTTAAAAAAGCAAAATGGTTTATTAGTATTTTCTTCTTAGTTTTGGGTGTATTAAGCTTAGCTGCTTTTGCAAAAATAGGTTTTAATAATTACCAAAACAACTCTGTAGCGCAAATAGTAAAAACTTATGATGGAGCTAAATATGAACATACAATATAGTGATGCTTTAGTTATCGGTGGTGGTCTTGCAGGTTTAAGAGCTGCTATTGAAGTTGCAAAAAGTGGTCAAAGTGTAACTTTATTAAGTATTTGTCCAGTTAAAAGATCTCACTCAGCTGCTGTACAAGGTGGTATGCAAGCGAGTTTAGGAAATAGCGTTAAAGGTGAGGGAGATAATGAAGATGTGCATTTTGCTGATACAGTAAAAGGATCTGACTGGGGCTGTGATCAAGAAGTTGCAAGAATGTTTGCACAAACTGCTCCAAAAGCTGTGCGTGAGCTTGCTGCTTGGGGTGTGCCTTGGACTAGGGTTACAAAAGGACCTAGAACTGTAGTTATCAATGCTCAAAAAACTACCATTGAAGAAAAAGAAGAAGCACATGGTCTTATAAATGCAAGAGACTTTGGTGGTACTAAAAAATGGAGAACATGTTATATTGCTGATGCAACAGGACACTGTATGCTATATGGTGTGGCAAATGAAGCGATTAAACATCAAGTTAAAATCATCGATAGAATGGAAGCAGTAAGAATTATCCATGATGGTAAAAAATGTCTAGGGGCTATTGCTAGAGATTTAACTAATGGGGAATTAATCGCTTATGTTGCTAGAGGAACTATGATTGCAACAGGTGGTTATGGTAGAATTTATAAACAAACTACAAATGCTGTTATTTGTGAAGGTACAGGAGCTGCTATTGCTTTAGAAACTGGACTTTGCAGACTTTCAAATATGGAAGCAGTGCAATTTCACCCAACTCCAATCGTACCAAGCGGTATCTTACTAACTGAAGGTTGTAGAGGTGATGGTGGTATTTTAAGAGATGTTGATGGTTACCGCTTTATGCCTGATTATGAGCCTGAGAAAAAAGAACTTGCAAGTAGGGATGTTGTAAGTCGTAGAATGATGGAGCACATTAGAAAAGGAAAAGGTGTAAAAAGCCCTTATGGAGATCATTTATGGCTTGATATTTCTATCCTCGGTCGTGCTCATGTTGAAAAAAATCTTCGTGATGTTCAAGATATTTGTAAAACATTTAATGGTATTGATCCTGCTGATGAGGGTCCAAAAGGCTGGGCGCCAGTTTTACCTATGCAACATTACTCAATGGGTGGTATTAGAACCAAACCAACCGGCGAAAGCCAATGGTTAAATGGTCTTTTTGCATGTGGTGAAGCAGCTTGCTGGGATATGCACGGATTTAACCGCTTGGGTGGAAATTCATGTTCAGAAACTGTTGTTGCAGGTATGATCGTGGGAGATTATTTTGCACAATATTGTAAAGAAAATGGTAATGATATTGATACAAATATCGTTAAGTCTTTCCTTTCTAAAGAGTATGATTACTTAAAATCTCTTGTAAGTAAAGAAGGAAAACATGATGTATTTGAAATCAAAAATAGAATGAAAGACATTATGTGGGAAAAAGTAGCTATCTTTAGAACAGGCCAAGGTCTTGAAGAAGCGGTTAAAGAGCTTGAAGAGTTATACCAAAAATCACTTGATTTAAAAGTACATGATAAAGAATTAAAATGTGCAAATCCAGAGCTTGAAGAAGCTTACAGGGTTCCAAGAATGCTAAAAATTGCTTTATGTGTTGCTTATGGTGCGCTTTTAAGAACAGAAAGTCGTGGGGCTCATTATAGAGAAGATTATCCAAAAAGAGATGACTTAAATTGGATGAAAAGAACAAATACTTACTGGGTAGAAGGTGAAAGTATGCCTAGAGTTGAGTATGAAGATCTTGACATTATGAAAATGGAAATTCCACCTGCATTTAGAGGTTATGGTGCTAAAGGAAATATCATTGAAAATCCATTAAGCGAAAAACGCCAAGCTGAAGTTGATGCGATCCGTGAAAAAATGGAAGCAGAAGGCAAAGGTAGATATGAAATTCAACATGCTCTAATGCCTTATGAATTACAAGCTAAATTTAAAGCACCAAATCAAAGAATAGGAGTTGATTATGAGTAGAAAATTAACAATAAGAGCATTTAAATATAATCCATTAAGTAAAATTTCTAAGCCTCATTTTGTTACTTATGAGCTTGAAGAAACTCCATTTATGACGATTTTTGTGTGCTTAACTCAAATCAGAGAAAAAATGGATGCGGATTTGAGTTTTGACTTTGTATGTAGAGCAGGGATTTGTGGAAGCTGTGCTATGATGATCAATGGTAAGCCAAAACTTGCTTGTAAAACATTGACAAAAGACTATCCAGATGGCGTTATAGAGCTTATGCCTTTACCTGCATTTAGACACATTAAGGACTTAAGTGTTAATACAGGTGAGTGGTTTGATGGTATGTGTAAACGCGTTGAAAGCTGGGTACATAATGAAAAAGAAACAGATATTTCTAAACTTGAAGAACGTATTGAGCCAGAAGTTGCTGATGAGACTTTTGAACTTGATCGTTGTATAGAGTGTGGAATTTGTGTTGCTTCTTGTGCAACTAAGTTAATGAGACCTGACTTTATCGCAGCTACCGGGCTTTTAAGAACAGCTAGATATTTACAAGATCCACATGATCACAGAACCATAGAAGATTTTTATGAATTAGTGGGTGATGATGATGGTGTGTTTGGATGTATGTCTTTACTTGCATGTGAAGATAATTGTCCAAAAGAACTACCTTTACAAAGCAAAATCGCTTATATGAGAAGACAGCTTGTCGCTCAAAGAAACAAATAATCCTAGCCCCCAAGAAAAGGGGGCTCTTAAAACCTTACTAAAACAAATTTGGCAAAATCATAGCGTTTATCTTGACACAAATACACTTTTTGATGAAAGTTTGATTGATGTTCAAAAAGCAGCAATTCTTTTAAGTACTAATCTTGATAATTATGAAAGATTTAGCGCTTTAAATGAATTTAAAAGTTTGATGAAAAGTTTAAATTTACGCTTAGATCTTTATGGTATTCAGTATGCGCAAGTTTGTTTTATTAACGCTTTAAATTTAGGAATTTTAGACAAAAATGAGCTTTTAAAAGTCTTGGAAAAACTTCAAAAAATCACTGATAATACTTTAATATATGCTTTTGTATCTAAACAAAAAGTTATTCAAAAAGATTATAAGCAAGAAGTTAAAAACTCACATCAAACACTAGATCTCATTAACCAAAACTTACAAGAGCTTTGCGAAGATGAAAAAGCTCAAAAACTCTTGCAAGAAGCTTTGGTTAAATTTAGTAATATTGATTTTTCTATCGCAGTAACGGGTGTGGTAAATGCAGGCAAATCAAGCATGCTAAATGCACTTTTAAAAAAAGATTTTTTAGGTGTATCTAATGTGCCTGAAACTGCAAATTTGAGTGTTTTAAAATACGGTAAAGACCAAAAAGCTAAGATATATTTTTGGAATGATGAAGAATGGCAGGATATTTTAAAAAGCTCTAAAGATAATCAAGACATGCAAGAACTTATAAAACAATTAGAGCAAAATTTTAATCTAAATGAATATATTGAAAAAGAAAATAAAAATATAGAAATAAAAATTGAAGAATTAAAAAATTACACTAGCGCAAAAAATAAAATCTCAGCACTTATTAAAAAAATAGAGCTTTTTTCATCGCTTGATTTTTTAAAAGATAATGTTTGTATAGTTGATACTCCAGGACTTGATGATGTGATTATACAAAGAGAGCTTTTAACAAAAGCGTATATAAGTAAGGCTGACTTTTTAATTCATCTTATGAATGCTTCTCAAAGTTTAAGTCAAAAAGATTGTGATTTTATTATAGAATGTTTGCTAACTTCAAGGGTAAGTAAGCTTTTGATTGTGCTTACTAAAGCTGATTTGCTTAGTCAAAAAGACTTGCAAGAAGTAATTAACTATACTAAAAATAAGCTCAAAGAAAATTTAGCACAAAAGCAGCTTAGCCAAGAATTATTAGATAATGTAGATTTTGTGTGTATTTCTTCAAAACTAGCTAATGATTTTTATCAAAAAAAAGATGGAAATTTAGAACAAAGCAATATTTTGACACTAGAAGAACTTATAGCTAAAAGCTTATATGATAAAAACAAAATCGCTCTAAGTGCTTATAAAAAAGAATTATTATTGCATTTAGAAAAAATAGAAGAAAAAATTAAATTTTCTAATAAAATACTAAATTATGAAAGCTTTGAGCTTGATAAGCAAAATCAAACTATTATCAATGATTTTAAATCAAAAAAAGAAAAATTAATGCAAGTAAAAGCAGAGCTAAGTGCTATTTTTAGCACAAAAGATGAAAATACTCAAGAAATTTTAACACTTTTGCATTTACTAGCTAAGAAATTAAAAGAAAAACTTATAGATGAGCTAAAATATAATCAAAATAATAAAATCAAAAACAACACTCAAAGACTAAATACTATCATTGATACGACTTTAAAAGATGGAATTTTTGATCTTTTAAGAGAGTTAAAACAGCAAAGTGAGTATAAGATCAATGAGCTTAAAAACACTCTAAGTGTGAAATATGATTTTTTAAAAGCTATTTTAGAGCAAAATTGTGATGATTTTAAAAGTAAGGTTGAAGCAAAAATAGAAAGCATTTTCACTAATGAACTTTTTATGACATTAAAAGCGGAACTTTTAAAAAATTTAGAGTTTGCTCAAGATATTTATAAACTAGAAAGCTCTTTAGAAAATCAAATTTTAGAAAAATTACAAACATTTAATATAGAAAAAATCGCCCTAGATTTAAAAAATAATCAAGAATTTTTTACTAATTTAGAGCTTAGTTTAAATTTATACGAAAAAGAGCAAGAAGAACAAATCAAAGACTTAAAAGACTTGATTTTACAAATAGAACAAAATGAACAAAATTCCAAAGAGCTTTTAGAAAAAAACAATACAAAATTACAAAGTTTAAAGACTTTAAAAACGGAGCTTTTAAATGCAAAATGATTTGATTAATGATTTTTTAAAAGCTTATGAAAATGCTTATTGTAAAAGCTTTGATGATAGTTTTGAAGGAAAAATTTTAGCAATTAAAAATGCATTTTTAGAGCCAAGTTTGCATTTAAATGATGTGTTTTTAAAAGATCTTGAGATGATCATAGCTAGCTATAAAAGAGCCATTAATGTGGCCATTATAGGGCAATTTTCCAGCGGTAAATCTACGCTTTTAAATTTGATTTTACAAAAAGAATGTCTGCCAACAGGCGTGGTGCCGGTGACTTTTAAGCCTACTTTTTTACGCTATGCTAAGGAGTATTTTTTAAGAGTTGAATATGAAGATGGTAGTGATGAGATTGTTGATATAGATGAGCTTTCTAAATTTAGCGATCAAAGAAATGAGCTAAAAGAAACTAAAAGTTTGCACCTTTTTGCGCCTATTGAACTTTTAAAAGATATCACGCTTATAGATACCCCAGGTTTAAATGCAAACACCACCGACACGCTAACTACTTTTAAAGAGCTTTCTTTTATGCATAGTGCTATTTGGCTTAGTTTGATTGATAATGCAGGTAAAAAAAGTGAAGAAGATGCTATAAAAGCAAATGCCAAGCTTTTAGAGCGTGGTGGGATTTGCGTGCTTAATCAAAAAGATAAGCTAAGTCAAGATGAGCTAGAAAATGTTTTAAATTACGCTCATTTAGTTTTTGATAAGTATTTTGAAAAAATCATCGCAATTTCATGCAAAGAAGCAAAATTTGATTTGCAAAAGTCAAATTTACCTTTACTTTATGAGTATTTAAAAGAACTTGATTATGAGCATATTAAAAAAGATTTTATCAAAGATAAACTTGGTAATCTATGCGAACTTTTGTCAAATCAATATGATTTGTTTCAAAATGCGCTAGGGCAATTAGAGCTTAAATTTAATACTATTTTACAAACTTTCAAAGCAAGCAAGCTAGAACAAAAAATCAAAATTTTAAATCATAATTGTTTAGATAAATTAAAACTTGTTGGAGAAAAAATTGCTCAAGAAATCTTAAAATTTATCAAAGAAAAAGATAGTAGTTATTATAAAGAAGCTAAGGGCTTATTTAAGAAAAATCTTTATGAAAAAGTTGCTTATAAAGCACCATATCTTTCAAGCGATGATGCGTTTTTGGCTATGTTTTATAACTCTGAAGCAATGAATAAGGAATTTAAAAGATTAAAAAATGAAATCGCTTTAGAATTTAGTCAAATCAAAGATGATTTTTCCTTATTTTTTACTAATTTAGAAGAGCAAATTTTGCTTTTTAAGGCTCAATTTTCAAATTTACAAAAAGAAAATGCCTTAGAAAGTGAAAAAGAATTTGCTAGTTTTAGAAGCTTTGCTAGTGCTAGTGAAGAACTTTTTTTAAAAGATTTTAAGCAATTATTGTTTAAAAGCCAACTTGAACTTGATCTATTTTTAGAAAAGCTTAATCTAAAAGCTTTGGCAAATTATGAAAGTGCTACTAAACTTACTTTGGGATTTTTTAGCACTAAAATGAATGCGAGTAAAGAATTTTACGAGCTTGATAGTACCGAGTTTAGCTTATATCATCCAAAAGCAAGTGAAGTACATCAAAGAGTATTAACTGAGCTTAATGTATATGAATTTGAAGATTTACTTTTAAATAAGCCTGTAGTTTTAAAAATTTATAAAAATTATATGCAAAGTTTTGCTGATTTTATTGAAGCTAAAAGACAGATTATTTTGAATTTAAAAAGTGAATTTGAGGCTAAAAAATCAATGATTTCTAGCATCAAATCCCAAATTTCTAAGCTTTAGCTACAAATTTAACACCTTTTATGCCATTTTGAAGTTCTTTGAGTTTAGTCGGTATTTGATCGAAATTTATCAGTTCTATTTTTGGAAGTAAAATTTCATTATTGATTACTTTTTTATACAATTTTACCCCTTTTTTTTATCAAATTTGCAAAATCTCTATCATTTCCATAACTATGTATAGCACCAAGGGCAACTTCATGAAATGATATGCAGGTACTAAATTTTTCTAAAGGATTTTTATCAATTCTATTTAATATACTGATCATGTGTCCATAATATGATATTTTTTCTATTAGATGTTGTGCTTTTGCTGTGGTGTCAAAGATAGCATATAAATTTTTAATATCAATATTTTCTGCATATTCATAACACTTAATTACACCTATATTATAAAGCTCTTGATGATGAATATTGCTAGCGCTTACATATACTTTAGCCCCTTTATTAATTAATAACGAAGCTAATATTTTACCCACCATGGAACCGCAACCATAAATTAAAATATTTTTGTTTTTTATTAATGGGAGCTTATCTATACTTTGTATCGCGGTTAATCCAGTACAAGGCAAACTAGCTGCTAAAATATCATTAACATGGTTATCTATAGGTATTAACGCTTTTGCTTTAACTATTGTGTAGTTTGCAAAACTTCCATCAGTTTTTAAGTCACAGTGATAAGCATATCTTGAGCCAATATTGATATTTGGGTTATTTGTTGCTATTGCTATACCAGCCCCATCAACACCTGCAATTATATTGTTTTGTTTTATTACTTTCCAATCCACAGGGTTTAAACCTATGGTCGCATTTTGAATTAATACCTCATCATCTTGCAATAATCGTAATTTTTTTTTGAGTTTTAATCCAATTTTCACCATCAAAACAAAAACCTTCTATATGAGTTGGTAGATTCATTATCAATCCTTATATATCTTTTATAAAAATAACTTCACTATTTTTTTCACTTAAATCACATAATGCTTGGATATATTTTTTTGTTTTTCCATGTGTTTTTGAAGCAATTCTTCATTTTCCCATTCTTCTATAAAGATAAATTTATTTCCATTGATTTCTTCATTTAAGACATATGAGATACACCCTTCGTCAAGTTGACTGCGATTCGTTAGTTCTAAAGCAATTTGTTTAAATTTATCTTTGTATAATTCTTTTGGAAAATTAATAGTTATAAGTTTTATTTTCATTATAATCCCTTTGTATTTTTAAAAATTTTTTCTAAGTGTGCTTTATAGTTTGTGAAATATTCTTGCACTTGAGGATTTTTGATTACATCATTTGCTATGAAAGTAGGCAAAGCGCTCATCCCTAAAAATTCATGTGCTTTGTGAAAGTGTAAATACACTCCATCAACTCCGGCTCCATTAAAGAATTCATTCTCATCATCAAAAGCTTGCATTGGAGCATTCCAAGTTAGTGAAAGCATGTATTTTTTATTTTTTAAAAGCCCACCTGTGCCATAATTCTTAGTAGGTTCATTATGACTTCTACCATCGTTTTTATAAAACACTCCATGTCCTGCTGTGAAAACATCGTCAATGTATTTTTTCACTATCCAAGGCTCTCCCATCCACCAACCAGGCATTTGCCAAATCAAAACATCAGCATTTAGAATTTTTTCTACCTCATTGTTTGTATCATAGCCTTGATCTATATGTGTTTGCTGGGTTTGTAAACCAAGATCTTGCAGAGTTTTAAGTGCAAGCTCATGTAAGCTTGTGTTTAGTCTTCCTTTAGAGTGTCCAAAGTCTTTTGCACCATTTAATAATAATACTTTTTGCATATTTTATCCTTTTATGTTTTTAAAATTATAATTTAACTATAATTTTATTTCAATACTGAAATTTATGTAAGATACTATATAAAAGGAAAGTATATGGAAGAAAAGTGCGATTTTACAGAATGTGGGTTTAACTATACCTTGTCTTTGATTTCAGGCAAATACAAGATGAGTGTTTTGTACTGCTTGTTTCGCTATGAAGTTGTAAGATATAATGAACTTAAAAGATATCTTGGTAATATTTCTTTTAAGACCTTAACGCATACTTTAAGAGAGCTTGAAAATGATGATTTAATCACGCGTAAAGAATACCCACAAATCCCTCCAAAAGTAGAATACCGCCTTGCTAAAAAAGGACAAAGTTTAATTCCTATTTTACAAGCAATGTGTGATTGGGGTGAGGCAAATCAAAAGGAAGAAAAATGATAGAATTATTAGATGGTATAAATTTAGAAAAATACATGGGTACATGGCTAGAAATGGCTAGAAAACCTGCCTTTTTTCAAAAAACTTGCAAAAGTGCTAAGGCAGAATATGAGCTAGAGTATGAAGGCTCTACGCCTATAATTAAAGTCAAAAATATATGCACAAAAGAAAATGGAGAAATCTCTCAAGCAAATGGCAAAGCTAGGGTAAAATCTCCAAGGGCTTTGGCGGTTAAATTTAGTATTTTTATGAATATTTTTAACAAACCAAATTATGAGATTATTTACATTGATACAAATTATCAAGTTTCTATCGTAGGTAGTCCTGATAAAAAATATCTTTGGATTTTATCAAGAGAGATTTTAGTAAAAGAGCAAATAAACTCTTTGCTTGAAATAGCCAAGCAAAGAGGTTTTGATACTAGCGATGTGATTTTTGATGAGTATTAATTTTCTGCACTCATATCGATTACATAGCGGAATTTGGCTTTTCCTGAAGTGAGATTTTCATAAGCTTTGTCAATCTCGCTTGGTTTGATGAGTTCAATTTCAGGATAAATTCCATGTTCTAAAGAAAAATCAAGCATTTCTTGAGTTTCTTTAATGCCTCCAATAAGCGAGCCATATACTTTTTTACCTGCTTTAAATACAAAATGAATGATGTTAATGCTAGGACTTACTTCATGCGGAGGCAATCCTACTATAGCCATCTCACCACCAAATTTTAACAAATCCATATAAGCTAGCGGATCATAAGGGGTTGGTATAGTAGAGATGATGAGGTCAAATCTTTCTTTTACCACGCTTTTGTCTGTACTAGTATAAAAATTACTCACACCCATAGCTAGAGCTTCTGCTTTTTTGTTTTCATTTCTTGCAAAAACACTTACTTTTGCACCCATTTTCACAGCATATTTAACTGCCATCATACCAAGTCCACCAAAACCTGCTATGGCTACACTTGAGCCTTCTTTGATATTTGAAAATTTAAGCGGTGAGTAGGTAGTGATACCCGCACAAAGTAAAGGCGCTACTTTGTCAAGTGGTGCATTTTGTGGCACATTGATAGCAAATTTTTCACTTACTACGATGTTGTTTGAGTAGCCTCCATAGGTGTTTTCATTATCATGAAATACATCTTTGCAGTTATAAGTGTAGATGGTTTTACCATTTTCGCAAAATTGCTCTTGAGATTTTTTGCATGCTTCGCATTCTCCGCATGAGTTTACCATGCACCCAACCCCAGCATAATCACCTACTTTAAATTTACTCACATTTTCCCCCACTGCGATAACTTCTCCTGCTATCTCATGGCCAGGTACGCAAGGGTAGGTTGCCTCGCCCCATTCGCTTCTTGCGGTGTGTATGTCGCTATGACAAATTCCTGCGTACTTGATAGCGATTAAGATATCGTTTTTACCTACTTTATGGCGTGTAAATTCAAAAGGTGTGAATTTAGAATCCTTGCTAAGCATAGCATAACCTTTGCTTTTAACACGACCATTTTCTAAAAAGATTTTTGAGTCCATTTTATCTCCTTTGTGATTTTTGAAATTATATTAAAGCTAGGTTTTTATTGCAATAGGGAAAATAAAGTAAGATACTATACTCAAGGTGCGTTTGTGGGTTTTGGTTTGATTTTTATGGTATAATTATTTAAATTTTTTACCCATAAGGAAGCCATGGAACTTAAGCATTTTTCAGAAGATGATACTAGAGTTAAACTCATAGATGTAAAACTTCACGCTAGCTCTTGGAGTGAAGAAAATATCATAAGAAATTATTATTTTACTGATGGGCGTAAGCTTATAGGAAATAAAAGAGGCGAAAGAAAATTTGCAGATTATTTGCTGAAATTTCAAAACAATAATCTTGCTATCATAGAAGCTAAAAAACAAAGCAAAGATCCTTTAGATGGCTTGTCTCAAGGCATAGAATATGCCAGAATTTTAAACGTAGCATTTGTATATAGCACTAATGGCGATAAAATTTATGAATACAACTTAAAAACTTCAAGCGGTGAGTACATAGAAAAATTTCCAACCCCGAGTGAGCTTTTTGCTAGGATTTATGGAAATTTAAAAGAATGGCAACACAAGCTTTTATCGCAGCGAGAATTATACATACCCCAAAAAGAATTAAGATATTATCAAAAGATCGCAGTTGATAAAGTCATAGAAGCTTTGATCAACGGTAAAAATAGAATTTTACTCACTCTTGCTACAGGTACAGGTAAAACCACTATAGCTTTTGCTTTGTGTTATCGTTTGCTTGAAGCTAGGTGGAATAAAACAAATCAAGACAAAAAACCTAAGATATTATTTTTATGTGATAGGGTGAGTTTAAGAGATCAAGCTTTAGGAGAGTTTAATCCTATAGAGGGCGATTGCGTGGCAGTGAGTGCGCAAGAGTTGAGAAAAAATAATGGCAGAGTGCCTACAAGTGCAAATGTGTTTTTTGGAATTTATCAAAGTCTAGCTTCAAATTCAAAAGAACAAGAAAATGTTAATGAAGAACAAGAAAGCAAATTCTACTTACAATACCCCAAAGACTTTTTTGATCTTATCATCATCGATGAATGCCACAGAGGTGGAGCGAATGAAGAAGGTAGCTGGGCAGGGGTGCTAGAGTACTTTTCATCGGCTACGCATTTAGGACTTACTGCTACTCCTAAAAAAAGCGATAATGTAGATACTTATAGGTATTTTGGTGAGAGTATATATGAGTATAGTCTTAAAGACGGCATAGAAGATGGCTTTTTAACCCCTTATAAAGTTAAGCGTGTTACGACTACGCTTAGTGAAGGCTATGTGTATAACCCTGATGATATCATAGAAGGTGAGTTAGAAAAAGGCTTTTATAAGATCAATGAATTTGAAAGAAATATTCACTTGCCTCAATACAACGATTTTCTAGCTAAAGAAATTTTAAAGCTCATCAACCCTATGGACAAAACCATCATCTTTTGTGCTAACCAAGCCCATGCAAGTGAAGTAAAAAGAGCCATTGATAAATTTAAAAGTGTAAAAAGAGATGACTACTGCGTGAGGGTTACAAGTGATGAGGGTAAAATAGGGCTTGAGTACTTAAAGCAGTTTCAAGATAATGACAAAAGCTACCCTGTGATACTCACTAGTTCTAAAATGCTAACCACAGGAGTAGATGCTAGAAATGTCCGCAACATAGTGCTTTTGGCAAATATAGGTTCTATCATAGAATTTAAGCAAATCATCGGAAGAGGCACTAGGGTGTATGAGGGAAAAGACTTTTTTACTATACTAGATTTTACCGGAGTAACAAGACTTTTTTATGATCCTAAATGGGATGGCGAGCAGATCAAAGATGAAGAAAAAACCAAAGTAAAAACCATACAAAACAAAAGAGAGCAAAGCAAGCCTAAAGAAACAACCAAGCAAAAAGAAGTCACCGTGCATTTAAAAGGCACCAAACTAAAAGTGCTTGATATAACGACAAGCTACATAGGAGATAGCGACAAGCCACTTAGCACAAAAGAATTTTTGGAATTTTTAGTAGGAAAGCTAGCAGAATTTTATAACGATGAGGCAAGGTTACGCGAGATTTGGAGTAACCAAGCAAGTAGAAAAGAATTTTTACAAAAACTTGAAAAAGACCGCATAAGCGAGCAGGTTTTGGAAGAATTGACAGTGATTTTTGAGCAAAAAGACTGCGATGTGTATGATGTGCTAGCACACTTAAGCTTTAACAGCGAGATAAAAACACGCCATGAACGCGTGCTAAATGTAAAAAATAGTGCATTTTTAAAACGCTTCCAAAAAGAAAAAGCCTTAAAGCTTGTGGAATTTTTACTAGATAGGTATCAAGAGTATGGCATAAAAGACTTTGATAGTGGGTTAAAAACACTTATAGATCTTAGCTCTTTAGGTAGCGTAAAAGAGCTAGTGAGTGAATTTGAAGGTATGGAAAATTTAAAACAATGCATTGATGATTTACAAAGGGAGATTTATGCGGGGTGAAAAATGAAAATTTTAAAATTTAATGAAATAAATTTTGGTTCTTATGAAAATTTCAAATGGGATGTTAATCTTGAAGAATTTAAAATAATTAATATTTTTTATGGTAGAAATTATTCAGGTAAAACTACACTTTCAAGGATAGCTAGAAGTTTTGAACTTAAAAAAAAGAATGAAGATTTTTTAGAAGGAAAATTTACAATAGAGTTAGAAAATGGTAGCTCCCTCAACCAAGATGATGTAATAAATTCTAATTTAGACATTAGGGTTTATAATAGCGATTTTGCAAAGGAAAACTTAAATTATTTATATGATAAAAAAGGTAATATAAAAGGTTTTAAAAGTATAGGGGTGGAGCAAAAAAATATAAAAGAAGAGATTGAAAAAAGAGAAGAAATTTTAGCAAAAATAAATGAGAAGTTAAAAAACATACAAATAAATCAAGATGATATTTCTAAAAAACAACAAGATAAAATGAAAACTTTAAGTGAAAACCTTACAAATAAAGCTAAAGTTATAAAAAGTAGTTCAAATTTGACAAAACAAGGTAATGACTATAACAAGAGAAATTTAGAAAAAGATTTAGTTGTAATTAAAAATGATGTAAATATCTATATTCTTAACGATGAAACACAAAATAAACTTGTAAAAATCTTAGAAGACAAAGAAAAGCAAAATATAAATTTTACAATTAATTTTAATAAAAATAATTTTCAAAATATTTTAAAACATTCATCAGAAATTCTTGAAAAAGAAATTATCATTAAAGAAAATTTAACAAGCGAATTAAGACAATGGCTGGAAGAAGGTTTAAAATTTCATAAAGAACATTTATCTACACAGCAATGTAAATTTTGTAATAATCCTTTAACATTAGAAAGAATAGCTTGGATTGAAAACAACACAAAAGATGATAGTGGAGAAAAAGAACAGATTGAAAAAGAATTAAAATATTTATTAGATAATTTTGAAAATTATAAACTAGAATTAAAAAAAATATTGCAAGATATTGAATATGAAAATTTTTATTCTAATTATAAAGATAGTTTTATTGTCTTAAAAGAACAACTAGGAGTAATTATTGCGAATTATAACAAAGAGCTATTGGTAATAGAGGAAAAATTAAAAGAAAAGCAAAAAGATGTTTTTACTCCCATAAAGTTAGAAAATATTAATGATTTTTCAGATGAGATATTTTTAATATTAAATAAAATTGAAAATTTATGCAAAGAAAATGATGAATACACAGAAAAATTATTAACAAATCAAAATGAAGCAAGAGAAAGATTAAGATTGAATGAAGTAGCAAAGTTTGCTAAAGATAGCGATTATTTTGCTATACAAGATGAAATTGAAACCTTACAACAAAATATAAATACTTTGGGAGAAAGTATTAAAACGCAAGACAACAAAATAAACCTTTTAAATAAAAGAATAGAAAATTACAAGGCAAAGCTTAGTAATCTAGAAACTTCTACAAGCAATATAAATAAATATTTAAAATCATATTTTGGGCACAATCTATTAGAATTAAAAGCAAAAAAAGATGATAAAGGACAATTAAATGGAGAATTTGAGATTTTAAGAAATGGCAAGCAAGCTAAGAATTTAAGCGAGGGTGAGTGTAGCTTGGTAGCTTTTTGTTATTTTGTAGCAAGTTTAGAAGATGCAAGCGCCAAAGATAAAAATCCTATAATATGGATAGACGACCCTATCTCTAGTCTTGATAGCAATCATATATTTTTCATCTTCTCTTTAATAGAAACTAAAATCGCAAAAAAGATTAAAGATAACAAATATTCTCAACTTTTTATATCAACGCATAATTTAGATTTTCTAAGATACCTAAAAAGTTTAACAGGATACGATAAAAATGATAAAAAAAGTTTTATGTATTTGATAGAAAAAACAAACAATAGTGATATTAAAATTTTACCTGATTATATTCGTAAGTATGTAACTGAATTTAATTATCTATTTGAGCAAATTTTTAAAAACCATAACAACACAAATATTACTATAGATTCATATTATAGTTTGGCAAATAATATTAGAAAATTTTTAGATACTTATATGTATTTTAAATATCCAAATAATGATAATCTAATGACAAAATATTATATTTTTTTTGGAGAAGAGAATGCTATTTTAATTAATAGAGTAATTAACGAATTTTCTCATTTAGAAAATATTGAAAGAGCTAAAATGCCTTTAGATTTATTAGAAATACATAAAGTTATTAATATTATTATTGAAAATATTAAAAATAAAGACAAAGAACAATTTGAGGCATTATTAAAAAGCCTTGATATAGAAGAAAATGATAATGCAAAATAAAATGACAAAATTACCACAGGGTTGGGAATGGAGAAGCTTGGGCGGAATATTGTCAAACGATAAGTATTCCATAAAAAGAGGACCATTTGGAAGTGCTTTAAAAAAAAGTTTTTTTGTTGAAAATGGTATTAGAGTATTTGAACAATATAATGCTATAAATAATGACCCTCATTGGAAAAGATATTTTATCTCTTATGACAAATTTAAAGAATTAGAAGCATTTAAGGCGATTGAAGGTGATTTGTTAATTAGCTGTTCTGGAACTTTAGGAAAAATAGTTGAATTGCCTAAAAATACTGAAATAGGAATTATAAATCAAGCTCTTTTAAAAATAAGACTAGATAATACAAAAATTTTAAATAGTTATTTTATTTATAATTTTAATTCTCCGATAATGCAGGGAAAAATTTTAGAATCTACTTTGGGTTCGGCAATTAAAAATATAGCTAGTGTCAAAATTTTAAAGCAAATTAAAATTCCCCTACCACCTTTACAAGAGCAAGAAAGGATAGTGGGGATTTTAGATGAGAGTTTTGCAAAGATAGATGAGAGTATAAAAATTTTAGAGCAAGATTTGCTAAATTTAGATGAGTTAATGCAAAGTGCTTTGCAAAAAGCTTTTAACCCTTTAAAGGATAATACTAAGGAAAACTACAAACTCCCACAAGGTTGGGAATGGAAAAGCTTAGGGGAAATATGTTTTATTACAGATGGAACACACAAAACACCTAGCTATATAAAAACAGGGATTCCTTTTTTATCTGTTAAAAATATTTCTAAAGGTTTTTTTGATTTAAGTGATATCAAATACATTTCACTAGAAGAGCATAACAAACTTATAAAAAGAGCTAAGCCTGAATTTGGAGATATTTTAATTTGTCGTATTGGAACTTTGGGAAAAGCTATAAAAATTTCTTTAGAATTTGAATTTAGTATTTTCGTTAGCTTAGGGCTTTTAAAACCAAAAGTTAAAATTATAAGTGATTATTTGGTTTATTTTTTGAATTCTTATTTTATTGAAGGGTGGATTGATAATAATAAAGTTGGTGGTGGAACACATGCTGCAAAATTAAATTTAAATATTTTAGAAAAATGTCCTATTGCGCTACCCCCACTCAAAGAACAAGAGCAAATCGCTTCTTATTTAAATGAGCTTTCTTCTCATGTAAAAAATTTAAAGCAAAACTATCAAATGCAGATAAAAAATCTACAAGAGCTTAAAAAGTCCTTGCTAGATAAAGCTTTTCAAGGAAGATTATAAATGTTAAAAATTTTTAGAAATTTTAACACATTAGCTAGATATGTTAAAAATTTTTGATTTTTTTAACATATTTTTTTATAATGTTAAAAATTTTAAAAAATTTTAACATATGGAAAAATTATGAAAGAATTCATACCACCAAAACTTCCTTTAGATATAGAATTAAATGCAAATACTTATGGTCTCATCATTAGGGCTTCGAGAAAATTAGCGGAGTTAAATGGATTTAGCAAAAGCATGCCTAATCCAAATATATTAATCAATGCTTTGATCTTGCAAGAAGCTAAAGATTCTAGCGAGATAGAAAATATTATTACCACTCACGATGAACTTTTTTTATCTCAAATTGATGAAAGTAAACTTACAAGAGCGGCAAAAGAAGTAAAAGACTATGAAAATGCTTTAAAAAAAGGATATGAGCTTTTAAAAAAAGAGCAATTATTAAGAAATGCACATATTTTAGAAATTCAAAAAAGACTAGAAAGAAATAATGCAGGTTTTAGAAAACAAAGCGGAACTACACTGATAAATCATACCACAGGAGAAATCAAACACACGCCCCCGCAAAATCCTAGTGATATACAAGAACTTATGGGAAATTTGGAGCGATACATCAACGATGATACTTTAGATGAACTTGATTTTTTGGTAAAAATGGCAATCATTCATTATCAGTTTGAAAGCATACATCCATTTTACAATGGTAATGGTAGAACAGGCAGGATTATCAATATACTTTATTTGGTTTATAAAGGCTTGCTTGATTTGCCTATCTTGTATTTAAGCGCTTATATAGTAAATAACAAAGAAGAGTATTACAATCTTTTACAAAAAGTACGTGATGAAGGTGCAATTTTAGAATGGATAGAATACATACTCAAAGGTGTAGAGCAAACTGCTATAAAAACGATAAAAACCATTACTATAATAGAAAAAATGATGTCTGATGTAGGTGAAATTTTGCAAAATAAAACGAATTTTTACAGCAAAGACTTTGTGGAGCTTTTGTTTTCTCATCCTTATACAAAGATAGACTTTTTGATAAATAAATTAGATATTTCTAGGCAAAGTGCCTCAAAATACCTTAAAATTTGTGAAAATTTAGGGGTTCTAGAGTGCATTAAAATGGGTAGAAATAATTATTATATTAATATAGAACTTTTAAGACTTTTTAGAAAGGGAATTTTTTAAATGCAAGGTAAAATCGATAAAATCACAGATATTTTAAGACGCGATGATGGCATAAGCGGTGCTATGCATTATAGTGAGCAGATTAGCTGGGTGCTTTTTTTGAAATTTTTAGATGATTATGAAGAAGAGTTAAAGCTAGAAGCTGAGTTAGATGAAAAGCCTTATAAGGCTATTTTGCAAGAAAAATTTAGTTGGAGGGCTTGGGCAGCACCTAAAACAAGCGAAGGAAAGCTTGATGTAAAAAATGCTTTAAGTGGAAGTGATTTGCTAAGCTTTGTAAATGATGAGCTTTTTCCATACCTAAAAAGTTTTAAAGATAATGAAAATTTCAAAAGCATAGAGTATAAGATAGGCGGAATTTTTGAATTTATAGACAACCGCATAGCTAATGGCCATACTTTAAGAGAAGTTATAAATTTAGTCGATGAGCTAAGTTTTAGCAAAGAAAGTGATGTATTTGCTTTAGGTGAGGTTTATGAAAAGCTTTTAAAAGACATGGGAAGCGATGGGGGAAATAGCGGGGAGTTTTATACCCCAAGACCTTTGGTTAGAGCTATGGTGGAGGTGCTAGACCCTAAAGCAAAAGAGAGAATTTATGATCCTGCGTGTGGGAGTTGTGGGTTTTTAGTAGAGAGTTTTTTGCATATTCTTTATGAAGATAGGGCAAAAAAGAAAAAAGCAAATTTGAGTGTGGAAGAACTTGAATTTTTACAAAATGATGCCTTGTTTGGTAAAGAAAAAACTCCGCTAAGTTATGCAATGGGTGTGATGAATATGATCTTACATGAGGTTAAGTCCGCAAATATCATCAAAACCAATACTCTAAATAAAAAAATCACAGACATAACTGAAAATGAAAAATACGAAGTGATTTTAGCAAATCCTCCTTTTGGTGGTAAAGAAAAAGATCAAATTCAAAATAACTTTCCTGTAAAATCAAACGCTACCGAGCTTTTGTTCTTGCAGCATATTTTAAAGTCTTTGAAAAACAATGGAAGATGTGCTATAGTGGTGCCTGAAGGAGTGCTTTTTCAAAATTCAAATGCCTTTGTGAGTGTAAAAAAAGACTTGCTAGAAAATTTTAACCTTGAATGTGTTTTAAGCTTGCCAAGTGGGGTGTTTTTGCCTTATAGTGCGGTAAAAACTAATGTGCTTTTTTTCTCTAAAGGACAAAGAAGCATTTGTGGTGAAAATGATGAAAGTGTATATTACTATGAGCTTGTGCCTCCTTTTAAATTGACCAAAAACAAACCTTTAGAATACACGCATTTGCAAGAATTTTTAAAATGTTATAAAGAAAGAAAAATCACGGCTAATTCTTATTTGGTAAGCAAAAAAGAACTTGAAGAAAGAAATTATGATTTAAGTGCTAAAAATCCAAACGTAAAAGAAGAAAAAACCTTGCGTGAAGTAGAGGAAATTTTAAGCGAGTTAGAGCAAAATCAAAAACAAGCAAAAGTGCTTTTTGAAAAAATTCAAGCTAGTTTAAGAGGTAATAAATGATAGATATAAAAAAGAAATCTAAAAATGTGAGGGTTATAGCCCTTTTTTCTTTAACTTTTTATTTATGTTCTTTTATGCCTTATATGGGTTTTTTAAGTGTAATTAGCGCGACATTATATATGATAGTTTTATATCAATTAAAAACTTATACTAGTGCTAAGAATTTGTTCAAGAATTATTTTATAACACTTTTTATTTTATTTTTTTATTTTATTTTACTTTATTTTATGATTTTATTTTTTTATTATGTTTTTTTAAATGAAGAATATTTTTTATTAATGTTTTTTACTCCGTTTTTGTTGGCTATACATATTTTATTTTGTTTGCTATATTTTAAATTCTTAAAAAGAATTTTTTATGAGATAGCTAGAGTAGCTAATCAGTCTTATTTTATAAAAGTTTGTAAAATGTATTTTTATGGTTTTTTAACATTGCCTATTTTAATAGGATTTGTATTTTTTGTTATAGGATTTGTTTATAATGTCTTAGCTTGGTATAATTTTAAAGAATTTAATAAAAGCGAATTTATTAAAAATCAAGATTAAAAAATCTTTTTTAAAATTTAATAAAAGTTAAAAATTTATACTTTGTCATTAGAAATCTTTTTTATATCTTTATTATAGCTAATATCAAAAGCTCTATAAATACCAAGCGAGCATTTTCTTATAGCATAGTCGAATTTATAAAATGATTATAAACTTCCTTTGCACCCCATGGTTTTTGCTTTAGAAAAATCAAAAATATCAACTTTTTCCATTTTTGGTATATGTTCATCAAAGAAAGTATAAAATTCTTTTCTTAATTTAAAAAAATCATTTAAATTTTTTATCTATTTTATATCCTTGTTAAATTTTGCTTTAAATCATCAATTTTTAAAATAACTAATTGGCTCTTGCGTTTTTTTTGATATTATCGTCCTTCGATTTTAATTAAAGGAGAAAAAATGGCTATTACTTTGGCTAAAGTTAGTGGTTCATGGGTAGAAGTTTATGATGGAAATAGGAGGCTTTATAGTAAGCCAGTAAATACAAACAAAGGTGATGCTTTGATAGGATTTACAGGTTTTAGTGTTAGTATAAAAGAAGGTAGTTGGATTGTAACTTTTGATAAAAAAGGACAACGCATAAGCTCTCATCTAGCATAAATCAAGGCATAAAAATTATATCCACCAAATCATTTTCTTTTATATTATCATGTGCTATCATTAATGCGGCTTTGTGGTTAAGGTTGTTGATGATGGCACTTGAGCCTTGTTTTTTGCCTTTTAAATTTGCATAAATTTTTCCATCTTTAAATTCTACATTACAAGCTACAAATTCTAAATGCGAACTTTTTTTCTTATAGTCAGTATTTGCAAATGCCTTAAATACATAGTCTTTTTCTTGTAAAAGCCAAGCATTTAAAAGTTCTCTTACATATAAATTAAACATCACCATAGCCGAGTATGGAAAACCCGGTAGCGCAAAGATGAATTTATCTTCAAATTTGGCTATTTTGATGTGTTTGCCAGGCTTTACATCGACTTTATCTATGATGATTTCATACTCTTTAACAGCTTGCTTTAAAAAGTCAAAATCCCCCATGGAAACTCCACCAGTGGTAACTAAAATATCACACGCATTAAGTGCTTGTTTTAAAACACTTGGAGTTTTTTGCATATCATCCTTTAAAAGTGGGAAAATTCTAGCTTCAGTACCAAGTTTTTTTGCCATATTAGCTATGGCTATATGGTTTGATGAGCGAATTTGTGCAGGGTGCTCTAAGCTTTCGCCCAAGTCTTTGATCTCACTTCCACTACTTAGCACGCCTATGATAGGTTTAGCAAAAACACTAATGTGAAAGTATCCAAGCTCAGCTAAAAGCGCTATCTCGCTATAGCCTAGTTTTGTACCTTTAGTGAGTAAAATTTCACCTTCGGTGTAGCTCTCGCCCACCTTTCTTACAGCAAAGCCTTGTGGAACTTTTTCTTTTATATAAATCACATCGTTTTTAACTTCTACTTTTTCCACAGGTACTAAGGTATCACAACCATCACTCATTAAAGAGCCTGTAAAGGTTTTAACACATTCTTTATTTTGTATTTTAAAGCTAGGAAAAACTCCCGCAGGTACTTCACCTATGATAGACAAAGGCTCATCTTGCTCACTAAATTTAATTGCATAGCCATCCATAGAAGCAGTGGGAAATTGAGGGTTGTTAGTAGAAGCTTTGATGTCAATGGCTAAAATTCTATCTAAGCACTGTGTTAAAGCGATGTTTTCTATCTTTTCATATGCTTTTATATGTGAATGAAGTATGTCTAAACTTTGACTATAAGAAGTTAGCATTTTAGTCCTTAGTGCTTAAAATTCCTGCTCCTTGAAGTTTCAAAGAGCGTTCTTTGGCATAAATTTTTTCATCATTGATGATATCATATTTCCATATAGGCGCACTTGCTTTAAAATCTTCTACAAAGTCATTAATCAGCTTAAGTCCTAGTTTTCTTTGCTTGCTTAAAACCCCAGCAAAATAAGAACTCTCATGCACCTTAACCTCACCGATAGAGTGAGCAAACATCAAACTTACATTTTCATTTGCAAGTTTTTGGCACCATTTTTCAAACCAAGTTTTTAATAAAGGCTCATATATATCAAAACTTAAAGCTTCAATCTCATCTTCAGCCCTCACTATACCGCAAAATGTGATCAAAGCTCCGCAGTTTTTATCTTTAGCATATTCATACCATCTAGCATAAATGCTAGGAATTTCTAAGGCTCCTTGATGTAATTCAAACATAACTCATCCTCCACAAACCGGCGGAAGTAGGCATATTTTATCCCCATCTTTTAAGGTAGCTTCATCATCAAAAACCATTTCATCATTTAAAGCAACCGCACAAAGCTCAAGCCATTCTTTTAAGCTTTCATCTTGCCCTAAAATTGCTTTTAATTCTTTAAGATTATTTACATTTAGCTCTAAGCTTTCTTTGTTAATTGGCCCTAGAAATTCAACTTTTACCATTTTTTACCTTTATTCTTTGATTTCTAAAATTCCCATCATTCCAAGATCTTCATGCTCTAAAATATGGCAGTGAAACATTCTAATACCGGTAAATTTTTGACTCATTCTAAGTCTTAATTCTTCCCCAGGTCTTACATTAATCGTATCTTGTAATGCTCTGAATTTTGCTTTTGTTATTTTACCCTTAAATTTAGAAGATATGAGTTCAAATTGTGTTCCGTGTATATGGAAAGGATGATCCATATGTGAAGAATTTTTTACTACCCATTCTTCTACTTCATTTAATTTTGAGGTTAAATCCGTTCTATTCATATCAAATGTTTTACCATTGATTAAAAACATAGAGGCAAGGCTTTTTTTGATTTCTTCTTCACTTTTTTTATCAATACCATGCATTTGCATATGATCTTCACTCATAATCACTTCTTTAAAGTTTGTAGCTTCTTTTAAAGGTGGAAATTCGCGTAATTTTTCAGGTATGTTTTCTATAGTTTTTTCTACTTTAAGATCAGCTAACATAAGAGTGTAAGGTTCTTCTTTAACAAGCATTTTATCGCGGTCATAATAAGTACTTTCAAGTTTAAAATCACCCTTACTTGCTTTGATTAGTACTTCTACTCTTGAAGCAGGACTTAAAAATAACTCATCTAATTCAATACCTTTTTCTATAAGCCCTCCATCAGTTCCTACTAAAATAAATTTAGCACCTTTAATGCGTAAATTTAAATATCTTGCCGCACAAAAATTATAAATACGAATTCTTTGAGCTTTGTCAAGTGTTATTTTTGGCTTTAATTGTCCATTGATAAGAACTAAATTTCCTTCCCTACCATTTAGCCAATCAAATAAATTATTATCAGGAATTTGTGCATTTTCATCTAAACGCAAATCACTAATCACCCAATCTTGTTCTTGTAAATGCGACAAAGCATCTTTTTTAGCTTTAACTACAAATACCCCTGCTAAACCTTTATAAACTTGCTTTGCTGTGGTGTAGTGTGGATGTGGATGATACCAGTAGGTTCCTGCTGAATTTTCTCCAAGTTTAAAGCGATAAATTCTTTCTCTACCAGGCATGATAGGATCATGTGGATTACCATCTTGTTCAGGTGGTATGTCAAGTCCATGCCAGTGGATAGTAGTTGGTTCTTTTAAGCTATTTTTTACCAAAATTTCTACAGTGTCACCTTCATAAACTTCTATTTTAGGTCCAGGTATAGAGCCATTGTAAGTAAAGCATTTTGTTTTTTTACCTTTAACAAGTTCTATTTGACTTTCTTTGATTTCTATACTTGATCTAAAGAAATTTTTCTTTGTGCTTGTGTTTTTTAGAAGTTTTAAATTTGCTAATGTTTGTCCGTTAGGAAAGTCTTTTTCATCGAGTAATTTAATGTTTGGATTTTCTAGTTTGATAAAAGAAGTATCGATTTCTTTTGTATCTTTTTGTGTATGTTTTGAGTGCATATTATGATGAGAATGATCCCCCATTGCATAAGCACTACTAATACTTGCTAAACCTAAAGCATTAAATTTTAAAAATAACCTTCTATCCATTAAATTTTTACTCCTAAATTAATTTTGATTTGGATTTTGATTATAGCTATTATTTGATTAATGATTGTAAATTATAAAAACAAGATATAATTTTAATATGATTTGTTATACAAGTGGTTTTAAATCAAAAATTAAGGATAAATAATGCTAATTAAAAATCATTTAGATAAAGACTTTCAAACCCCTGCTTATATTTTAGAAGAAGATAAACTTAGAAAAAATTGTGAGCTTTTGGCTAGAGTGAGCGAGCAAAGTGGAGCAAAAGTTTTACTTGCTCTAAAGGGTTTTGCTTTTTCAGGTGCTATGGATATAGTGGGTGAGTATTTATCAGGTTGTACTTGCAGTGGGCTTTGGGAAGCTAAATTTGCAAAAGAATATATGGATAAAGAAATTCATACTTTTTCACCTGCTTTTAAAGAGGATGAAATAGATGAAATCATCGATCTTTCACATCATATAGTATTTAATTCTTTTAATCAGTTTAAAAAATTTAAAGACAAAGCAAGTAAAAAGTCTCTTGGTTTGCGCTGTAATCCAGAGCTTTCAGTGGCTCCAAAAGAACTTTATAATCCTTGTGGTAGATTTTCAAGACTAGGAATTCGTGCGATTGATTTTGAAAATGAAGATTTAAGTGCTTTAAGTGGGCTTCATTTTCATGCTTTGTGTGAAGAAAGTGCGCATTCTTTAGAGCTTGTGTTAAATGCTTTTGAGGCTAAATTTTCAAAATTTATTAAAAATATGAAATGGATTAATTTTGGCGGGGGTCATCACATTACAAAAGAAGGTTATGACACGCAAAAACTAATTGATCTTTGTAAAAAATTTAGCGATAAATATGGAGTGCAAGTATATCTTGAGCCAGGTGAGGCTGTGGGTTGGCAGTGTGGGACTTTAGTTGCAAGTGTGATAGATATAGTAGAAAATGAGAAAAAAATAGCTATTTTAGATACTTCAAGTGAAGCTCATATGCCAGATACTATCATCATGCCTTATACAAGTGAGGTTTTAAATGCTAGAATTTTATCAAGCCGTGATGGGGAAAAATATAGCGAGTTAAAAGAAAATGAATTTGCTTATTTACTTGGTGGTAATACTTGCTTAGCAGGGGATATCATGGGTGAGTATGCTTTTAATCAAGAGTTAAAAATAGGGCAAAAAATAGTATTTTTAGATCAAATTCATTATTCTATAGTTAAAAACACCACTTTTAATGGAGTAAGACTTCCAAATTTAATGTTCTTAGATAAGAATGAAAATTTATCTATGGTAAGAGAATTTGGTTATGAAAATTATTCAAAAAGAAACTAAAAATTGAGTTTTTTTGTAGTTTTTTGCAAATTTATGTTTTTTAAATAAAACTTTTTTTAAAATAAAAATGGAAACTGAAAATTAACAAAACTACAACGCTAAGCTTTGGCTAGTGTGTAATGTTTAGGAGTAATTTATGCATAGGGTTATACTAGCTCTTTTAGCCTGTTTTAACTTTCTATTTGCTCAAGAAAATTTTGAAGTTAAAAATACTCAAATTTGGGATGTGCAAAGAGTGATGAATATAGAAAGTTATCAAAATTTTGGTGCTTTGTGGACTAAACTACAAGGTGAATATATTGCAAGTGCTGTTTTGATTATACTTATAGTGGTAATTTCAGCTTTTGCATTGCATTATATGGTCATAGGTCCAAAGAAATTTTCTCATGATGGTAAGAAAATTTATGCCTTTTCGGTATTTGAAAGATTGTTTCATTTTGTAGCGGCAATTTCTTGGATTATCCTTGTGCCAACCGGTCTTATTATGATTTTTGGATCATATTTTGGTGGTGGATTTTTTGTAAGAATGTGTAAAAACTTACATGGCATTGCTACTATTTTATTTATCATTTCTATCATTCCTATGCTTTTATGTTGGATTAAAAGAATGCTTCCTGCAAGTTATGATTTAAGATGGATGATGATGGTTGGTGGATATTTAAGTAAAGAGAAAAAACCTGTGCCTGCTGGCAAGTTTAATTTTGGTCAAAAATCTTGGTATTATATAGCTGTTTTTGGTGGATTTTTGATGATAATCACCGGTGCGTTTATGTTTTTCCTTGATTTTAATTCTACTTCTTTACAATCTATTTTTGGAATTTCTCATATAGATATTTTAAGAGCTTCAGCTATCATCCATAATATTTTGGGTATTTTATGTGCGGTATTTTTTGCTATTCATATTTATATGGCTGTATTTGCTATTAAAGGAAGTATCCACTCTATGATTAGTGGTTATAAAGAAGAAGAGGAAGTTTATATTTTACATTCTTATTGGTATAAAGAATTAAGCGATAAAAAACAAATCAATCCATCATTTACTTACGATTCTAAAACAAAATTTTAAAATCTCACTTGATTTTTTTAAATTTTCCTTGTTATAATCAAATAAAAATAACAAGGAAAATTAATGATACAAGATATTGATCTTTCGCGTAAATATTTTTATGAATTTTTTTCAAAAGCTTTTAATTTTATCGATGAAAATGAATTTAAAATTTGGCACGAGCAAGTTTTGGTTTTAGCTCAAAGTCCTTTAGATGATAGTTTAAAATCTGATTTTGAAAAACTTAGCGCATGCGATTTTGCAAGTTTTAAAGAAGAACAAAATGGAGTATTTTTTGATTTTTCTTACGTGAATGTGCCTATTAGCGCTTCTTTTTATGATGAGGGTAGAGATGATGGCAAAATGAAGCTTCAAGCCTGTGAAATCATTAGAAAAACCAAATTTAGAAAAAAAGAAGATTGCAGACAAAGTGAAGATGAATTTGGCTTTTTGTTTGCTTTTATGGCAAGTATTATTGAGCATGATTTAAAAGTTGCACAGCAATTATTTCGCTTTGTGATAAACCCTGTAATAGATGAGTTTATAGAAAAATTACAAATCCATAAAAACTCAAATTTTTACATTGCTATTGCCAATATTATGAAAGTCTTTTTTACAAACGAAAGAGCTTATTTAGAAGTACAAGCACCTATAAAAAAAGAAGGTAAAAGTATAGCAGATGAAGCTTTACAAAGACTTCCTTACGAACCAAGACTTCCTACTAAATTTAGTAAAACAAATATAGAAGAACTTAGCAAATTATAAAAATAAATATGTATTTTGTTACCAAAATACATATTATCAAAATCATCTTTTTATGAAAATAGAAATTAAATAAAATCTTAAGTGAAAATATGCAAAAGTTATAATGTTTAAGTGTGTAAATACTTTAAAATTAAGTATTTATAGTTATTCTTTACTTTTATTTCAAAGGAGAGAACATGGAGGCCAATCAAAGAAGGGATTTTTTAAAAAAATCTTTGAAAATTGGTGCTTTAGGGGTAGTAGCTGGAGCGAGCGTTAATGCTTTAGCCAAAGATGATTACCAAGAGCAAAATACCGTAGTTTTAGGAAAAAGTACTAAAAAAGAAGTGCTTTATAAAAAAACTATGCATTGGGAAAAATACTACAAAATAGCTTACTAATTAAGAAAGGAAGAAGATGGCATTAGCAAGAAGAAATTTTCTTAAGCTTGCTGGTATTGCTGGTCTTGGAAGTGCGGCTTTTGGTAGTGAAAACAAAGCTATTAGAGCTGCAAGTGAACAAGAAGTAGCAAATCCTTATCCAGATTCTAAGATTGTTAGAACAATCTGTAGTATCTGTAGTGCAGGCTGTGGAATTAAAGCAGAAGTACAAGATGGAGTTTGGGTGCGTCAAGAAAACGCTATAGAACATCCTATTTCTCAAGGATCACACTGCTGTAAAGGGATAGATCAAATCGATCTTACTAAATCAAAACAGCGTATTAAATATCCTATGAAAAAAGAAAACGGTAAATGGGTGCGTTTAACTTGGGAGCAAGCTATCAATGAAATTGGTGATAAAATGCTTGAAATCCGTAAGGAAAATGGACCTGATAGCGTTATGTTTTTAGGTTCGGCTAAATTTAATAACCAACAAGCTTATTATTTTAGAAAATTTGCAGCATTTTGGGGTACTAATAATATAGACCACGTTGCTAGAATTTGACACAGCGCAACAGTCGCCGGTGTGGCGAATACATGGGGTTATGGCGCTATGACAAATCATTTTGGTGATGTGACTAAACACTCAAAAATGATGATTATTTTTGGTGCAAATACTGCTGTGGCTAATCCTATTGGATTTAAACACTTATTGCAAGCAAAAGATCGTAATAATGCTAAATTGGTAGTTGTAGATCCTGTATTTACAAAAACTGCAGTACATGCTGATGAATACGTAAGAATTCGTCCGGGTACAGATATAGCTTTAGTTTATGGTATGCTTCATTTGATCTTCAAAAACGGTTGGGAAGATAAAGAATTAATCAAAACCAGAACTTATGGGGTTGAAGAAATAAAAGCAGAAGCTGCTAAATGGACTCCTGAAGTTGTAGAAGATGTAACAGGCGTTCCAGCTGCTCAACTTGAAAAAATCACAAGAATGCTAGCTACAATCAAACCTGCTACGCTATTTTGGGCTTTAGGTATTACACAACACTCAGTAGGTAGCTCTAACACAAGAATTCTAGCTATCTTGCAACTTGTTCTTGGTAATATAGGTAAACCAGGCGCAGGAACAAATATCATCAGAGGGCATGATAATGTTCAAGGTGCTACTGATATGGGTTGTTTGGCAGATACTTTACCAGCTTATTATGGACTTGATGATAATGCTTGGAATCACTTCTCTAATGTATGGAATGTTGAAAGAGAGTATTTAAATTCAAGATTTTATTCTAAAGAATGGATGCATGAAAAAGGCTTTTCGCTAGCAAAATGGTGGCAAGGCGTTTTACATGAAGAAAAAACTTATTCTAACTCACCTATCCGCGTACTTTGGGTGCAAGGAACGGGTATTACTTCTATGGCACATACGGTAAAAATTCAAGAAGCACTTAAAAAACTTGATATGATCGTAATTGCTGAGCCTTTTGTAAATGAAGTAGCGGTTTTAGCAGATCGTCCAGATGGTATTTATATCATCCCAGCTTGTACTCAATTTGAAACAGAAGGTTATGTAACAGCGACTAACCGTGCTATGCAATGGCGTTCTCAAGTAGTAAAACCAATTTATGAAAGTAAAGAAGATCAAGAGATTATGTTTGCTTTTGCTAAAAAATTTGGTTTTTATAAAGAATACACTCGTGGTATGAAAATGGAATTAAAAGATCATAAACTTGTACAAACAAGAGATGATAGTGATGATAATTTCATATGGCCTGATGATGCCACAAGAGAAATGAGTAATGGTCTTTTAAGTATAGGCTTAAGAGGTATTTCAGCTGAACGTCTAAGAAAACACCAACAAAATTGGGAACATTTTGATCCTGATACTCAAAGAGGTATTGGTGGTGAAGTTAAAGGTGAATATTATGGCTTACCTTGGCCTTGTTGGGATAAACAACACCCAGGTACTTCTATCATGTGGAACACGGATATTCCTTATGAAGAAGGTGGTATGGGCTTTAGAAATCGCTTTGGTTTAGAGCATGATGGGCATTCTCAATTAGCAGATGAAGCCTTTACTCCAAAAGGATGTAAAGTTAAAGGTGGCTACCCGCAAATCACTAAAGAAAATATCGAAAAAGTGTTTAATATTAAACTAAGCGATAAAGAAAAAGAATTAATGGGCGCTAGCTGGAGCACAGATATTTCAGGTATAATCTTAGAAAAATGTAGGGAAAAAAGTGCTTGTTGTTTAGGTAATGCAAGAGCGAGAATGAAAGTTTGGGAATTTGCTGATCCTATTCCACTACATAGAGAGCCTATTCACTCGCCTCGCTGGGATTTGGTTAAAAAATATCCTACTTGGGGTGATCAAGAGAAAAACTTTAGGGTTGAAAGTAAATTTATTAGCGAGCAACAAAAAACAGATTGGAGTAAAGAGTTTCCAACTATTATTTCAAGTATGCGCTTAGTAAATTTAAGTGGCGCGGGTATGCTTGAGAGAACTAGTAAATATCTTGCTGCAATCACACCTGAGATGTTTGCTAATGTACACCCTGAACTTGCTTTAAAATATGGTATAAATGATGGTGATATGATGTGGATTCACTCGCCACAAGGTACTAAGATTAAAGTAAAATGTGTGCATAATCATTCAGTTACACCAGATAGAATTTGCTTGCCTTATAATTTTGCAGGTATTATGCAAGGAGTGGATTTAAGTTACAATTATCCTGAAGGTACTAAGCCTTATACTATAGGGGAGAGTTCTAACACGGTTACTAACTATGGTTTTGATATAAATACGCAAATTTCTGAGTTTAACGCAGGGCTTTGCAGACTTGAAAAGGCTTAAGGGGTAAGTTATGGCTAGAATGAAATTTTATGTAGATAATAATCGCTGTATTTCTTGCTTTGCTTGTCAAGTAGCTTGTTCAAGTGCGCATGAAGTACCAGTAGGAATTAATAGAAGAAAAGTAATCACTCTAAATGAAGGTATAGAAGGCAAAGAGTTTTCAACAACTCTTGCTTGCCAACACTGCACAGACGCTCCGTGTGAGCAAGTTTGTCCTGTAAAATGCTTTTATATTAGAGCTGATGGTATTGTTTTGCATGATAAAAAAACTTGTATAGGTTGTGGGTATTGTCTTTATGCATGTCCTTTTGGCGCTCCACAATTTCCAAGAGATGGTGCTTTTGGCATTAAGGGTGAAATGGATAAATGTACTATGTGTGCAGGTGGTCCTGAGCCTACTAACTCTCATGAAGAAAGAGAACTTTATGGGCAAAATCGTATCGCAGAAGGCAAAGTACCTATGTGTGCTGCGGTTTGTTCTACAAATGCACTTTTGGTCGGTGATGCAGCTGAAGTTAGTGCAATGTATAGAAAAAGAGTTTTGCTTAAGGGTCAAAATTTAGGACTTGATGCAAAATAACTCAAAGGGTGTACAAGCACCCTTTTTTACTACTTATAATCCAAGGCTAATTCATGGAAGAGCTAATTTTACAAATTCAAAAAAATCTTGATGAAAATAATAAACTTACTTGTAAAAAAGCACTAGAACTTTTAAAACAATACTCTAAAGAAGATTTTCAAGCCATTATAAAAGAATTAGGCGTAAAAATTTCAGATTGTGAGCTAGGTCAATTTGGCAAGTTAAATAAAAATATAGCAAAAAGTGAAATTTTGGAAAAATTAGAAACAAAATTAGATTCTAAGCGTCGCATATCATGCAAAGATGCTTTAGAATGTGCTAAAGACTTTAATATGGCTGATATGAGAGCTACACTTAAAACTTATAAAATTGATGTTAAATACTGTGAACTTGGTTGTTTTGAAGAAAAAAAGGGTAAAAAATTTCATGTAAAAAGTAAAATTTGGGTAGAAAATCCTGATGGAGAATTGCTTTTTGGTAAAGGTAAAACAGATATTTTAGAATTAGTAGGAGAATGTGGAAGTATTTCCCAAGCAGCTAAACAACTAGGGATTAATTATAAAAAAGCATGGCTTTATATACAAGATTTAGAAAAAAATATGAAAGAAGAATTACTTATTGCTAAAAAAGGAAGAGGAAGTGAATCGGGTAGCAAACTTACTCCAAGAGCTTATGAGTTAATTCAAAATTTTAAAATTTTACAACAAGATGTAGAAGAATACACCAATAAACGCTTTAAAGAATTATTTTTCAAGAAAAATCAAGAAAAAGATAAAACTTAATTTGAATACAAGTTATAACAATATATCATTAAATAAAAAAGGTAAAAGATGAAAATTGATTGTAGAGATTTAGCTTGTCCACGTCCTGTGATAGAAACAAAAAAAGCTTTAGAAGAGTTAAAAGAAAATGAAAATTTAGAAATTCTTTTAAACTCTCAAGCTTCTAAAGAAAATGTAATGAGATTTTTAAAATCTTTAAATTTGGAATTTAATGTTAAAGATTTAGATGATGAGAGTATTATTAGCATTGTAAAAGATGGCAATATAGCTCATAATCAAGAACAAAATTTACAAGAATACAATGTGTTATTTTTAAAAAGCGATAGGGTAGGTGAGGGAGAACTTGGAAAAAATCTAATGCTAGGTTTTTTAAAAACCCTAAAAGATTTACCAAATAAACCTGCAAAAATCCTTTGTGTTAATGATAGTGTTTTGATGAATACTGATTGCTCTCATATGGCATTTGAAGCCATGAAAGAACTTGAAAATTTAGGAGTTGAAATTTATAGTTGTGGGGCATGTTTGGAATTTTTTGGCAAAAGCAAAGAGCTTAAAATAGGTAAAATAGGTAATGCTTATGAAATTTTAAATGAACTTTTTGGAAAGGCAAAGATTATCTCTTTATGATATATAAAGATCAAAAACTAACCCAATATGTAAAAGCTGCGGGTTGAGCTGCCAAATTAGACTCGGTGGGTCTTGACAAAATTCTTGGCATTTTAAAACCGCATGAAAACCTTTTAAGTGGTATTGATAATAATGAAGATGCAAGTGTTTATAAGCTAAATGAAGATTTAGCTTTAGTGCAAACTCTTGATTTTATCACACCTGTGGTTGATAGCGCGTATCATTTTGGCGCTATAGCTGCTGCAAATGCCTTAAGTGATGTATTTGCTATGGGTGCTGAGGTGATTAATGCTTTAAATATTGTAGGCTTTGATACTTGTCATTTTAATAATGAAATTTTACTTGAAGTGTTAGAAGGTGCTAGAGTTAAGGTTGAAGAAGCTGGTGCTGTGCTAGTAGGTGGGCATACTATAGAAAATGATGAATTTATTTTTGGGCTTAGTGTAACAGGCGTAGTTCATCCTAAGAAATTTATAGCTAATAATAGCGCAAAAGATGGTGATGTGATTTTACTTACTAAACCTATAGGTAGTGGTATTATTAGTACTGCTATCAAGGCTGGTTTGCTAGAAAAAGCAAAGATTTTAAAAGCAGTAGAACAAATGAGTTTTTTAAATCTTTATGCAAGTCGTATTTTGAGGGAATTTAACAGTCTTAGTGCTTTAAGTGATGTTACCGGTTTTGGTCTTTTGGGGCATTTAAAAGAAATGCTAAATAAAGAAATTATGATAGAAGTATATAAAAATGAAATTCCTTTAATGGATGGAGTTTTGTCAATGGCTAATATAGGGATTATCCCAGTGGGAGCTTATAAAAATAAAGATAGTCTAAAAATTTGGGTTGAAAATTTAAATGAAAAAGATGAGAATATAGTGTATTTTGATCCTCAAACTTCAGGTGGACTTTTAGCTAGTATGAGTGAAAATGAAGCAAATGAAGCTTTAAAAATTTTGAAAGATCACAATATAGAGGCAAAGATTATTGCTAGATGTGTAAGAAATACTCATAATTATTTATTATTGCGCTAATATTTTATTTACAATCAAAAATATATGTTTATATTTGTTACTTTTTTACATAAAAAAATAAATTACAAATAAATATATGTTGATTTTCGTTGCAATTTTTGTATCATAAATACATATTAACTATTAAAGTGGAGGAAAAAATGATACAAAAAGCTTTGCAATTAGCTGAAGAATTACAAAGAAAGATAGAAAGTAATATCTCTCAAAGCGAAAAAGAATTTCATGCCAAAATGCAAAAACTTTTAAACAATCCTAAAAATAAAGTAATGTTAATTGAGCTTTTAGATCGCTCTTTTAGATGTAAAGATAAAAGTGCGAGTTTTGAGCTTATAGAACATACTTTAAACAAATATGGTATAGCTGATTTTTTTAGTGCTTTTGAAAAATTTTTACTTTTTTCATTTTTAAATTTTGGAAAATTTGCACCGACTCTTAGTGTGCCATTTTTTATTAAGCATTTAAGAGAAGATACTAAAGCTATGGTTTTAGATGCAAATCCTAGTGTTTTAGAGCCTCATATGCGTAAAAGAAAAGATAAAGATAAAATCACTTTAAATGTAAATTTAATTGGTGAAGAGGTTTTGGGTGAAGCTGAGAGTGCTTATAGGATGAAAAAATACGAAGAAGCATTAAAAACAAGCTATATTACTTATATTTCTATTAAAATTACTACCATTTTTTCCCAAATCAATATCATTGATTTTGAATACTCTAAAGATGAGGTGGTAAAAAGATTGGATAAATTATATGCTCTTGCTTTAGAGGAAGAAAAAAAGCAAGGTGTGTCTAAATTTATCAATCTTGACATGGAAGAATTTAGAGATTTAGAATTAACCGTTGAAGCTTTTATGGAAAGTGTTGCAAAATACGATATTAAAGCAGGTATTGTTTTGCAAGCTTATTTGCCTGATTCTTATGAGTATTTGAAAAAACTTTTTGCCTTTTCTAAAGAAAGAGTTTTAAAAGGTATGAAGCCTATAAAAATTCGCTTTGTTAAAGGAGCGAATATGGAAAGTGAAGAAACTATAGCTTCACAAAGAGGTTGGGCTCTACCTACTTTTTATAAAAAAATTGACACTGATAGTAATTATAAAAAAATGCTTGATTTTGTCTTAGAGGGAGATAATCATAAATATATTAATATAGGTATTGCAAGTCATAATTTATTTGAAATTGCTTATGCTTATACTAGAATTTCACAAGCTGGAGCTTTATCATCTTTTACTTTTGAAATGCTTGAGGGTATGAGTTTACAATGCTCTTATGAGCTTTCTAAAATGCATGATCTTATACTTTATGCACCAGTTTGTGATGAAGCACATTTTAACAATGCTATTGCATACTTAGTAAGAAGACTTGATGAAAATACTAGTGAAGATAATTTCATGAGATATTTTTTCAATCTTAAAATTAATGATAAAAATTGGCAAATACAAAAAGAATTATTTCTAAAATCTTTAGAAGGTGTTGCTAGTTTGGATAATTCTACCCATAGAACTCAAGATAGAAATAATGAAACAAAGGCTATTAGTTCTTATGAGAGTAAAGAATTTAAAAACGAACCTGACACAGATTTTATCTTAAAAGCAAATAGAGAATGGGCTAAGGGTATAAGAGCTAAGTATGAAAATTTAGAAAATTATGATGTCTATCCAGTTGCAAAAGAAGAAATTAAAAACGAAAATTTACAAGTAGTAGAAGTTAAAGATAAAATCAAAAATCGCACTATAGGTAAAGCACACTTAGCAGGCCAAGCAGAGATCAAATACGCTTTAGATGTAGCTAAGAGCTCAAATTTTAGTGATTTAAGTCATGATGAAATTTATAAAATTTTAGCAAAAACTGCTCAACTTGTTAGAGAGCGTAGAGGAGATTTAATAGGTATAGCAGCTTTAGAAGTAGGAAAAACTTTCTTAGAAATTGATCCTGAAGTTAGTGAGGCTATAGACTTTTTAGAATTTTACCCACATTCTTTAGAAAAATTAAAAGAGCAAAATCCAAATACGACTTTTAAAGCAAAAGGCATAGGCGTGGTGATTGCGCCATGGAATTTCCCAGTAGGTATTTCAGTAGGAACCATAGCAGCGCCTTTGGCCGCAGGAAATAAAGTGATATATAAACCATCATCTTTATCGATGTTAACAGGTTATATGCTTTGTAAATGCTTTTGGGATGCAGGAATTCCTAAGGATGCTTTGATTTTCTTACCTGCTAAAGGTAGTGATATATCAAAATACTTACTTGTTGATCAAAGTGTGAAATTTTCAGTATTAACTGGTGGAGAAGAAACTGCTTATGCAATGCTCAAAGCTAATCCAACATTGCTTTTAAGTGCCGAAACAGGCGGTAAAAATGCAACCATTGTTTCTAAATTTGCTGATCGTGATAGTGCGATTAAAAATATCATTCATTCAGCTTTTTCAAATTCAGGTCAAAAATGCTCTGCTACTTCTTTGCTAGTTTTAGAAGAAGAAGTTTATAATGATGAAGAGTTCAAAAAGACTTTGGTAGATGCTGCTAGTTCTATGGCGGTTGGAAATCCATTTGTGTTTAAAAATAAACTTGGAGCTTTAGCAGATAAACCAGATGTGAAATTACAAAAAGCTTTAGATGAATTAGCTCCGTATGAAAGTTGGGCTTTAAAACCTAAATTTATAGATGATAATCCTTATCTTCTAACTCCAGGGATTAAGTATGGTACTAAAAAAGGTGATTTTACGCACATGAATGAGCTTTTTGCACCAATTTTAACTGTAATGAAAGCAAAAGATTTAAAAGAAGCTATTGATATAGTAAATTCTACAGGTTATGGACTTACAGCAGGATTTGAAAGTTTAGATGAGAGAGAATGGGAGTATTTTCATACTCACATAGAGGCAGGAAATATTTATATTAATAAACCAACAACAGGAGCTATAGTTCTAAGACAACCTTTTGGTGGTATTAAAAAATCAGCCATTGGTTTTGGTAGAAAAGTTGGAATTTATAATTACATTACCCAATTTTTAGATATAGAGCAAAGTCAAGCTGATCAAAATGTTTTAGACAATGAATTAGTATCAAATTTAAATGCTTTAAGCTTGGATTTAAATGAGAAAGATAAAGCCGATTTTGAAGTCATTAAAGCTATGGCAAGAAGCTATGCTTACCACGCAAAACATGAATTTGCAAGTGCGAAAGATTATGTCAATATAAGAGGCGAGGATAATCTTTTCTCTTATACAAAGGTTAAAAATATCGCCTATAGAGTGCATAAAGATGATAGCTTAAAAGATATTTTAGGAGTTATTTTAGCAGCTAGTGTGCTAAATATTGATCTTATTTTAAGTTATGATGAACATGAAAAAATAGATCTTGTGCAAAAGATTAATCAAAAAATTAGTTCAAAAACTTTATTCCTTAAAGAAAGTAAAGAAAATTTCATTAGCAAAATAGCTGATTATGAAAGAATTCGTTATTTTGCTCCATTAGATGTTAATGATGAAATTTTCATAAAGGCAGCAAGTTGCGCAAAAATCATCGCTAATGCTAAGCCTTTAATGAATGGACGTTTTGAGTTGCTTTTATATCACAATGAAAAAGCTTTAAGTATATCTTTCCATCGTTATGGAAATCTAGGCATTCGTGCTTTAAAATAATATAAAAAGGAGATAAAATGGAGGTTGTTCAAATTAATACTCAAATTGCGATAATGTTTGTCGCTTATTCAGCATTAATGCTTTTTATCGGATTTTATTTTTATAAACAAAATAAAAATTCAGAGGACTATTTTTTAGGTGGTCGTTCTATGGGGCCGGTAGTTTCAGCACTTAGTGCTGGAGCTTCTGATATGAGTGGATGGCTTTTAATGGGTTTGCCAGGAGCTTTATATGTAAGTGGCTTAGCTGAAAGTTATATTGCAATAGGTCTTAGTATAGGAGCGTTTTTAAACTGGGCTTTTATAGCAAAAAGACTTAGAATTTATACTAGCGTGATTGCAAATTCTATTACCATTCCAGATTATTTTGAAACAAGATTTGATGATGATAAGCATATATTAAGAGTGGTTTGTGCTATTGTTATTTTAATTTTCTTTACTTTTTATGTTTCTTCAGGACTTGTAGGTGGAGCAAAACTTTTTGAAGCAACTTTTGGAATTCAATATGATTATGCTTTAACTACAGGAACTGTTATTATAGTTGCTTATACATTTTTGGGTGGATATAAGGCAGTTTGTTGGACGGATTTGATTCAGGGTTTATTGATGATGAGTGCCTTGATTATCGTGCCTATAGTGATGATTTATCATTTGGGCGGCTTTAGTGAAGCTGTTAATATAGTCAAAGAAATTAAGCCAAATACTTTTTCTATGGGAGAAGGATTAAGCTTTTTAGGTATAGTTTCAGCGCTTTCTTGGGGGCTTGGATATTTTGGTCAGCCGCATATTTTGGTGCGTTTTATGTCTATACGCTCAACTAAAGACATCCCAACTGCTACTTTTGTAGGAATTTCTTGGATGGTTATATCTTTAATTGGTGCTTGTTTGATAGGTGTTTTAGGTATAGCTTATGTGAGTAAATTTGAACTTAGTTTGCAAGATCCTGAAAAGATTTTTATCGTAATGTCACAATTACTTTTTAATCCTTGGATAGCAGGTATTTTATTAAGCGCTATTTTGGCAGCTATTATGAGTACAGCAAGTTCACAATTGCTTGTTTCAAGTTCGACTATAGCAGAAGATTTTTATAAAAGAATTTTCAATAAAGAAGCGTCTAATAAAATGGTAATGACTTTAGGTAGATTTGGTGTTTTAGCAGTGGCCGTGATAGCTTTTGTTATTTCTACTGATAAAAACTCAAGCGTATTAAGCATAGTAGCTTATGCTTGGGCAGGGTTTGGAGCAAGTTTTGGTTCTGTAATGCTCTTTTCATTATTTTGGTCAAAAATGACTAGATATGCTGCTATTGCAGGTATGATTACAGGTGCAGTTGTAGTTGTAGCATATAAAAATTTCTTAGCTGAGTGGCTTAATTTTCCTATTTATGAAATCATTCCAGGATTTTTAGCTGCATCTATTGTGATTGTTTTAGTGAGCTTGGTAACTAAAGTTCGTCCAGGAACTAAAGCAGCTTATGAAACAATGTTAAAACATCTTTAATATATATTCAAAAGCCTTTAAGGCTTTTGAATTAAAAATCTAAGCGTTGGACCATCTTGATTTATTTCTAGAATTTCAAAACCACGATTTTTAGCATCCTGCGGTATGGAATTAATGCTTTGTGGACAATCACATAAAATTTCTAAGACTTCACCTGATTTTAGTTCTTTTAAGGCATCAATAGTAGCTATAGCAGGGTATGGACAAGCCTCACCTTCTAAATTTAAACTATAATGAATAATCATATTTTTCCTTTTTTATTTTGTTTGAAAAAGAATGATTTTTTAAACTTTAATATAAATAAAAATAAAATTGCAAATAAAATTAAATTGATTACTAAACCATTAAAATAACCAAATTCATTTAAAAGATGAATCTTTACTCCATCTGTTAAGAAATTTGGAAAATGATCGTAACTTAAAGCTAATATCATAGTGCCAATAATATTTGCAATACCTACTATAATAAAATGACTTTGTCCTTCACAAGCTCGATACATCCAGCCACACTCGCATCCTCCGGCAAAAACTATCCCAAAGCCAAATAAAAAAGCACCTAAAGCAATATTTGGTGATATTTCTATTATTTTGCTAGTGTGCCCTTGTAAGATAAATGCAAAAGCTATTAAACAAGCTATAATCATACCTATTAAAGCACCCTTTATGGCATTATCCCTACCAAATAAAAATAAATCTCTAAAGCAAGAAGTAAAGCAAATTTGAGCTCTAGATATGATAAAACCAAAAACAAAGCCAAATATTAACGCTAAAGGAAGAATACTTTCTTTGTTTTTAATATTTAAAGGTTGCTTTTGTAGTATAAATACAACATAAGTTATAAAAATTATAAATACGCCAAGTCCTATATAAAAATATATCTTTGTGGTTTTATTTTGTGTTTTTAACGGTTGATTTTCTTTACATACACATTGTAATTTAGCTTTTGGTTTAAAAGGTGTTAGATTGCAAACTTTAACAGCTAAATAAATCCCTAAAATCATAAATAAGGTAAAAACCCAAGTATGCAAAGAAAAATAAGGTAAACCTGTAAAAAAATTTGCCAAATTGCAACCAAAGGCAAGTCTTGCACCAAAACCGGATAAAATTCCACCTATAATAGCTTGAAAAATTCGAATTTTGCTAGCAGGTAAGCGCCATTTGAATTTATTTGCTAAAAATGCAGCACTTAAACACCCTATAAACATACCTATAAGCATAATACCATCAATTCTTGTTAAGGGACTGCCACTTAAATTTTGCTTTTGATAATAAGAATAAGAGCTTAAGTCTATGCCAAAAAATTCTAAAAACTCTCCGCCCCAGCGCGTCATTTCGCCAGTGACTGCCCAAACGCTACCAAAAATTCCAAAATAAATAGCACTTAAAATTCCAAGCATAATCATGCCTTTGGAATTATCCCAAAAATTTATAAAAAAAGATTGTTTGAAAGAATGCATTGTTGTATCCAAAAATTGTGATTGTCAAAACTTGACACTAATAAAGTTAGCATTATAGCTAATAAATTTATACAAAATAAAATATTATTAAAAATAGTTTCAATTTTACGTATTTGGTTTTTGTTTTAATTAAAAATATTAAGATATAATATCTTTTTGGAAGGTTAGCTTATCTGGTGATGGCCACTGACTTCAAATCAGATGAAAGGGTAGTTGACTACTTTTTGGGGAGTTCGATTCTCTCACCTTCTCGCCAAATTTAAGTCAAAATGGAGTTTTCATGAGTAAAGCAGATATTGTCGTTGGTATCCAATGGGGTGATGAGGGTAAAGGTAAGATAGTTGATAAACTATGTGAAAATTATGATTATGTTTGCAGGAGTGCAGGCGGACATAATGCAGGTCACACTATATGGGTTGATGGTATAAGATACGCTTTACATTTAATGCCATCAGGTGTTTTGAATAAGCAATGTATTAATGTTATAGGAAATGGAGTTGTAGTTAATCCTGATGTATTAATTAGCGAAATGGCTCAATTTGAAAATTTAGAAGGAAGATTATTTATAAGTGATAGAGCTCATTTAAATTTAAATCACCATGCTTTGATTGATCAAGCAAGAGAAAGACTTAAAGGCGATAAAGCTATAGGAACAACAGGCAAAGGCATAGGGCCAAGCTATGAAGATAAAATAAGTCGCAATGGACATAGAGTAGGGGAATTGCTAGAGCCTGAAAAACTTTGTGAAAATTTAATGAAAGATTTTGAACTTAAAAAAACTTATTTTGATGTTTTAGGTATTGCAATGCCTAGTTATGATGAAATTTTAAAAGATTTAAAACGCTTTAAAGAAGTGCTAGCGCCATATATTACAGATACCACAAGAATGCTTTGGAAAGCTTTGGATGAGGATAAAAAAGTATTATTAGAAGGTGCACAAGGGTCAATGCTTGATATTGATCATGGAACTTATCCTTATGTAACTAGTTCGACGACTATTTCGGCTGGAGCTTTAAGTGGTTTGGGATTAAATCCAAAAGAAATTGGAAAAGTTATAGGTATAGTAAAAGCTTATACAACAAGAGTGGGAAATGGAGCTTTTCCAAGTGAAGATTTAGGTGAAAATGGTGAAAAAATAGGACTTATTGGTAAAGAAATCGGTGTAAGTACAGGTAGAAAAAGAAGATGTGGTTGGTTTGATGCGGTTGCGGTAAGATATACTGCAAGATTAAATGGCTTAGATACTTTATCATTGATGAAACTTGATGTGTTAGATGGTTTTGAAAGTGTTAAAATTTGTAAAGCTTATGAGTATAAGGGGCAAGAAATAGACTATGTGCCTTGTGATTTAGAAAATGCTAAACCTATTTATGAAGTAATGGAAGGTTGGGATAAAGTTGCAGGGATTAGGGATTATGATTTGTTACCTGAAAATGCTAAAAAATATATTAAGCGTTTGGAAGAATTAAGTGGTGTTAAAGTAGGTTATATCTCTACAAGCCCTGAAAGAGAAGATACTATCATTTTATGAAAAGCAAATATTCTTCTGTGATTAAGCTTAGAAAACAACAGCTTGATAAAGCAGAAGCAAATTTAACCAAAACAAGACAAAAGCTTTTGCAGTGTGAAGAAGAGCTTAAAGAAGCCTCAAAAACTTGCGAAAGTTTAACTTTAGCCGATAAGGGCTCGATAGCTTTGTTAAGATCGTCTTTAAAATTGCAAGAAATTGCAAGAGAAGGCAAGCAAAGGGTTAAACAAAAATTGGATTTAACCAAAAAAGAATTAGCGCATCATCAGCATTTATATAAAAAAGCTCATTTGGAATTTGAAAAAATCAAAGTTTTAGAAAATGAAGAATTAAAAAAGATTCAAAAAGCCTTACAAAAAGAAGAAGAAAAATTTATAGACGAACTTGCTATAACAAGGCATTTTAATAAGGATAAATAATGAAAAAAATAATATTTTTATTAATTTTTTTAAATTTTGTAAATGCGCAACAAAATTGTGAGCAATATTTTGAAGCAAGAAAAGAGCAAATGCAAGAACAAATTAGAGAATATGATGAGGCAAGACAAAGTTTAGAAGCATATAGGGCATCTTTTGAAGCTTTACAAAAAGAAAAAATGCAAGCTTTGGTACAAAAAGAAGCTGATATTAATGCAAGTTTAGAGCAAATCAAAAGCTTAAAAGAACAAAATGAACGTATATTGAAAGCAACTAGAGAAAATCTCCAAGCGATTAATGATAAAACTATGGGGCGTATTACAGAAATCTATGCAAAAATGAAAGATGTGGCTGTTGCAGGTATATTAAGTGAAATGGAACCTGATGAAGCTTCAAAAATTCTACTTTCGCTTGATCCTAGAAAAATTTCATCCATTATGGCAAAAATGGAACCTAAGAAAGCTTCAGATTTAACATTACTTTTAAAAAATTTAGATCAAAATGCAAGTTCGCAGTAAGTTTTAAGCAGTTTTTACCTTTTTTTTAGTATTATTTCAATAAAAATAAAAAGGTGAATAAATGCGTATCAAACCAGCTCACATACCTTATATAGCAAATAAAATAATACTTGATTTAATGCATTCTTCTTTTGTTAAAATTAAAGATGATAGCCAAAAACTTTTAAAAATAGCAAAAGAGATTATAGAAATAGATGTTTTAAACGAGCGTAAGCTTGATGAAAAAGCAAAAGAGCTTTTAGAAAGCCAGGAAGATGAAATCGAGTTTATGCAAATAGATAGAAAAAGTATGTTTTGGATGATTAAGAAAAAATTAGCAAATGAGTTTAAATTTATGCTTGATAGTGAAGATAGATACAATAACCTTTCTCATAAAATTTTAGAAAATTTAGTAGAAGAGGATTTGATAAATTATAATGTATCAGAAAATCGTGTGAAAAATCTCATTTTCTCAAGTATTATGTCTTATTTAAAAGAGTATGAAAATTTAGAAGATTTGGTTTATGAAAAAATTTCAAATTATAAAAGAAAGCTTATCCCAGGTTCTGAAGAATATGAATTGGTGTTTGAAAAGCTTTACCAAGAAGAGCTTAGAAAAAAGGGACTTTTATGAAAGCATATATTTATATAGAAAATGATGTTTTTTTAAGTGCAAAGGCTTTTGGAGAAAGTGGAACTTTTTTTGGTGAGCTTGTTTTTAATACTTCTTTAACGGGCTATCAAGAGATTATTTCTGATCCTTCATATGCGGGTCAATTTGTGGTTTTTTCAATGCCAGAAATTGGTATAGTTGGCGTTAATGATGAAGATAATGAAAGTAAAGAAGTTTTTGCTAGTGGTATGATCATAAGAGAATTAAATGAAGATTATTCTAATTTTAGAGCCAATGATTCTTTAAGTGCTTATTTGAAAAACCATGGCAAAATAGGACTTTGCGAAATTGATACTAGATTTTTGGTTAAAATGATTAGAGATCAAGGAAATTTAAGAGCTGTAGTATCTACTGAAGTTAAAGACAAAGAAGAGCTTAAGAAAATGCTTCTTTCTAGTGCTAAAATCGATGAGGTAAATTATGTAGCACAAGTTAGCACTAAAAGCTCTTATAAGCATAATAAAGGTGCTTGGGATCATGGCAACAAAACTTATGAGAATGTAAAAGCAAATGGTAAAAAAGTAGCTGTGATTGATTATGGTGTAAAAGAAAATATTTTAAATGAACTTGTGAGTGTAGGACTTGAAGTAGAGGTTTTTCCTTATAATACCAAGGCAAAAGATTTGATTGATTTATACCAAAAAGGTGCAATTCATGGGGTATTTTTATCCAATGGACCAGGTGAGCCAAAAATTTTAAAAGATGAAATTGCAGAGATTAAAAAATTAGCAGAAGCAAAAATTCCTATGCTAGGTATTTGTTTAGGGCACCAGCTTTTAAGTAATGCATTTGGTTATGAAACTTATAAGATGAAATTTGGTCAACATGGAGCAAATCATCCAGTAATTAATCTTACAAATAATACAGTAGAAATTACAGCGCAAAATCACAACTATAATGTTCCTGAAGAAATAGCAGAGGTTGCAACAATTACTCATAGAAATTTATTTGGTGATAATGTAGAGGGTGTAAGATATAAAAATTATCCCATCATTTCAGTACAACACCATCCAGAAAGCTCCTCAGGGCCGCATGAGAGCAAATACATCTTTAAAGAATTTTTAGAGCTTTTGTGAATTTAGATTTTATTGCTTTAGCGAGTATAGCTTTTCTTTCTAGTTTTGGACATTGTTATGGAATGTGCGGAGGTTTTATTTTAGCTTATACTCAGCTTTCAAAGCAGATCAAACTCCCTTTTTCTCTTTTGATTTTCTCTTATCATTTATCTAGAATTTTTGCCTATGTTTGTTTGGGTGTATTTTTTGGATTTTTTGGAAATTTATTTTCTTTTAGCGAATTTGCAAAAGGTATAATGCTTTTTACTATCGGGATTTTTATGGTGGTTTTAGCTTTTGCTTTAATTTTTAAAGGAAAATTGTTAGCTTTTTTTGAAAGCTCTTTAATTTTTGACTGTGTCATTAAAAAAAACATTTCAAGATTAATTCAAAATAAGTCTTTAAAAAGTACTATTTTTTTAGGCTTTTTAAATGGTTTTGTACCTTGTGGCTTGGTGTATTTTTATATAGCTTTTGGAATGAGTGTACAAAATGTATACTTATCAGCGTTAATTATGCTTGTTTTTGGACTTTCAACACTGCCTGCTTTGGTATTTTTTGCTTATTTTTCTAAAACACTGAGTGAAAAATTCCAAAAAACAGCTAGTTTGATTTCTTATATTTTAATATTTTTTTATGGCTTGTATTTTTCTTATATAGGTTTTTCTTTAACTCGATAAAATTTATTATTTACTTGTAATTCTTAATAGATGATTAATCATTGTGATTTTAAGCTAAAAAAGATGATAATTATCATATAATATAGCGATTGCATATTGCAGAAAAAAACTTAAGGAGAGGAAATGCACCCAGGAAATGCATTAAACTATGACTATACGGTTGCTAAATATTTTATGTTTGCTACCTTATTGTTTGGTGTTATTGGTATGGCTATTGGAACGCTTATTGCCTTTCAAATGGCTTATCCGGATTTAAACTATTTAGCTGGTGAGTATGGCACTTTTTCAAGACTTAGACCATTGCACACTTCAGGTGTAATTTTTGGTTTTATGCTCTCAGGAATTTGGGCTACTTGGTATTATATTGGTCAGCGTGTACTAAAAGTTAGTATGGCAGAATCAAGCTTTTTAATGTTTGTTGGCAAACTACATTTTTGGCTTTATATGATCACTATGATTATAGCTGTTATTACCTTGTTTGCAGGTATTAGTACTTCAAAAGAATACGCAGAGCTTGAATGGCCACTTGATATATTGGTAGTTTTAGTTTGGGTTTTATGGGGTGTAAGTATTTTTGGACTTATTGGAATTCGTCGTGAAAAAACTTTATATGTTTCACTTTGGTATTATATAGCTACTTTCCTAGGTATAGCAATGCTTTATCTATTTAATAATATGGCTGTACCAACATACTTTGTAAGTGGAATGGGCGATTGGTGGCATAGTGTTTCTATGTATGCAGGAACTAATGATGCGTTAGTCCAATGGTGGTATGGACACAATGCTGTTGCATTTGTATTTACTGTTGGTATTATTGCTCAAATTTATTATTTCTTACCAAAAGAAAGTGGTCAGCCAATTTTCTCATATAAGTTATCTTTATTTGCGTTTTGGGGCTTAATGTTTGTTTATCTATGGGCAGGTGGACACCACTTGATTTATTCTACTGTGCCTGATTGGATGCAAACTATGGGTTCAGTTTTTTCAATTGTACTTATTTTACCTTCTTGGGGTTCAGCAATTAATATCTTACTTACTATGAAAGGTGAGTGGAGTCAATTAAGAGAAAGTCCGTTGATTAAATTTATGATTTTAGCTTCAACTTTCTATATGTTCTCAACTTTAGAAGGTCCTATTCTTTCTATTAAATCAGTTAATGCATTAGCACACTTTACAGATTGGATTCCAGGACATGTTCATGATGGTACTTTAGGTTGGGTTGGCTTTATGACTATGGCTGCACTTTATCACATGGTGCCTAGAATGTTTAAAAGAGAACTATATAGCAAATCATTAATGGAAGCTCAATTTTGGATTCAAACTACAGGTATAGTATTGTACTTTAGTTCTATGTGGATAGCAGGTATTACTCAAGGTATGATGTGGAGAGCTACTGATGAGTATGGTAACTTACTTTATACTTTCATTGATACTGTTGAAGCTATTGTTCCTTATTATTGGATTAGAGCTGTGGGTGGCTTGTTATACTTAGTAGGATTTTTCATGTTTGTTTATAATATTTATAAATCAATTTCAGTGGGTAGAGTGCTTGATAAAGAGCCAAAAAGTGCTTCACCTATGGCAGCATAAGGAGGAAAAATATGTTTAGTTGGTTAGAAAAAAATCCATTCTTTTTTGCTGTGGCAGTATTTATAGTGATTGCATATGCAGGTATTGTAGAAGTTTTACCTGATTTTGCTCAGAATGCAAGACCAATTGAAGGTAAAAAACCTTATACAGTTTTACAACTTGCAGGACGTCATGCTTATATTAAAGAAAGTTGTAATGCATGTCATTCACAACTTATTCGTCCTTTTAAATCAGAAACAGATCGTTATGGTATGTACTCAGTTAGTGGCGAATATGCTTATGATAGACCATTTTTATGGGGTTCAAAAAGAACAGGACCTGATTTATTGCGTATAGGTAATTTTAGAACAACAGATTGGCATGAAAATCACATGTGGGATCCAGTTTCAGTTGTCCCTGGTTCTATTATGCCAGCTTATAAACATATGTTTAGCAATAATGCAAATATAGAAACAGCTTATGCAGAAGCACTAACTGTAAAAAAAGTTTTCAATGTGCCTTATGATACTGAAAATGGTACAAAACTAGGTACTTGGGAAGAAGCTCAAGCAGAAGTTAAAGCAGAAGCTCAAGCTATAGTAGATCAAATGAAAAACCAAGATGTTAAAGATGCGTTTGCTAGAGGTGAAATTAGAGAGATTGTAGCTTTGATTGCGTATCTTAACAGCTTAAAATAGGAAAAACTATGGATTTAGAACTAATAAGAGAGCTACAAGCTTATGGTTTTTTTGCTCTTGTAGTATTTTTAGTGGTAGTTTTGTATTCTTATTGGTTTCATTTGTATAGATCTGAAAAAACAGGTAGAAGAAACTATGAAAAATACGCTGATTTGGCATTGCATGATGAAATCAGCGATCGTGTTTTAGAGCAAAATAAAAGGAGTGCTTAATGCAATGGTTGAATTTACAAGATAATGTTAATTTATTATCTTTTATTGGAGCAATTCTTATCATACTAATTACGCTTGTTGTGGTAGGAAAATTGTTTAAAAGTATGAAAGAAGAAAAGAGCCAAGGTGAACTAAGCGAGCATAGTTGGGATGGTATAGGTGAGTTTAAAAATCCTATACCACTTGGTTGGGCTGTAGTGTTTTTCTTAGCTATAGTATGGTGTATATGGTATTTTCTTTGGGGATATCCTTTAAATAGTTATTCTCAAATTGGTGAGTATAATAAAGAAGTACAAGCACATAATGAAAAATTTGCACAAAAATTTGCAAATTTAAGTGCACAAGATAAACAAGAAATGGGTAAGAATATTTTCTTGGTTCAATGTTCTTCTTGTCATGGTATTACAGGTGATGGTATTAATGGAAAAGCACAAAATCTTAACATTTGGGGTTCAGAAGAAGGGCTTATAGAGGTAATTACTAAAGGTTCTAAGGGTATGAATTATCCTATGGGTGAAATGTTAAGTGCAGCTGATAATGGCATAGATGAGGCTGATATCCCTGCAATTGCTGCCTATGTTGCTTCTGAAATTTCAGCAATTAAAAAAACTGAAAATCCTCAACTTGTAGCAAAAGGAAAAGAACTTTTTGCAACTTGTACGGTGTGTCATGGTGAAGATGGAAAAGGAACTATTGATGGGCAATTGGTTGCTCCGGATTTGACAAAATATGGCAGTGCTGAGTTTGTAGTAGATGTTTTAAATCGTGGTAAAGCAGGTAGTATAGGTGTAATGCCTCATTTTAATAATGGTTTATTAAATGAGCTTCAAAAAGAAGCAGTTAGCGAATATGCAATTTCTCTTTCAAGGGGTGAATAATGGAAAATTCAAATAGATGTGTATTTTCACTTTCGGGTGTTAGTGGAATGTTAATAGCAACTGTTTTATTGCTATCGATTCTAGCTGGACTTACTGTTTGGGGTCTTAAAACACAGCAAGATGTTATGCAAAAACCTTATAAAATAGAAAATGCAGAGCAAATTAAAATGTTTGACTCTAAAAGAGAAGAACATATCATCATAAAGGAATGATTATGGCAAAAGTTCTTGAATACTTAATCATAGCTGGCTTAGTTGTAGCAGCAGGAGTTACTGCTTGGTCAGTTTTAACTGTAAATCACCTTTTTATAGGATGAAAAATATATTTAAAGGCGGTTTTTTAACCGCCGTTTTTATTTGCTTTGCTAATTTCTTACATGCTGAAATACTATTAAATGACAATATCTTAAATACTGCAATAGAACAAAATATTACTTCAAGCTCTAAGCAAATTCATGAGTTAACCGGAGTAAATATCGCTTTGGCATTAAGTGATAAAAAAGATTTTGAAAGTTTAAAGAGCTATGAAGCTAATTTGAGCAAGCCGTATATTTTACTTGTATTTTCTAAAGCTTCACATAAGGTGGATATACTTGCAAGTGATGATGCTTTAGCTTTTTTTGATAAAGAAGGTGTTTTGAGTCCTTACCCTGAAAAAGGAACGATTTTGCCTATACTTGCAAATCCTAAACAAAAAGACATTTATAATGCTGCTATTTTAAATGGTTATGCAGATATTGCTGATCAAGTGGCAAATCATTTTAATATAAAACCTTTTTATGGAAATTCAAATCGTGATACTTTAAATATCATGAGAATTTTAATTTATGGCTTTTTATGTGTTGCGATTTTGATGTTAGTGCAAAGAAAAATTAAAAGGGGAAGATAAATGCAAAATCAGAAAACATTTTGGCCTTATGGCATTTTGATTTCTTTAGGGCTTATTGTTATAGCTTGTATTGTAACGATTTTTATCGCAAGTAAAGCACCTGTATATGAAGATAATTTTTATTTTGATTCTTATCAAAATGTAGAATTAAATTATAATGAAATTCAAAACAGACAAAAGACTTTTGATGAAAATTTTAAATTAAGCATTAAAGATAAAGAAAGCTTTATGCATAAGAAAAATCAAGTTTATTATATTAATGAAGGGCAAAATGAACTTAGAATTGCGATTGAAAATTTAAAAGATTATGATTTAAGTAAACTTCAAATTCAAACTTTACTTTCACGCCCACATACAAATGTAAATGATGAAAATTTACAAGCAAGGTTAGAAGGAGGTGATTTGGTGTTTTATTTTAATATCAAAGAAAAAGGTGTTTGGCAAATACTTTTAAAAATCACTCAAGATGAAAATAGCGTAGGATTTTTTAAATTCTTTTTACAGACTAAATAATGAAGCTTTTTGTTTTTAGCTCACTAAGAGCTTTAAGAAAATATTATGAGAAAAAACTACAAATAGACACTTTAGTAGATCCGGCTATGAGTATAGCTGAATTTATGCAAAAATTAGTTTTTTCTCCACATTTTCAAGCAACTCATTATGAGTGTTTGCTTTTGATGAAAAAGGCTTGTGAACAAACTAAAAATTTAGAACAAAGTTTGAAAATACCGAGTAATTTTTTTGCATTTTTAAAAAACAATGCTTATTTATTTAGTTTTTTTAAAGAACTTAGCTTGGAGAAAAAGGATATTAGTGCTTTAAAAAATTATGACGCTTATGCTCAGTATGATGAACATTTACAAATTTTAGAAGAGCTTTTTAAAAATTATCTTACTCTATTACATGAACAAAATTTATATGATGATATTTCTTTAGTATTAGATTATGAAATTAATAATGATTTTTTAAAAAATTATGATGAGATTATTTTTGATTTTCAAGGTTTTTTGAATGCTTTTGAAGTAGAGCTTTTGTTAAAAGTTAAGGAAATACTTCCTCTTAAAGTGCAATTTAATTGTACTAAATTTAATAAAGATTTTTTAAGTTCTCTTAGCTTTTTACAAGGGCTTTCTCTTAAGGAAAATCATGTGTATTTATATGATGTAAACCAAGCACAAATATTACAAGAGTGTCCTTTTGTGCAAGAAAATAAAATCACTTATAAAAGTTTTAATTTACGGTCTTTGCAAGCTGCTTTTGTTTTTGAAAAAATTAACAGCTTTTTAAAAGCTGGTATTAGCGCAAAAGATATTGTAGTGATTACTCCTGATGAGAACTTTGTAGATATTTTAAGACTTTATGATAAAAACAATGTATTAAACTATGCCAATGGGGAAAGTATCAAACATACGCTTTTTTATCATAGATTAAAGACTTTATATGAAAGTGCTAAAGATGATGAGTTTGAGTATGAGCTTAGTGAAGATTTTTTTGATAGGCAAAAGTTAAACAAGCACCTATGTAATTTGCATTTTTATCCTTCTGGTATTGATTTTATAGAGTTTAGAAAGCTTTTTGATGAAAATATCTCTTTTGATTTTTTTGAAAACTTCATCCATAATTTGCTAGAAGATATTAACAATCAAGAATTGCAAGATTATATCTATCAAGAGCTTGCATTCATTAAAGAACTTATAAAAACACATACTTTAAGTTTTAAGCAAATTTTAGAGTTATTTTTCATGCAAATTGACAATAAAAAACTAAGCAGTGTTGGCGGTGGTGAAGTTACTGTAATGGGGCTTTTAGAAAGTAGGGGGCTCAGCTTTGGTGGGGTGATTATAGTTGATTTTAATGATGAGTTTATCCCTAAAAGAGTTTCAAGTGAGTTATTTTTAAATAATGAAATTCGAAAAAAAGCAGGACTTATTACTCATGCTCAAAGAGAAAATTTACAAAGACATTATTATTATACCCTAATAGCCAAGGCAAAATTAGTAGGAATTTCTTATGTAGAGAATGAAGAAAAAATCAAGTCAAGATTTTTAAGTGAGCTTGATTTTTCACTCATAGAGGATAAAACATACAGTGACAATGCCTATATCAAATACTTTCAAACACACAAGTGTGATTTTAACCTTGAGCCAATTACACATATAATGGCTAAGCATGATTATTTTAGTAAAGAGCTTACTTTTACGAGATTCCACCTTTTGATAAATTATGGCTTAGATTATTATTATAAATATGTCTTAGGATTAAAAGAACCAAAAGAATTAGAAGATACTCTTAGGGCGAATGAGCTAGGAAGTTTTATTCATAAAGCTTTAGAAAAATACTATAAACAAAACAAAAAATCAAAATATTTTGACTATGAAAAATTTATGGATATTGTAAAAAATTTGAAAGATTACAAAATCGATGCTTTAAATTTAGCTTTAATACAAGCAATGTTTAAAGAATTTCAAGTGCTTGAAAATGAGCATTTTAAACAAGGTTTTATGGTAAGAGATTGTGAATTTTCACAAAAGAAAGATTTTATCGCTGAAAATGGAGTTAAAATTACTATTTTTGGACGTTTAGATAGATTAGATGAAAATGAAAATGAAAAATTAGTCATAGATTATAAAACTGGGAAAATAGATGAAAAAACTTACCAGCTTGCTTTTTATAAGTTTTTATTAGAGGGTGTATACCCTTTAGAAAATATAAATGCTTGTTTTTATGATTTAAAAAATATGAAAATCGTTTATGAAAATACTGAAAGTGAAAAAGTACAAGAGCTTAAAGACATGCTTAATGAGCTTGCAAAAGAGCCTTTAGAAAAAGAATTTACTAATCAAAGAAATGATAATACCTATAGTCCTTATACCATGCTTTATAAAAAGGAGTTTAAGCTTTGAGTTGTAATTTTGAGCCTTTTTTAGCTTTAGAAGCTAGTGCAGGAAGTGGAAAAACCTTTGCATTAAGCGTGCGTTTTGTAGCCTTGGTGTTAATGGGAGCTAAGATTAATGAAATTTTAGCTCTTACTTTTACCAATAAAACCACAAGCGAGATGAAAGAAAGGATTTTTAAAACCTTTTTAGAATTTGATGTGCTTGAAAATGGAGAAAATAAAGCAGAATGCAATGAGCTTATGAGAATGCTAGGCAAAAGCAAAGAAGAGCTTGTAGATTTAAGACAAAAGCGTAAAAACGAATTTTTAAGATCTAAACTCAATATCTATACCTTTGATAGTTTTTTTTCGCAAATTATTCGTTCTTTTGCTTTAAATTTAGGTTTTATGAGTGATTTTGAGATCATAGAAAGTCAAGATAGTTATAAAAATTTCATTGCTAAATTAAACGAAGAAGAGCTAAAAAGTCTAGCGTATTACATTATCCAAACAAAAAGCAAAAGTGATTTTTTAAAAAACCTTGAAAATTTATATATAAAGCATTGTGATGTTAAGCCAAATCCAAAAGCTTACCTTCCAAGTAAGGCTGCTTTAGAAAAAAATATTGATGAGTTTATAGCTTATGCAAAAAATTTAAGCACAAATAAAAATTATCTTTCAAATTTTAATTTTGAAAGAATGGAAGATTTTTTCGCTAAGCCTATTATTAGTAATTTAGATAAAAATTATTTTACTAAAGTCATTGATAATGAATTTTCACAAAAAAGAGCAGAGCTTATACAAAATGCAAAAGAATATTTTAATCAAATGGAAAATTACCGCATAAGTATGCTTGCAAAGCTTTTGGCGCATTTTAAAGAAGCAAGAAATGAAAACAATACCAAGCAAAATACATTAACTTTTTCAGATATAGCCTTAAAAACTTATGAATTAATTAGTGATGAGGCTAATAAAGATTTGATTTATTTTAGACTTGATGGTTATATTTCTCATTTATTAATCGATGAATTTCAAGATACTAATGTCTTGCAGTATCAAATTTTAAAGCCTATTATCGCTGAGCTTGTTTCAGGTGAGGGTGTGAAAAAAAACAGAAGTTTTTTTTATGTAGGCGATAAAAAGCAGAGTATATATGGTTTTAGAGGGGGTAAAAAAGAACTTTTTGATAAGCTTTTAAAAGACTTTCCACAAATTAAGCTAGAGCATTTGGATACTAATTATCGTAGTAAAAAGATCATTGTTGATTATGTCAATGACACCTTTAAAGATAAATTTTTTGATAGCTTTTTAAATCCTAGCTTTACTTTGCAAAAAAGCGTTAAAGAAGGCGGGTATGTAGAAATTTTGCAAAATCACATCCCTAGTAAAAATGGTTCTGTTTATGAAGCAAGTGCTAAAGAAGCTTTAAAAATTATCCATAGACTTTTAGAAAAAGGCATTAAGCTTGATGATATTTGCATTTTAGTATGGGTCAATAAAGACGCCACTTTGATTCAAGAATTTCTTGAAGAAAATGGCGTTAAAGCTTATACGCAAAGCAATGTTCCTTTGTTAGATTGTATTAGCGTAAGAGTGCTTTTTGAGTATGCAAAGGCTTGTGTGCTTAAAGATGAGTTTAGTTTGTATTTTGTAAATGATATTTTAAAAAAAGAACTTAGCTATCTTGAGCTTGATCTAAACCGCAGTGTAGGTGAAATTTTAAAATACTTGATTGATTATTTAAAGCTTGATCTAAGTGATGTTAATCTCATCGCCTATTTAGAGCATGCAAGTACTTTTGATAATTTTTTTGATTTTTTATTTAGTCCTTGTAAATTAAGTTCTTTACAAGCGCAAAATGATGGAGTTAGCATTATGACCGTGCATAAGTCTAAGGGGCTTGAATTTGAAAATTTAATCGTGCTTGATAGACTTAGCAAAAAAGCTCCAGATACTGATACTTTAATGTTTGAGTATGATTTAGAGCAAGGCTGGGAAATAAAATACAGACATAGTGCTAGAGAATACCTTGAAGATGATAGCTATAATGCCTTTTTAGACAAAAGAAAAAAACTCCAAACAGAAGATGAGATAAATTGTTTATATGTAGCACTTACTAGAGCTAAAAATTCTCTTTTTGTTATAAAAAATGATGAAAATTATAAGGGTTTTAAAGGATATTTTAAAGATTATGAAGAAAAGCAAATAGGCATTTTAGAAGAACAACTTTCAAAAACAAATGAGCCTTTGGAAAAATTAGAGCAAATAGAAAGCTTTGAAGAATTTCAAAAGGTAAATTTACAAGAAGTTAAAGTTAAAAACTATTTTACAAGCGAGCAAATACATTTTGGATTGGCTTTGCATGAATTTTTACAATATTTTGATTTTAACACTAAAAATAATTTTGAATTTTGTAAGCAAATGGTGTATAAAAAATATCGTTTTTACTTAGATGATGAAGCTTTTGATGAGCTTTTTAAAAGACTTACTATGCTTTTAAAAGATGAGAAATTTAACGCACTTTTAGTGGGTAAAAAGTTACTTAAAGAGCAAATCATCACTTATAAAGGCGAGCAAAAACAGCTTGATATGCTTGCATTTGATGATAATGAAGCTATCATTATAGACTATAAAACAGGTTTAAATTTAAACGAGCATAAAAAGCAAGTTTTACTTTACAAAGAAGCCATAGAAAAAATCTTAACTAAGACTTCCACTAAGGTTTTTTTGGTGTATGTTTTAAAAGATAAAGTGGATGTAATAGAGGTTTAACATTATATAAGATATCTATATCGTTTTATTTTTTAAGTTGTGTATTTTTTCATACTCAATATTTTTCATATAGTGGTAAGAATATTTAAGCTTTAAGTATTCTTAAATTAAGTATTAATTAAGTTAAAATAATTATAATCTCATTTTAAAAAAATTTTTGGCAAAGGTAAGATGATGACAAAGATAACAAAGCCAAACGAAGTAAAACGTGAATGGATCGTTTTAGACGCTGAAGGAAAGCGTTTTGGTCGTCTTTTAACAGAAGTAGCGACTATTTTAAGAGGTAAAAATAAACCTTGCTATACTCCAAATGTTGATTGTGGAGATTATGTAATCATTATCAATGCTTCTAAAGCAGTTTTCACAGGTGCAAATAAAGCAGAAGATAAATTATACCACAGACATTCAGGGTATTTTGGAAGTGTAAAAAGTGAAAAATTTGGTGATTTATTAGAAAAAAATCCAGTTAAATTATATAAATTAGCAGTTCGTGGTATGCTACCTAAAACAAACCTAGGTAGAGCTATGCTAAAAAAATTAAAAATTTATGCAGGTAGCGAACATCCTCATACTGCTCAAATTGCTAATAAAGGAAAATAATCATGGCAACAACATACGCAACAGGTAAAAGAAAAACCGCTGTAGCTAAAGTTTGGGTAAAAGCTGGTAGTGGTAAAATCATCGTTAATGGTATGGATTTAAACACTTGGCTTGGCGGACATGAAGCTATAAAATTAAAAGTAGTTCAGCCTTTATTAGTAACTAAGCAAGAAACTTCTATGGATATTAAAGCAACAACTTTAGGCGGTGGATACAGCGCTCAAGCTGAAGCTTTAAGACATGGTATTTCAAGAGCTTTAGCTGCTATGGATGCAGATTTTAGAGCATTATTAAAACCAAAAGGACTTCTTACTAGAGATAGTAGAACTGTTGAGCGTAAAAAATACGGTCGCAGAAAAGCAAGAAGAAGCCCACAATTCTCTAAACGTTAATCTTTTTTGGATCCATTTTTGGATCCATTTTTTCTTTCATTTTTTAAAAAAATCATATTTTTTCATATATTTTAGTTTTGTTTAAAATTATAGGATTTTTTATTTATAATAAACTTTTATAATTTCAAAGTCCGATCAGGGAAACCTCCTTTTTGTAGTAAATTTAAGCCCCTTACCCAAAAGGGGCTTATTTTATTTTAATCTTCATTTTATATAATACCCCATTTATTTTCATTTTTAAGGATAGACGATGAAAAAAATCATAGGATTGGTTAGTTTAGTTAGTGCTTTGTTTGCTTTTGATACTAGCAAAATAGAAATCACTCCAACCTTTAACTACACAACTCCAGAAGGAAATTTAGATCTTAAAAATTATGGTGGAGTGGGATTGAGATTTGGTTATCATTATGATGATTTATGGCTAGATCAGGCTGAACTTGGCTTAGAGTATTATGACAATGCAAAATATAATAATCCAAACGATAATACACATACAGATGCTAGTGTTTCAAGATTTTATGTAAATGCTATTAAAGGAATTGATCTGGCTAATCATGTATATTTATATGGTTTGTTGGGAACAGGTTATGAGTATTTGAGTCATGGAGCTTATGAAAATAAAAGTGGTATGTTTGCTCAATATGGTGCAGGTTTTAAATTTGCACTTGGAGAAGATTTGGCTTTAAGACTTGAAGCAAGAGATCAAATTAAATTCAATAATGGTGAACATAATTTGATTTCTAGTGTTGGCTTGAGTTTTTATTTTGGTAATAAAGCTCCAAAAACTCCTCAAACTGCAACTAAACAAATCGAAGAAAAACCGCAATCAAAACAAATCGATAAATCATGTCCAGAACCAAGAAAAGGTGCTTTACTTGATCATATAGGTTGTGAAAAGACAATAGCGCTTGAAGGACATTTTGGTTTTGATCAAATCACTATAAACCCTGAATTTGCACAAAAAATCCAAGAAGTAGGTAAGGTTTTAGAAGAAAACCCACAATATTATACTATTTTAGAGGGTCACACAGATAGTACAGGAACTAAAGCTTATAATCAAAAATTATCATTAGAGCGTGCAAAGGCAGTTGCGAAAGAACTTGAAAAATCAGGCGTAGCTAAAGAAAAAATTGCAACTAAAGGCTATGGTTTTGATAAGCCAAAAGTAAGCAATGACACTAAAGAAGGCCGTGCGCAAAATAGACGCGTGGAAGCAAAATTTTTCATTAAAGAATAAACTTTGTTAAAAAAGACAATTTTGTTTGACTTAGATGGCACTTTGATAGACTCTACAAGTGCCATTTTAGATGGTTTTGATGCTGCTTTTAAAGCTTTTGGCGAGCCTTTAAGAGATCATGGAGCCATTAAAGCTTTAATAGGTTTTCCTTTAGATGTAGCTTTTGAAAAACTTGGAGTGCCAAAAGAAAAAACAAGTGAGTATATTAATGCTTATAGAAGCGTATATCAAAAAATCTATATAGAGCAAACTTCTTTGCTTTCTTTGGCAAAAGAAAGTGTATATGAGGCTAGTTTGTTTGCTGATTTAGCTGTTGTAACGACTAAAAGTTCTAAATTTTCCAAACCTTTGCTAGATCATTTAGGGATAGGAAAATACTTTAAAGTCATTATAGGTAGAGATGATGTAACTCACCCAAAACCAAATGCTGAACCTATTTTATTAGCTTTAGAAAAATTATCTAAAGGTAAAGAAGATGCATTTATGATTGGAGATACTCATTTAGATATCCAAGCAGCTTGTAATGCGGGTATTAAACCCATAGCAGTAAGTAGTGGTTATGAAAGCAAAGAAAGTTTAGCTAAATTTAAAATTCCACTTTTTAAAAATACTTATGAGGCAATAGAGCACATAAAAAATATCCGATAATTTCACACTCAAACCCCATACTCATAAATAATAAAAATTTTTTATCATTGTTTAAGACAATTCAAGATAAAGTAGCTATTGATTTTAAGTAATTATTTTAATTATAAGGATAATTAGATGAGTAAAATAATGAAAACAATGGATGGTAATGAAGCAGCAGCTTATGCAGCTTATGCATTTACAGAAGTTGCTGGAATTTATCCTATTACCCCAAGTTCACCAATGGCAGATTATACTGATATATGGGCTTCTCAAGGTAAAAAAAACCTTTTTGGAGTACCGGTTAAAGTTGTAGAGATGCAAAGTGAAGCAGGAGCGGCAGGGACGGTTCATGGTTCTTTGCAAGCTGGCGCTTTAACTACTACTTATACTGCCTCTCAAGGACTTTTACTAAAAATACCAAATATGTATAAAATCGCAGGTCAGCTTTTACCTGGGGTTATCCATGTGGCAGCTAGGGCTTTAGCTTCTCAAGCATTATCTATTTTTGGAGATCATCAAGATGTTTATGCAGCAAGACAAACAGGCTTTGCTATGCTTTGCTCACATTCTGTGCAAGAAAGTATGGATTTAGCAGGTGTTGCACACTTAGCAGCTATTAAAGGTAGAGTACCTTTTATGCATTTTTTTGATGGTTTTAGAACAAGCCATGAAATCCAAAAAATTGAAGTAATGGATTATGCGCATTTTGATCGTTTGCTTGACCGTGAAGCTTTGATGGAGTTTAGAAATTCCTGTCTAAATCCAGAAAATCCAAAAACAAGAGGTACGGCTCAAAATGATGATATTTATTTTCAAACAAGAGAGTTGGCAAATAAATATTATGAAGCTATTCCTGACATTGTTAATGAATATATGCAAGAAATTTCAAAAATTACAGGAAGAGAATACAAACCTTTTGTGTATTATGGGGATAAAAATGCAACGCGCATTGTAGTAGCAATGGGTTCAGTGACTGAAGCTTTAAAAGAGGTTGTAGATCATCTAAACAACAAAGGCGAAAAAGTAGGGGTTTTAAAAGTTCATTTATATAGACCATTTAGTTTAAAATATTTATTTGATGTAATGCCTCAAAGTGTTGAAAAAATAGCTGTTTTAGATAGAACTAAAGAGCCAGGAAGTTTAGGCGAGCCACTTTATTTGGATTTAAAAAGCGCATATTATGGAAAAGAAAAAGCACCTTTAATCGTTGGTGGTAGATATGGACTTTCTTCAAAAGATGTTGATCCTGCTCAACTTCTAGCGGTTTTTGAAAACCTAAATCAAGCAAATCCAAAAGATGGTTTTACCATAGGAATTAATGATGATGTGACCTTTACTTCATTGCCTGTGGGAGAAAAAATTTCTTTGGGTGATGAGAGTACTATAGAGTGCCTATTCTATGGACTTGGTGCTGATGGTACTGTAGGGGCGAATAAAAACTCTATTAAAATTATAGGGGATAAAACAGACTTTTATGCACAAGCTTATTTTGCTTATGATTCTAAAAAATCAGGTGGTTATACAAGAAGCCATTTAAGATTTTCTAAAAAACCTATCACTTCAACTTATCTAGTTTCTACACCGCATTTTGTAGCGTGTTCAGTGGCTGCTTATTTAGAAATTTATGATGTTTTAGCAGGCATTAGAAAAGGTGGAACTTTCCTTTTAAATAGTATTTGGAGTGCGCAAGAGACTATTAAGAAGATTCCAAATGCAGTAAAAAGGGTTTTAGCGCAAAAAGAAATTAATTTTTATATTATTAATGCTACAAAACTTGCTAGAGAAATAGGACTAGGTAGTAGAACAAATACAATTATGCAATCAGCGTTTTTCAAGCTTGCTAATATCATTCCTTTTGAAGATGCGCAAAAATATATGAAAGAATTGGCTTATAAATCATATAGTAAAAAAGGTGATGCTATAGTTGAGATGAATTACAAAGCTATTGATGTGGGTGCAGATGGACTTGTAAAAGTTGATATTGATCCTTCTTGGGCAAATTTAGCTGATGAAGTTAAAGAAGAAACTATAGCCTATAAAGGCACTGAGTTTGTTGAAAAAATCGCAAAACCTATGAATGCAGCTAAGGGAGATGATTTACCAGTTTCAGCATTTTTGGGTTATGAAGATGGTAGTTTTGAGCATGGTACTACTGAGTATGAAAAAAGAGGCGTTGGTGTTATGGTGCCAAGATGGATAGAAACTAATTGTATTCAGTGTAATCAATGTGCTTCAGTGTGTCCGCATGCGGTTATTAGACCTTTCTTGATTGATGAAGAAGAATTAAACAATGCTCCAGCAGGTGTAAAAGAACATAGTTTAAATGCAAAAGGCGTAAAAGAGCAAAAATTAAATTTCAAAATTCAAGTTTCGCCACTTGATTGTACAGGTTGTGAGCTTTGTGTGCATGAGTGTCCAACTAAAGAAAAATCTTTAGTAATGGTTCCACTGGGTGAAGAGCTTGATCACGGTGAGCAAGAAAATGCAGATTATTTATTCAAAAAAGTAAGCTATAAAGATAATATCTTAAATAGAGAAAATGCAAAAGGTATTCAATTTGCTCAACCTTTATTTGAATTCCATGGAGCATGTCCAGGATGTGGAGAAACTCCTTATATCACTTTAATCACTAGATTGTTTGGTGAAAGAATGATTATTGCTAATGCGACAGGTTGTAGTTCTATTTATGGTGGTTCAGCTCCTTCAACTCCATATAGAAAAAGTAATAAAAATGGTCATGGACCAGCTTGGGGTAATTCTTTATTTGAAGATAATGCTGAATTTGGTCTTGGTATGAAAATAGCAACTGAAACAACAAGACATAAAATTGAGCAAATCATGAATGAAAGTATGCAAGAAGTTCCTAATGCGCTTTCTGCATTATATAAAGAATGGATTGCAAATAAAGAAGATTCTAAAGCTTCTTTAGAGCTAAGAGATAAGTTAGTGCCATTGCTAGAAGAAAATAAACAGATTAAAACTGTAAATGATATTTTAGAACTGAAAAGCTATTTAAGTAAAAAATCACATTGGATTTTTGGTGGTGATGGTTGGGCTTATGATATAGGTTATGGCGGGCTTGATCATGTTTTAGCAAGTGGTGAAAATGTAAATATTTTAGTGCTTGATACTGAAGTGTATTCTAATACTGGAGGCCAAAGCTCAAAATCTTCAAGAACAGGTTCAGTAGCTCAATTTGCTGCAGCAGGTAAGCCAGTGCAGAAAAAAGATCTGGGTCAAATTGCTATGACTTATGGTTATATTTTTGTAGCTCAAGTAAATTCTAATGCAAATTATGCGCAATTGTTAAAAGCAATAATAGCAGCAGAAGCTTATGATGGACCTTCTTTGATTATTGCTTATTCTCCTTGTATAGCTCATGGTATTAAAGGTGGGCTTGGAAATTCAGGAAATCAAGCAGAACTTGCCACAAAATGTGGATATTGGCCAACTTATATTTACGATCCACGTTTAGAAGCAGAAGGTAAAAATCCTTTAACAATTTCTTCTAAAGAGCCTGATTGGGATTTGTATGAAAGCTTTTTAATGAATGAAGTGCGTTATAATTCTTTGAAAAAATCAAATCCTGAGCAAGCAAAAGAATTATTTGAAAAAAACAAAGCAGAAGCACAACGCCGTTATAGACAACTTAAACGTCTAGCAAGTGCTGATTTTAGTAATGAAAATTAAAATTTGCTTCGATTTTTACTTGTGAGTTTATGGGTGCTTAGTGCTTTTGGTGCTAAGTACCCATTTTTGAATCAAGATTGCAGTAATATTGATTTTTCTTTGATTCAAGATCCTTTTTTTCAAAAGACTACAAATATAAAATCTGATTTTTCTTTGCAAGCTATCATTTCTAATAAAGTTAAGATTAATGATAAATGGTATGCTTTAAATGATGATATTGAAGGTTTTAAGATTGTTGAGATTAAAAATTCTCAAGTTGTATTGATAAAGGAAGAAAAAATCATGGTTTTAAAATTGTATGAAAAAAATAATATTTTTATTTATTAGTATCTTAACTTTTACAAATGTTTTTGCTTCACAGTGTCATCAACGCTTTTTTGATATAAGTGTAGAAAATAAAACTTCTTTGATTGAAATTTTAAATGAACTTGGTAGAGAATGTGGTTTTAGTATTATAATAAAAGATTCATTAGCCAGAGAAAAGTTAAATCATACTCAAAATTATTTACACATAAGAAAAATGTCTTTAAGAGAAATTTTTAAACTTTTATTGATGGAAAATAATCTTGCTTATGAATATGAAAAAAATATTTTAAAAATTTATGGAAGACAAGTTAAAACTTTTAAAGTGCATTATATAAGCTCTATTAGAGAAGGGCAAAGCATTACTAAAGCTTCAGTGGATTCAAGACCTAAACAGGGCGATTATGATAGTACTAAAGAAGCGGATAATTTGGTCATTAGCACGGATAAATTTGATTTTTGGGAAAAAATTTCAGAAGAAATACAAGCTTTATTAGATGAAAATACAACTAAACCTATTATTAATACTAATGCAGGGATTATCACTTTAAATGCTACTTTGTATGAGCTTACAAGGGTTGAAAAATATTTAAAAGATTTAAATAAAAGACTTAAAAAACAAGTTTTAATTGATGTAAGTATAGTTGCAGTACATTTAAATAAAAGTCATTCAAGCGGGATTAATTGGCAAGAGCTTGCTTTTAAACTTAATGGAGATGATAATGATTTTATAATCAATAAAGGCGGTGTTAAAAATATTAATCTTAAAGCTAATGTTGAAACTAAGGCTATTTTAAATTTATTACAAGAAAATGGCAAAACTACTGTACTTTCTAACCCAAAACTTATGGCACTTAATAATCAGCAAGCTATTATTTCCATAGGTGATACGATTAATTATCAAGTAAAAGAAAGCTCTAAGGGTACTGAAAATGGTACAACTATTAGTGAAACTTATAATAATTATTCTATTTTTGTAGGAATTTTACTAAATATTTTGCCAGAAATTTCAGATGATCATAAAATTATGCTTAGGATTAATCCTAGTTTGAGTGATTTTAAATATAGTGTTGATAATCATAGACAAAATAAACCAAGAAATATAGCACCAGATACTATACAAAAAAAGCTTTCTACTGTAGTTGAAGTTGATGATGGACAAACTTTAATTTTGGGTGGATTGATTAGTAAAAATACGATTAGTAACCATAATGAAGTAAGTGCTTTATCTAAAATACCACTTTTTGGTGCTTTATTTCAAGGAAAGCAAAATTTAGAAGATATTAGTGAAATAGTTTTTATCATCAAGCCAAGTTTAATAAGAGCTGATAAAAAAGTATTAAGTTTGAAAGAATTAGGTTTTGAACATGAAGATGATATGTTTTAATTTTTTAATTTGTTTGTCTTTTTTGAATGCAATGAATATTCAAAATGAAAGTTTTGAGCAAAATACATTCTATGAAAAATTTATTAATAACCCAAGTTATGAAAATGCTTTAAATTTGGCTAAATATTTTTATCAAATAAAAGATTATCAAAAGGCCGTTTTTTGGGCTATTGAGGCAAATGAATTTGAGTTGTTGGAAAAAGAAGCATGGTTAGTTTTTATCAATGCTAAATTAAAACTTGGAAAGTATGAAGATGCTTTAAGAGCTAAAGAAGAGTATGAAAAACTTTTAGGAAATTATTTTGAATGATGCAAAAACAATAAAAGCTTTAAATGAACTTTCTTTGCAAGAATTGGCTTTAGAGTATAAATTGGAAATTTTAGACTTAAATCAAACTCTTAAAATAGAAAAATATCTCCATGTTCTGCCTTTTTCTTTAATAGAACAATATAATATTTTTTGTTTTTATGAAGATGATGAAAATATTCATATAGCTTCTTTAAAACCTTTAGATGAGAGTATTTTAGAAAAAATACAAAATTTATACCGCTTAAAGGTTATTAAAATTTTTCTTTGTGATTTTACACAATTTAAATTCTTACTAGAAAGGATTAAATTTTTAATTTGCTTTCAAAACTATCTTGATAAATTAGAGCTTAATTTAAAAAGTGATGAAAATAAAGATGAGTTTTTATTAGAGCAGTTTTTGAATTTAATTTTAACTTATGCTTGTTTTTTAAGAGCAAGTGATATTCACTTGGAGCCTTTGGAAAATGAAGTTTTGATAAGATTTAGAATAGATGGAGAATTAAAATATATCCATAGTCTTGATGTGGATTCTTATCAGGCTTTATTAATGCATATAAAAATCATTGCCTTGCTTAATGTAGCCGAACAAAGACAAGCTCAAGATGGGAGTTTTTCTAAGATAATCTTAGAGCAAAAGTATGACTTTAGAATTTCAATTATGCCTTTGTTATTTGGACAAAGTATAGTGTTTAGAATTTTAAAACAAGATGAGCATGTTTTAAAACTCGATAGACTTTTTATTAAAGAAGAAAATTTAACCTCGTTAAAAAAATGTATGAATGCTCCCTATGGTTTGATTTTATTTTGTGGGCCAACAGGGAGCGGTAAAAGCACTTTTATGCATGCTATTTTAAACGAGCTTGATCAAAATAAAAAAATCATTACTCTAGAAGATCCTATAGAATATAAACTTAAACATGCTCAGCAAATTTTGTTAAATTCTAAAACTGGTTTTGATTTTCACAAGGCTTTAAGAGCGGTTTTAAGGCAAGATCCTGATGTGATTATGGTGGGTGAAATTAGAGATGAGGAGAGTTTGGATATAGTTTTAAAAGCTTCTTTAAGTGGACATTTAGTTTTAAGCACCTTGCATACTAATGGTGCTATAGAAGCTATTTTTAGAATGAAACATATGGGTGCAAAAGAATATTTAATAGCCTATGCGCTTAATTTGATCATAGCCCAACGTTTGGTAAGAAAATTATGTGAATGTAAAGTAGCTAACGATGAAAAATTTCATTTTCAAAATCAAGTTTTTGAAGGAAAATTTTATAAAGCAAAGGGTTGTGCTAAGTGTATGTATAGTGGATATAAAGGGCGTTTAATGGTGGCTGAGTTTTTATTTTTAGACCATAATTTAAAAAGTATGATAGAAAATAATGCAAATTATGAAAATATTTTAACATATGCTTTAAAAAAAGGCTTTTTAACTTTAGGTATGGATGTTTTGGAAAAAGTTAAGCTTGGTTTAACAAGTGTAGATGAGCTAAGAAAGATTGGTTTTTGAAAAAATTTATTATTTTTTATGCTTTAAACAAAGAGCAAAAGCAAAGTATAATTAAAGCCAAAAATCTATATGAAGCCAGAAATCTTGCACAAAAATCATTTGAAAATATAATTAGTGTTGAAGAATACTTTGGGACAACAAAACATAAAATTAAAGAAGAAGAGCTTATTTTTATCCTTAAAGATTTAAGTATGATTTTAAAAGCAGGATTAAGCTTACAAGAAGCTATTTTAGAATTTGCAAGATCAAATCATGATGTGCATATAGCTAAAATATTTAGTGTGATTTATAATAAACTCAAAAATGGAAGCTCTTATAATGAAGCTTTTAGAGGTGTTTTAAATTCTAGAGAATGTGCTGTCTTAAAAATTTGTGATGGTAAGGAGGATTTATATAAGGCTTTTGAGATTATCATTAATCTAAAAGAGAAAAACCTTCATAGTTTTAAGCAGTTTAAAAAGTCTATAACTTATCCACTTTTTGTTTTTACATGTATTATTTTAGCTTTTTTTGTACTGATGATTTTGGTTTTGCCTGAATTTAAAACTTTATTTTTGCAACTTGAATTAGATTTGCCAAAAATCACTCAAATTCTTTTTGTTTTAGGAGATTTTTTTAAACATTTTTATGTATTTATTTTATTAGGTATGGGATTTTTTATAATGCTTGCTTACTCTTTTAGAAAGTCTTTGTTTTTTCATAAAATTCTTTTTTATTCTCCCATTTTTGGAAAGATAATATTTTATCAAGATAAATTTTGTTTTTTCTTGATTTTTTCTTATTTATTGAAAGCAGGGGTGGATATAAAAAGAGCTTTTGAGCTTGCTTGTGAAGGTATAGAAAATCAATTTTTTAAAAACAAAATGTTTATTATAAAGACTTCATTTGAATCAGGACTTGATTTAGATCAAGCTTTTTTCAAAATAAAGCTTTTTGAATTTTTTGCGATAAGAATGTTAAATTTAGCTTTAAAAAGTTCTAAACTAGATGAGAGTACTTATGAGCTTGCTTTATTTTATGAACATAAAAAAGAAAATTACACTCAAAGACTTTTAAGTGTTTTAGAGCCTTTGATGACAATTTTTATGGCGAGTTTGATTTTAGTTTTAGCCTTGGGTGTATTTTTACCTATGTGGCAAATTAGTCAAGGAATTTAAACAAGATAATCATAAGCAACCTTAGCTATAGTTAAAGCAACCATAGTTAAAAAGAGTTTTTTGATAAAAGTTCCTTGTGTTTTTAAGACTAGTTTTGAGCCTACAAAGGCACCTAAGACTTGGCCTATACCCATTAAAATACCAACTTTCCAAAGTACTTCATAAGAGTATAAAAACACCCCTAAAGCCACTACATTGCTAGTGAAATTTAAGATTTTAGTATTAATGCTTGCATTTTTCATACTAAAACCAAGAAATATTACACAAGCAAAAATCCAAAAAGACCCAGTTCCAGGCCCTAAAAAGCCATCATAAAAGCCAAGCAATAAACCAAAAGTGACTTGAAAGCTTGTGGCGCTCATTTTTGCTTCATTATGAACATTTCCTAAATTAGGCTTAAAAATAGTATAAAGAAAAACTAAAGCTAGGCATATTAGCACAATGATTTTAACAGCGTTTTGATCTATTAGTAAAACTGCATAAGTACCAATAACAGCTCCAATTGCGGTAAATAAAATACCTAAGGCAATTTTTTCTATATTCATATGTTTTCTATAAGATAAAACCGCAGTAAGTGAGCCAAAAGTGCTTTGAAGTTTATTGGTAGCTAGGGCTAAATGAGGAGGGATCCCGCAAGCAAATAAAGCAGGTATAGTAATAAGTCCACCACCACCTACAATCGCATCAACACAGCCTGCAAAAGCAGCAACAAAAAATAAAATCACATAATAAGTTAATTCAAGCTCCATAAGCTTTCCTTGTTTTGTCCGATTCTATATAGAGCAAAATCATATTTTATAGGATCTTGTGGATCAAATTTTTTAAGACTTTGAGTAAGCTCTAAAACACTTTTAAAATCATAAATCTTACGCTTTAAAAGCTTAAGTTTTAATGAAACTTTATGAGTATGGGTGTCTAAGGGTATAAGTAAATCTTTTTTATCGATATTTTTAAACAAACCCAAATCAAGCTCATCTTTTCTTACCATCCACCTAAGATACATATTGTATCTTTTTAAAGGACCTTTTGGAGTTTTAAATTCTTTTGAAAAGAAAAACTCATAACCATAGCTTTTATAAGGATTAAGTTTATAAATTGTTTCTATAAAAGCTTTTATTGCATGTGTGATGTTTTGCTCTTTTTGATAAGTTTTAGTGAAAATATTTTCTATACTATCTTCATTTTTTAAGCGTTTAAGTGTGATAAAAATTTGAGCTATATCTTGAGAGTTTTGAAAGCGGTATTTTAGATCTTTGCATTCTTTTTTAATAATCTCATCATTTCTTTCAAACAAGGAAAAATCAAGTTTTTTTAAAAAATTTACAATATTTTTAGCATTTCCATAAGCAAATAAAGCGCAAAGCAAAGCTATAGTTTCATCTTTATAAACACTTGCAATTTGCAAAGGATCAGGATGAGAGAAAAGCTCTTTTTGAGTATTTTTACTTAAAATAGCCTCATCTAAAAGAGCTTTAATTTGCATTAAGATTTTAAACCAAGTAAGGTTTCAAGCATTTGATCAACAGTAGTTACGATTTTAGCTGCAGCGCCATAACTTGCTTGATATTGTATAAGCGCTGCTAATTCTTCATTAGTATTTACACCACTTTTTGATTGATATTCTGCATAGGCTGTATTAAATACTGTCATATTAGTTGCATGCGCAAAACCATTGCTTTCAGCATCTGAAGCAATTTGACCTGTAAATTTTCTATAATATCCATCTAAAGACATAGTATCAACTGTACCATCTTTATTATAAAAATTTACTTTTTGATTTTGAAGTTGCAACATAGCATTAGCTACATCATTGTTTCCATCAACTCCATTTGAGCTTGCTTTTAAGCTATTTGGATCATTTCTAATGCTTGAATTTACATTGATATTGCTTGCATCTTGACCATTAAAAAATGAAGATACATTTAAAGCCCCTGGGAAATTTGTACCATTGTCTTTAAAAGCTATTTTATAACCTTCTTTTAAGCCATTGATTTGGAAATTTCCACTATCACTTTTTCCATCATAATGATAAAAGGCTTGAAAATAATCATTTAAATCATTACCAGGTTTTGCATCATGGTTGTCATCTATATCTGCATTGATTTGTTTAATAACATCTTCTATAGTGGTATTAACATCTATTTTTATAGTTCTTTTAGCTGCTTCTTTACCTTCGTTGTCATATATGATGATATCAAAACTACCCGCTTGAATATTTTTATCATAACTCATTAAAGAAGTATCAGGTTTTAAACCTTTTAAATCATCCGAATTTACTTTATCAGTTGCTGCTTGAGCATAGACATTATTAGTTTGAGTTATAAGTGTTTTTGTAAAGGTATTGAGCATATCTTTATACTCTTGTAATTTTCCATCGCTGTAAGTATCGTGATTGCCATCATAGTTTCTACCTCTAAGGTCAAGCTGAGCTCCAAGTTGTCCACCTGAAATTTTACTAGTTAAATCATAGCGGTTTTCATCATTTACTTCATAATAAATTTGATAAAATCCATTAGGATTATTATCATCTAATTTTAAAGGATGAAAGCTAGAGCCATTGACTATGCTAAAACCTTGAATACTTAAATCATAATATCTTCCAGAATCAGTCATAGTAGATTCTAGGGTGCTATCTTGAGAGCTTTTCCCTTTCCAGGCTACTGCATCAACTAATTTTGAAAGTCTAAGTTCAAGTTCATCTCTTCTATCTCTTAATTGATTAGCATTATCAGTTGGTAAAACTTCTTCGTTTTCAAGTTGTTTGTTGATATTTGCAATTTCTTGACCAATATTATTGATCTCATCTACAGTTTGTCTGATTTGCTCGTTGACAGTTTGTTGCATTTTGCTAAGATCTTGTAGGGTTTTTTGTATGTTTTGAGTTAATGTATTTGCACTATTAACAAGATCTATTTTACTTGCTCCATCACTTGGATTAGAAGCAAAATTATTCCATGCATCATAATAATTTTTATAATCTTGTAAAATACCAGTTCCTTGCATATCAGGAAATCTTTGGCTTGCTTCTTGTAAAATTTGTCCTAAATAATTTGTATAATTTTGTTGAGTAGTGGCATTTTTTAACTCATAATAAGAGTGCTCATCGTGCAATCGTTTTATGGTATCAATTTGTGTACCTGTTCCTAAGTGTAAACCACCTCTATCAAGAGACATACCTGAGCTTTGCACAGCTCTTTGTCTTGTGTAAAACACTGCGTCTGCATTGGCAATATTATTACCTGTTGTGTTAATTTGAAGCTCAGCAGCTCTTATGCCACTAACTCCGGTATATAAGCTATCAAAAATTCCCATGACTTAGCCTTTAAACATTAATCTTAAATAATGAATCTGGAATTGTTTTATTGTCTCCATAAGCATTATTTGTTCCATTTTGTTCAAACATTGCATTTAAAAGATTGTCGTAAAAATTTTTAATAATAAGAGCTAGTTTGGCATATTCTTTATTTTTTTGGTGTAAGGTATTTAAATTTTGCTTTAAAAGAGCAAGTTTTTCTTTATCTTCATCATCTAAAAGCTCATCTAAGCCTTTGTTGTTTCCTTGGTTACTAAGTTCTACCAAAGCCTTGTCAAGATTTTTTTTAGCAATTTGGAAGTCATTTACAAGTTTAGTTTTATCTTCAACACTTTTACTTACATGTTTATGATTAGCAGCTTGAATTTGTGCTATATCTTCTAAAGTAAGATTGATGAGTTTTTCTAAAATAGAATTTGTTTCATCTAAATATTGTTTAACCATTTTTTATCCTTTCTTAGGCAGCAACCCAAAAAAGGATAAAAATTATAATAAAGAATCTGCTATTGCTTTAGAAGTGGCTTGTAGATTGATTTTATACTCGCCATTTTTAATTTGAGAAGCAATTAAAGATGCTTTACTTTCTTCTGCCTTTTGAGTTTCTTTTGCCTTGTTGTTTTCTTTGTTTTCTGTTTTATTTATATCATTAGTAGCAACCTGAGCTACATAACTTTGATGTATAGGGTTTATCATTTTAAGCCTCCAGTTCTATTGAAAAACTCTAAGAACTATATCGACACTTAAAAAAATAACTTAACCCCTTTCTTTTAAATAATCAAATAATAATTTTGAAAAACCTAACCCCCCGCTTAATGCTTTACTCATAGTATCATTGTACATAGATGAATAAATTTCATCACTTGCATCTTTTCCAAATAAAGAATTTTCTTGTTTTAAAGAAATATCCAAAACACTTTTGATTAAAAAAGCTTCAAAAGCATCAGTTTGTTCTTTTAAAGCTTTATCTTCATCATTTAATGCTTGTATATGAGTTAAATCATTTTTAAAAGCACTATCTGCATAGTTTTTAGCAGCCTTGTAGCTATTGTTGTGTTTAGTAATACTTTCATAAAGTTCGCTACTATAGTTTTTGCTCGCTAAATAATTATCAACTCTCATCATATCACCTCTAATTCAGCACTAATTGCACCAGCTCTTTTTAAATTTTGCATAATAGCTATGATATCATTTGGCGCTGCTCCAAGTTTATTTAGCATTCTAGCTATGTTTGCTACTGTTGTTTTATTGTTTGTGATTTTTAAAGTATTAGATACTGGATCTAAAATACCACCATCTTTCATATCGATTTCATTTTGTCCTAAAGCTACGGTATTGTTTGGATCGATTTTTATAGTGATATCTTTATGGGTAATTAATATAGGCTCAACTTCTATATTTACTCCCGCTACTATAGTTCCTGTTCTTTCATCGATGATCACTTTACTTTCTGGAGTGTAAGCTATATCTTGTTCTAATACTCTTGCCATAAATTCAACATGAGAAAATTCTTCAGGTTTTGTTAATTTTATAGTTCTAGAATCTAAAGCTTTTGCTATGTCTGTATCAAAAATAGTATTTAAAACTCTTTCTATATTGTTAGCCGTTTTAAAATCTGCTTCTTTTAAACTTAAAATCAAATCTTCACTTTGGCTAAAGTTTTGTGGAATTTCTCTTTCTACGACTGCACCATTAATAACATTTGCTGAGGTTGAGTGTGTTCCTGCTGCACCTGGTCTTGGGCTAAGTCCACCTATAGCTAAAGAGCCTTGAGCTACTGCATAAATTTCTCCATCAACCCCTTTTAGAGCTGTCATAAGCAAGGTTCCACCTTGTAAAGATTTAGCATCACCTAAAGAAGCCACACTTACATCAAGCTTATCCCCACTTCTTGCAAAAGCAGGAAGTTTTGCTGTAACCATTACTGCTGCTGTATTTTTTGATTTTATATCACCTGGGCTAACTTTTACATTCATACCCTGAAGCATATTTGAAATAGATTGTAGAGTAAATTCGCTACTTGTACCATCTCCACTTCCATTTAAACCAACAACCAAACCATATCCTATAAGTTGGTTATCTCTAACACCTACTACATTGGTAAGTTCTTTAATGGTAGCTGCAAAAACGCTTAGACTTAGCACTAAGCTCAAAAATAATATTCTCATCGATTCTTCCTTTAATCTATGCTATTTTCATAAATTAAAGCAAAAAAGGTTCCAAATTTATATAAAGGAGTAAAAACTTAGAGTGGTTGAACCGAATTTTTTTTCTTTTGTTTTTTCGTAATTTTGTATTTTAGTTGGAGTTTTAAAAGTGCTGTGATGTTCTATGATGATGATTTTAACATTTGAATTTTTTATATTTTCTATCAACTTTAAAGTTTTTTCGTAAATATCAAAAAAACCTTCTCTAATATCAAAGGGTGGATCAAGATATAAAATAATATCTTCTTTGGAATTTTGAATAATTTGAGGGGTTTTTTTAAAAGTATCATCATTAAAGCAAATGGTATTTTGATCAATATTGGAAGCATTTTTTAAAGCGATTTCATAAGCTTTTTTATCTTTTTCTATAGCATAACTTTTTAAGCAGCCATTACTTCTTGCCTCTAATGCCATTAGAGCACTTCCTCCAAAGGCTTCTATGAAAACCTTATCTTGTAAAGAAAAACGTAAAACATTAAAAACGCAAGATTTTACTATGCTTTTGGTGCTTCTTGTGGTGTCTAGACTAGGAAGTAAAATTTTTTTACCTTTATAGATTCCACTTTCTATGGTGGTGTAAATTTTTTGAGTTTGTTTTTTTGAGTTTGTTTTTTTATCTTCTTTGTAATTTTTTAAAAAATCTTTTACGCTTTGATATTCTTGTATTTTATGCATTATTATTTTCTTCTTTGATAAGATTTTTTAACTCTGTTTTGTAAAGATCAAATATTGCATCGATTTTTTCATGACTTTCTTGACGTAATTGCTCTAAAATGGCTTCACATTTTTGATTCATAAGTTTTTTTTCACGCATGGCTATTTTATAAGCAATACTTTGCAAACTTGCATTGAAATCATTTAAAGCATTAAGTAATTCCTCTATATTAAAAGGATGAGATAAAAAATTTGATTTTTTATTGATGATAAATTGTGGTTTTTGCGTGTTAACTTTTTCATCGCAGACTAAAAAATCACAATCTTTTTTTAAAACTAAAAAATCCCTCAAAGCGATTTCTAAAGTTTTTTCTAAAATTAAATCCTTACATTCAAGAGCGATTTTCATTGATTAAACTCACTTTTAATTTGTGTTTTTTTAAAGTGTATGGTACTATACCTAGAGCTAAATTTGCAAGCTCTGCAAAAGTTAAAATATAAAAATCTTCAAAATTTCTATTTGAAATAGCTTGTAATTCTTTATAACATTTATCAAACATATAAAAAGAATAAAAATCCTCAACTACTAAAAAATCACAACCATTATCATAAGCATCTAATACAACAGAAGCTGCACATTTGTATGCTAATTGGGTGTTTAAATTTAAAAAACTATAGCCACAACTTTTGTATTTTCTTTCAAAATCTATTACATTTGCTTTAAGCGCTTTGGCAAGCTCTAAAGAGCAGCTTGCGTCTGAAAATCCTTGATATACACCTATATTAAATTGTTCAAAAAAATGCTTAATGTGTTCTTGTTTAAGATGATCTAAAAAAATCTTTGGAGTATATTGGATTTTTTCAATTTTACTCATAATTTCATAAGAGCTACATTCGCAAGCTAAAATATTATCCTCATCCATCATTCTAGAATATTCATCTAAGATATCTTTTGGATCATAATCAATAATAAAATAATTTTTACCCAAAGGCTTTTCGCATAATGTGCTTTGAACTCCAACTTTATCTAAAGCATCTTTGATAATATCAAAATAACAAAATAAATCATTATTGCTATTGGTGTAGATTTTATACATTACTCATTCCTTAAAAAATACTTCTTGCAAGGCCTGATTTTACAAGCATAACTTTTAATTCTTTAATATAAGATTCATAATCAAGCTCATTTGAAGAAATAAAATTTTTAAATTTTGTGTGATAATAAATTCCTTTTTCTTCATCTGCGACTAATTTTAAAAATTGAGGTGCTTTTTCTGGGTATTTAAGTAGCATTTTATAAGCAAATACAAAAAAGCTATCGCCAAGATATTCAGGTAAAAATTCCCTAACTTCACTTGTATAATATAAAAAATCATATTGTTTATAAAGTTCTATATCGTGTATATCAATAAGTCCTTTAAAAAGTTCGAGCTTTTCTAAAAAATCACTTTTATCCATGATTAAATCTTTGGTTGCTCTTTTGGTATCAAGTGGTTCTATGGTGAGTTCTTTGCCAAATCTTTCTATGATATTATTCAAATCTCTTCTTTGTCTGATTGTAACTTGATTGACTTTAATACAACTTTCTGGATTTTCTTCAAAATCAAAATATATGTCATCTTTTTTAATTTGACTTAAAACATCATAAACACTTTTAAAATTTTTACTATCATAAACATAAGGTTTATAATAAGCTAAATAATCACTATCTTTATCAAAACGAAAAATTCTTAAAGTTATTTGCATATTTTATCCTTGGTATTATTTTTCATTATATACATTTTAAACTTATAAAAATTTGATTATTATATAAAATTAAAAGCTTTTTGTATAAAATATTCACATGGATAAAGAAAAATTTATTATCAACGCCTTTGCTAATTCTATCAATGGAGATGATGGGGCAATAATCGATGGATATTGTTATTCTAAAGATTTATTTTGTGAAGACGTGCATTTTAAGCGCTCTTGGATGAGTTTAGAACAAATTGGAGCAAAGGCTATGCTTGTTAATATTTCTGATGCAATTGCTATGAATGCTACACCAAAATACGCTCTTTTAGGACTTTCTTTGCCAAAATGTTTAGATATGAAACAAGTTAAAGCCTTGCAAAAAGGCTTGCTAGATAGTGCAAAAGAATTTGGAGTACAAATTATAGGCGGAGATACCATAGCGGATAATAAAATCAATATTAGTATAACTATTATTTCTAAGGTAAATAAAAGAGCTATTTTTAGAAAAGGTTTGAAAAAAGGAGATTTACTTGCTTTTAGTGGGAAATTAGGTGAGAGTTTAAAAGGTTTAAATATATTATTTCGCGGTGGAAAATTGCATTCTAAACATCGTTTTATAAAACCTAGTTTGAGACAAAATTTTTTTTATGATATAGCAAAAAAAGTTAGAGTGAGTATGGATATTTCAGATGGTTTGAATAAAGACTTATCAAGAATATTGCTTCAAAATCAACTTAATGCAAAATTTTTTAAAAAATTAGATAAATTTAGCTTAAATAGTGCAGAAGAATATGAAATTTTATTTGCTTTTGATAAAAAACATAAAGCATTTATACAAAATATGGCAAAAAAGCATAGAATTAAACTAAATATTTTTGCAAAAACAACAACAGGAAGGTATAAATTTTATGGAAGAGAACATCATTTTTAAGCCCTTATATACTTTAAAACACAGCCCGATAAATGTGTATTTTTCAAAAAATAGTAATGATTTTGTAGTAAGAGAAAAGCCTTTGTATGAATTTAGTGGTAAAGGTGAACATTTAATTTTACATATACAAAAAAAAGATCTAAGCACTAGCGAGGCTTTGAGAATTTTAAGTGAGCAAAGCGGTGTTAAAATGAGAGATTTTGGTTATAGTGGTTTAAAAGATAAACAAGGCTTAACTTTTCAATATATTTCTATGCCTAAAAAATTTGAAGAGAGTCTAAAAAATTTTAAACATGATAAGATGAAAATTTTAGAAAGTTTTTATCATGATAATAAACTTAGAATAGGGCATTTAAAAGGAAATTCATTTTTTATAAGATTAAAAAAAGTTTCAAAAGTAGATGCTTTAAAAATAGAACAAGCTTTTAAAAATATCCAAAAACAAGGCTTTGCTAATTATTTTGGATATCAGCGTTTTGGCAAATTTCAAGATAATTTTTCACAAGGACTAGAAATTTTAAAAGGCAAAAAAATAAAAAATAAAAAAATGCAAGAATTTTTAATTTCTGCCTTTCAAAGCGAGCTTTTTAATAGATATTTGAGCAAAAGGGTGGAATTGTCACATTTTATTAATGACTTTAGTGAAAAAGAAATAAAACAAATATATGATTTAGATAAAGATGGAATTAAAAGTTTAAAAAATCAAAAGCAGTTTTTTAAACTTTTAAAGGGCGAAGTTTTAGGACATTATCCTTTTGGTAAATGTTTTATATGTGAAGATTTATCAAGTGAAGTAGAAAGATTCAATCAAAAAGATATTAGCGCGATGGGTCTTTTAATAGGCTCTAAAGCTTATGAAACAAACGAAGGTTTAGCTAAAAAATTAGAAGATGAGATTTTTTCTTTTGCATATGAGTTTAAAAATAAAATGCAAGGTTCAAGGCGCTTTATGTGGTCTTATTTGCAAGATTGCAAAAGTTATTATGATGAAGAAAAAGCTCATTTTACTTTGGAGTTTTTCTTGCAAAAAGGCTCGTATGCCACAGTGATTTTAGAAGAAATTTTACACACAGATATCTTTGAACAAACTCATAATATATAATTTAAAAAATTGATATTGAGTATCAGAAAAAATTTATCTTTTATAAATTATAATAACAATTATCATTTTTATAAAAAGGAAAACTCAATGTCAGTTTTGGTTATCGGAGCGGATGAAATAACCCCAATAAAAGCAGTTTTGACAAACCTAGGTGCAAAAAGCATAGAGCATTGGGATGCTAGAAATGAAAATAGGGTAAATAGAAAACCCATTCCACAAAATACTGAATGTATAGTTATGCTTACTAGTTTTTTAAACCATAATACTATGAAAAAAATCAAAACAGAAGCAAAAAAACGTAATATACCTTTAGTTTGTGCTAAACGCAGTGTAAGTTGCGTGTATTGTGAATATTGTAAGGTTTTTGGACTTGATCAAACCTATGAGTGCGCAAAGAAGGCTTAGTGTATGTTTGGATTTAATGAAAAAGAGGATTTTATACCTAAAATATTTAGAGATTTGGAACAAAAAAGTATTAATCATATTTTTTTAAATTTATATAATTCTTTAGTTGAAGATGATCTAAAAATACCTTATATCTATGCAAAAAAAGCTGACTGTTTAAGAAATATTTTTGAGTTAAAAATTCAAAATATGAGCACAGAAAGGACTTTGAGATTTAGCAAAATAAAACAATTTTGTCCATATTCTCATAAAATCATCAAAGCTTATAAAGAAGGAAATTTAAATCAAATACAACTTGAAGCAAAGATGCCAAAATATACTTTAGCTAAATTAATACAAAATGTGTTCTTATCGCCTAGTTTTACTTTGCCTTTACAAGTTGCTTTTGAGGCTTTTGTATATGATAAAATTTGCAAAAGCAATACCAAATCCAAAGTAAAGATTTATAAAAATATCATTATCATTAATGAAAAAATGGCAGTCATGCCTTTATTTTGTAAAGATAGTGATAAAGATATAGAGCTTGCTTTGCAATTTATAAAAGAAAATTCTTTTGAAAGATTTTATATTGTGTATCCAAGAAATAAAAATTTCACTCAACATGAAGAAATAAGACATTTTTTATGCGAAAATAATAAAACTTTGCTAAAATTAGTTCCCTATACTATTAATAATCAAATTTTAAGGAGATGTTAAATGTCAATAGCAGTAATTTATGGTAGTTCAATGGGTAATACCGAAGGTGCGGCAAACATGATCGCTCAAAAATTAGGAATTTCAGATGTATTAAATATCGCAGATATTGATGCAGAGAAAATTAATTCTTATGATAAATTAATTTGCGGAACTTCTACTTGGGGAAGTGGTGATTTTCAAGATGATTGGGATGGTTTTGATTTTTCAGCTTTAAATCTTAGCGGTAAAACTGTTGCGGTTTTTGGTATGGGAGATAGTGAAAGCTATTCGGACACATATTGCAGCGCTATGGGAAAACTTGCTCAAGCTTTAAAAGCAGCAGGTGCAAATTTGGTAGGTGCTGTTTCTACAGGTGGTTATACTTTTGAATCAAGTGAAGCCGTAGAAGGTGATAAGTTTGTAGGACTAGCATTAGATAATGATAATCATGAGGATTTAACAGAAAGTAGAATTGATGCTTGGTTAGAGCAAATTAAACCTTCTTTTTCTTAAAAATTAGATGCCTTTTAGGCATCTTTATGTTTAAAATTTTCTTTTTTTAGTTTCACTTAGCATATCTTGTGCTAAAGAATCTACTTCATTTGCAATAGTATTAGTCTGCATAGCTGTTTGAGAGTTTTGTTGTGTGAGTTTTTCTATAGTAGCTACTGATTCATTGATTTGACTAATATCATCTGCTTCTTCTTTTATGGCTTCACCCATATCATTTATTGACTGGGCTAAGATATTAGTATTAGCTTCAATCTCACCTAAAGACTTTTGAGTTCTTTCTGCTAGATTTCTAACTTCATCAGCAACAACAGCAAAGCCACGTCCATGTTCACCGGCACGTGCTGCTTCAATAGCTGCATTTAATGCAAGTAGGTTAATTTGATCTGCAATATCTGAAATTACTGTAGTTACATTTTTGATATCATTGCTTTGTTTTACTACATCTTGTGTTTTAATGGAAATTTCACTCATAGCTGAGTTCATTTGCTCTAAAGCTCTTGCGCTTTCTTGCAGTGATGAGGTTTGATGTGTAGCATCATTTGTAAGTTCTTGCATGCTTTGTTTGAGTGCTTCGGCCTTTTGGTTGAGTAATTCTCCTTGGTGAAGTGATTGTGTAAGCATGTTTTTTATTTCATCTCCAAGAGAATTTATAGCCTTTTCAATATCGCCTTTTGGTGCATTAATAGTTGCTGTGAAATCTAAGCGTTTGTAGCTATCAAATACAGCTAAAATTTCGTTTAAATTACTGCCAATTTTTCTTTGTAAAGTTGTAAGCATACTATTTAACACTTTCATTAATTCTTGAATTTGAGGGTTGTTAGCATGAGAGCTAATATGTAAATCAAGCTCACCTATTTCTATTTTTTTAGCAATATTGACAGATTCTTCAATGGCTTTTGCATCTTTGTTTAGAGCTTCTTTAATGATCTCAATGTTTTCATTAATTTCTTCTGCCATTTTTCCAAATTCATCTTGAGTTTTAAGCTTAATAGGATGAGAGTGAGAATCTTTGTGATTTAAATAATTAAAGAAATTATGTAATCCTGATGAAATGATTGCAATTGGTTTAAGATTGTAAGAAATAATCATTCTAATAAAAATCAAAGTGAAAAAAATAGCAATCAAGGAAATAATAATTTGTTCCATTAGTGTTTGTTTAGCTGCATCATTGTAAAAATCATAATCAGCTATAGAACAGATAACATATTTTGGATTAATTCCACCATTACAAATTAAAGCTCTAGTTTCATTTTCTTTTGTTTGAATTTTAAAAATATCTTTTGAAAGACTTCGATTTGTACCTTCTGGTGTTTTAAGATAATATGCAACAATATCTTTACTTGTATTGGTTGAGGTTAAAATTTTAGAAGGATCAGTGTGAAAAAGATAGGTTCCATCATGAGCTAAAACAGCAGCATGCGAATAAGGTGTTTTACCTATAGCTAAAACTTCTTCTGAGAATTTTTTTAAATCATAATCAGCCGCAACTACACCTATAACTTCACCATTTTCTATAATAGGATTGGCATAAGAAATAGTAGGTTTTTTCATGCTAGAAGATATGTATGGTTCTGTGACAATTAACTCTTTTTTTTCTTTGGCTTCTTTATACCATCCTCTAGTTCTAGGATCATATCCACTTTCTGGAGTTTGGTTGTTACCATTTGATCTAAACATAGAGCCATCTTCAAATCCTACATAAGTTAAGTCAAAACCTAAAGAATCTCCTATGGATTTTAACAAGCTAGTGTATTGTTTTGAATTTATATTATGTTTATTTTCTTTGATATATTTTGTTAAAGAATTAATTATATTACGTCTATCACTTGCATATAAATCAAATCTTTTGCTTACATCAAAAGCAACTTTTTGTTGAAATTGAACTAACAAAGTATGGCTATTAGATTTTGATTTAATATAATTAAAAACACCTAAAACACATAATAAAACTATAACAAAAATACAAACCAAAAAGGCAATTTTGTTGGAAAAATTACCTAGTAAATATTTTTTGGTAGATGAGAACATTTTTTTCTCCTTGAAAAGTTAAAAATTTAAAGTTTTACTACTATGGTAAATTATATGATTTTATTAAAAAAATATTTAAAAATTTATAAATAATATTAGGTTTTATTAAAAATACAATATATTTTAAAAGTATTTTAAAGAGAAAATTCTAATTTTTTGGAAAGTAAAATTTTATTATCAGTGTATTTTGCCCATTGTATATTTAAAGCGAAAATACAAGCTTGTGCAAGTTTTGCAAAGGGAAATTTTTTATAGTATATTCTTTCTTGCTCTTTGGTGGCTTTTTGAAAAAGAGCTTTGATTTGCACTCCTTTAATAAGATTAATAATATCTGTATCTAGCGCTATATTAACTGCTACTTTAGGGGATTTATAGGCAAGTTGAATATGTTTAGTATGTTCTTCGCTAGCAAAAATTAAAGCTAAATTTTTATCATCAAAAGCATAATAACAGCTTGCGCAATATACTCCACCATCCTCATCAAGCATACTTAAATTTAAAAGTTTTTGTGAATGGATAAATTTTTTAATTCTTTCATCCATTGTTATTGGCTTTAAGTTTTAAAATTTTTTGATAACTTAAGTGGGTTAAGAAGATTATATAAAATACTTGTAAAAATAAACCAAGTAAAGGTATGCTTGATAAAGCAAAAAAGACTAAGGTGATAATTTTAAAATATAATGGTGATGAATTTTTATAAAAATCATCAAAATTGTTTTTATCTAAGACATTGCTTAATACATCTAGTAATAAAAGTTTGTGAAATAAATAATAAAATACTCCATAATAAATCACAATGCTAACAAAAGGTATAATTAACAAGAAAGTAGCTACTACAAATAATACGCATGAGATGAGTAAAAATTTGAATGTTTTAAGTAAAATTTCTAAAGAATTTACTTCTTTTTGCATAGAATAGTTGTAGTATTTTTGGTTGATTTTTTTGACTATATAAGGAGTTAAAAAGGAAATTATAAACATAGTAAAAAATACAGAGGCAAATACTACTATAAAAAATCCTCCTATAGCACTTAAAAATGCAAGTGAAAATTGCACTATAGAAAAACTAAAAAACCAAGCCATAAAAGAGCCACTGACTACATCTTCAATATAAGAAAAAAATACATCATAACTATAATACACTAGCAGGGCAAAAATAACTAGGCTGATTAAAAAAGGCAAAGTTGAGAATTTTAAAAAAGGCTTGCTAAGAAAATCTTGCAAGCTTAGGTATAGTATATTCATTTAATTTGCTTATAAGCATCTTGAAGTTTTTGATAGATTTCTTTATAATCTAGTGTTTCTTTTAAAATTTGATTTAAAACTTCGTTATCTTCTGTGCCATTCCAAGTTTTTTTATAAGTGCCTTCTTTGTAGCCGTTTTCTTGTCTAAATTGATTTAATATATTTTTTCCAATATAGGTTTTATAAAGCTCAAAGAAATTTAAACCACATTTTCTAGCTAAAACAAAATATGCACTCAAAAGTTCACCTAAATCATAATCAAAACCACTGCATTTGTGGATAATAAGCTCAATATCATTTAAAATTCCATAGATATCTGCTTCATTGGGATTAGAAGTTTCTTTGCAAAAGTCATCAAAAAAAGTTACAGAAGAAACTTCCTCTGCTATGAAATTTTTATCATCTATTTGTTTTTCTTTGTATTCTTCTAAAATCAAACTTAAAATAAAATGCCATATATCCACTATTTCAATGCGCACATTGTCCCAGTTTGCAGGAGTGTGTATGCTTTTCCAATGTTTCCAAGCAAAAGAATCAATAAGCTCAGCACACTCCATATAAATACATCTTCTAAAACTAATCAATTTACCTTCTTTCGTATAGCCATTTTCCCATCCTATACCATTGGTATCATCATTTAGTTTTTGCTGGAGTTCTAGCATGCTTTTTAAAATATCTTTTACTTCCATGTTATTTCCTTTTTTAAGCATAAAATCCAAATTCTTTATCGTCTTCTTCTTTTTGTTCTTTTTGTTTGTTGTATTGTTCCCAAATTTCTTCTAGTAATTTAGTGCTATCTTGGAAAATTTGCTTTTTAATATCTTCAAGATCAGTTTTATTCATTTCTTTGTTTAAACTCTTATCCATGGTATTAAATAACTCATGTAAAGTAGCCTTTTTATGTTCTTCATTTTTTGGTTCAGGTAAGGCATCGCCAATTTTCATTGCAGTAGTGATAAGCTCTTTTGGCTTTAAGGTTCCAACTCTTGAGTTTTTCATAAATTCATCAATTTGAGGTTGTACTTTGGCTACTGCTTCTTTTATTTCTTCAATTTCTTCTTGTGAAAGTTTAGTTCCACTATATGAAAATGAAAAACCAAATTGATTTCTTAAACTCAAAGATGCTGAATTTTCATCTTTATCTAATTTTGCTTCTTTTTTATCATACATAGAAAAAGAAAGATGATTGCCATTTTTTGTTTTAATATCCATAGAAAAATTTTGAGAATTGTAGCTAGAAATTTGCATAGCTTTTCCTTTCAAGTAAAGATAAGGTTATATCGTCAAAATAACCAAATCTTGAATAAATTTGCAAAGTTTTCGCACTTTGCAAATTTCAAATATTTAGGGAGATAAATATTTTAGCATTAAGTCTTTAAATGCTCGTTAAATCCCAAAATAATTTTAATAATTTTTCGTTTTTTGCACATATTAAAATTTGCTCTTTGCTATGTGTCTTTTTGCATGCTTTTAGAGCTTGTTTTAAATGTTCTTTTAAAGAAAAAATCAATCCAAAAGCAATACCTTCTTTATCTAAGCCGCCTAGAATATAAATTAAAGGCATGCGCATTGATTTAGAAACATCAAGTTTTGCTTGTTCATTAATTGTGATTTTAAAATCAAATTTGCTAGGATGTTTAAACTTATAAGCTAAAGCAAGATCTAAAAACTCATCTAAATGGTTTAATTTTTTTCCACTAATAAATGGATATATAAAATAAAATAAGTCTAAGATATTATTACTAATTTTGCTTTCATCATCGTAATTTTCTTGTATAAAATCATAATATGTTTTAAATTGCTCTTGGTAATTTTGCACTAAAGTCATAGCCATTTTGGTTTTTGCAAAATTATTTAAGAAAACTTTAGGATTAGCTTCAAAACTAAAATCTAAAAAATTAATCTTTGTATCATTTTGATAAAAAATCCCACTAGTATCACTTTCTAAATCTAGTAAAATATTATTTGAATTAAGCTCATTGATAGAACTATTATGGACTATTTTATCATCTAATATAATAGAAAAATCATTATAAGCAAATTCATTACTCATAGGTTTTTCATAAAAACCAAAATCATCCCAAAAATTTTCTTCACTACAAGCAATGCATCCATGTCCTGCAGCTACCGGCCAAGAGGTTTTGGAGTTAAATTTAACCTTAGGACAATTATTATAAGCATAAGGTCCTTTGCAACCTACTTTAAAAAGACAATAACCTTGTTTTATATTTTCATCATCAAAACTTTGAGCAAAATTTCCTGCTTCAAATTTAGCTTTTCTTTCGCATAAATCATGTAAGCATTTACCATAAAAGGCTAAAGGTCTATTTTGCTCATCTAAGGCCATATCTTGCTCAAATAATATGTAAAAACAAAGTGCTGCGATGATATTTACATCACTTGGGGGACAACCTGGTATATTGATTACTTTTTCTTCTAAGACTTTAGAAATTCCTATGCTTTTGGTAGGATTTGGATGTGCAGCTTGAATTCCTCCATAGCTTGAGCAAGTTCCCATAGCAAAGATTGTTTTAGCATTTTTAGCACATTTTTGTAAAATTTCATATCCATTTTCACCATGTGCTCCTATGGTTAGATAAAAAGGATCTATAGCACAAACTCCACCTTCAACAGCTAAAAGAAAATCTTTTTTTTCTAAAACTTCCTCTAAATGTGATTCTGCTTGATGTCCGCTAGCACTCATAAAGGTTTCATGATACTCCAAGGAAATAAAATCAAAAATTAAATCCAAAAAATCAGGCAATGAAGTTCTAAGTAAGCTCTCGCTACACCCTGTGCATTCACTTAAATGAAGCCATATGAGACTAGGTGGGGTGTGAAGTTGAAAATATCTATGAGCCAAAGGGCTAAATTCATTTGGTAAACCTAAAATTTTAATGATAGAATTTACAGCCTCTAATGAGATATTTTTTTCTTCTTTGCGAGAGTTTTCTAATAGAGTGATTTTATGCTCTAATATGCTTTTTAATTCTTCATTGCCCAAAGACATTTTTAACCTTTAGTTATTTGTATCATATTTAAAAAATCATTTGCATTTAATGCAGCTGAACCTATCAATACTCCATCGCAATTTTTTAAAGCACAAATTTCTTTAATATTGCTTTGATTAACACTTCCACCATATAAAAGCTTAGCATTAGTAAATTCTCTTAAGAAATTAAGTATAGTGTTGATATCATCAAGATTAGCACTAACTCCTGTACCTATAGAATAAATAGGTTCATAAGCTATGATAAGTTTTTTATAAGATAGATCAATATTTTCAATTTGTTTTTTTAAAAAATCCAAGCTTTTGTTAGCTTTTTTAGTTTCTAAGCTTTCGCCTATGCAATAAATGATATTAAAATCAAGATTTTTTGCAAAGTCAAATTTAGCCTTTAAAAAGCTTTCATCTTCCTTTAAAGCTCTTCTTTCAGAATGGCCTATTAAAACGCTTTTGATATTAAATTCTTCTAAGTGAATTTTACCTATTTCCCCAGTATATGCTCCATTTTCGCAAGGGTAGAAATTTTGCGCGCCTTGTTGAAATGAAAAATTGTCTTTTAAGAAAGCTATGCTAGGAGGGAAGATGAAAATTTCATCTTCTTTGTTTAAGTTTTGGTTTAATTTTTGAGCGTAAAGTTCAAAGCTTGATCTTGTATGATTACACTTTAAATTTGCTGCAAAAATCATTCATTATCCTTTATGGTTAAAGGTTTTACACCAGGAAGCTCTTTTCCTTCTATAAGCTCTAATGATGCTCCACCGCCGGTTGAAATGAAAGTCATCTCATCAGCATCACCTGCTCTTGCTACAACATCAGCAGTATCACCACCACCTATTACAGTTGTTGCATGAGATTCGCTAATATAATGGCTCATTTTAATACTGCCTTTTGAGAATTTATCGATTTCAAAAACCCCCATAGGTCCATTCCACCATATAGTTTGAGCATCAGAAAGTGCTTCTTTAAACAACCTTACACTAGCAGGACCTATATCAAGCCCCATCCAACCCGCAGGAATTTCTTGCACAGGAGTGTATTTCATTACTGCTTCTTGAGAGCAAGTTTGTGCTGCTGTAACATCCACAGGAAGATAAATTTTCACCCCTAGATTTTTACCTTTGAGCAAGATTTTATTCGCTTCTTCAATTAAATCTTCTTCTAAGAGAGAATTTCCTATATCATAACCTTGAGCTTTTAAGAAAGTAAAGGCCATACCACCACCTATGATGAGCTTATCTACTTTTGGAAGTAAGTTAGTCAAAGCTTGCAATTTCCCACTTACTTTAGAACCACCTACTACTGCCACAAAAGGTCGTGCAGGGTGTTTGATGAGATTGCTTGCAAATTCGATTTCTTTTTGGAGTAAAAATCCTGCACCCTTATTTGCATTATCAAAGTATTTTGTAATAGCTTCAACGCTAGCATGAGCTCTATGGCAAACCCCAAAAGCATCATTAATATAAACATCAGCCATAGAAGCAAGTTCTTTAGCTAAGTTTTCATCATTCTTGGTTTCACCCTTTTCAAAGCGTAAATTTTCTAAAAGCAAAATTTCACTTGATTTTAATTCGCTAGCTTTTTTCTTTGCATCTTCACCTATAACATCTTTAGCCATGATGACTTCTTTAGCCATTAAACGCGCAAGTCTTTTTGCAACTGGCTCTAAAGAGTATTTTGAAGCTATTTCTTTTGGACGCCCTAAATGTGAAGCTAAAATAACTGCACAGCCATTGTCTAAACAATATCTTATAGTAGGGATAGCCGAGCGAATACGACGATCATCAGTGATATTTAAAAACTCATCTTGAGGAACATTAAAATCACATCTAATAAATACTTTTTTCTTTGCAAGATCAATATCTTTAATCGATAAAATACTACTCATCTTAAGCCTTTGCTACAAATACTGCCATATCTACTAAACGAGAAGAATATCCCCATTCATTATCATACCAAGCAACCACTTTAACAAAATCATCACAAATAACTTGAGTTAAATCACTTGCTACAATCGCACCATAAGAGCAAGTTATAAAATCACTTGAAACTCTTTCTTCATCATCAACCAATAATATACCTTTTAAATTGCTAGCAGCTGCTTTTCTAAAGGCTTCATTGATTTCTTCTTTACTTACTTTTTTCTTTAAAGTTGCAGTTAAATCCACAGTTGATACATCAGCTACAGGTACACGCATACTTTGACCGTGTAATTTTCCATCAAGCTCAGGCATAACAAGCTTCATAGCTTTTGCTGCACCAGTTGATGTAGGAATGATATTTTGCGCAGCAGCACGTGATCTTCTTTTATCTCTTGCTTTTGCATCAATAATGCTTTGTCCGTTTGTGTAGGCATGTATAGTAGTCATTAAACCTTTTTCTATGCCAAAATTATCTTGCAAAACTCTACAAATTGGTCCTAGGCAGTTAGTGGTGCAACTTGCATTTGAGATGATGTTTTCGCCTTTATATTCGTGAGCATTTACTCCTAAAACATAAGTTGGAGTTTTATCTTTTGCAGGTGCACTCATGATAACTTTTTGCACCCCATGATCTAAAAATCCTTGACATTTTTCCATAGTTAAGTGTGCACCAGTACACTCTAAAACAATTTGTGCACCATATTTTGCAAAGTCTAAATCCGCTACATTTCTGCTTTTTAAAACTTTTATTTTTTTATTATCAATTATTAAATCATCACCATCATTTTCAACACTACCATCGTATACCCCATGAACGGTGTCATATTTAAAAAGATATTTAGTAAGTTCTATATCAGTAGTATCATTAATCGCTACAAGTTCGATACCATCGCGCTTCATAATAATTCTTGCAACACATCTTCCAATGCGTCCAAAACCATTTATTGCAACTTTTACAGCCATTTTCATTTCCTTTTTATGATTAAGTAGGTAAAATTCTACTAAAAAAAGGTTAAATTTTAATGAAAATCGCACTTTTTGGTGGCAGTTTTGATCCACCCCATTTAGGGCATAATGCTATAGTCTTTAATGCACTAGCAAATTTAGAGCTTGATAAACTCATTATTATGCCAACTTTTATTAGCCCCTTTAAGCAAGAATTTACCGCAAATGAGCAAAGACGCTTAAAATGGTGTGAAATGATTTGGGGAGGTTTGGAAAAAGTTGAAATTTGTGATTTTGAAATAAAAAAACAAAGACCCGTACCTAGTATAGAAAGTGTTGATTTTTTGCATAAGCAATATGAAATTTCTAAATTTTATCTTATTTTGGGAGCCGATCATTTACAAAGTCTTGAAAAATGGCATGAATTTGAAAGATTGCAAAATTTGGTAGAATTTGTTGTAGCTAAAAGAGATGGTATTTTTATACCAAAACATTTTAAAACTTTAGATACTAAAGTAAATATCTCTTCTTCTTTTATAAGAGAAACCTTGCAAACATCGCAAGTTTGTGAGCAAATCAAAGAAGAAGTTAAGCTTTATTATTCTAAATTTAAAAATATTTAACAAAAGGAAAATAATGCAAGAAAGAATTAATAATATAGTACAGATTTTAGATGATAAAAAAGCAGATTTAATAGAAACTTTTGATATGCAAGATAAAGATTATTTTGTTAAATTTGTAGTGATTGCTACTACTATGGGGGAAAGACATGCGCTTTCTTTGATTGATGATTTAAAAACCAATCTTAAAAGTAAGGGTGAAGAGTTTTTAAATATAGAAAGTAGTGAAGAATGGACTGTACTTGATTTAGGTGATATTTTAATTCATTTAATGAGTGAAACTTATAGAGCAAAATATAATATAGAAGAATTTTTAAAAAATCTAAATAAAGAAAATCAAAACTAGGATTAATATTTGGATAATCTAATCACTGAATTATCAGATTTAGCTAAAGAATATTTTGAAAATTCAGAATTTGAAAAATGCGATGAGGTTTTAAGTGAACTTATAGCTTTTTGCAAAGGCGAGGTTACGCTTGCTCAAGATGGTAAAATGATTTTTATAGATGATGAGGACAAACATCGTTTGCTTTTAGAAGCTTACCATAATAGAGCGCTTTGTAGATTTAATTGTTTGAAATTTCAAGAAGCACTTAAAGATGCAACCATAGCTGTAGAATTTGATCCTAGTAATGTATTTTTATTTAATCTTTTGGGTCTATGTAATTTTAAATTAGATTTATTACAAGAAGCACTTTTGGCTTTTAATAAAACTATAGCACTGGATAATGCATATTATTTAGCATATTTTAATAGGGCTAGAGTTTATATACTTTTAGATGAGCACACAAAAGCTTTAAAAGATTTGCAAACTTGTATTGATTTGGCTCCAGAATATTATATGGCTTATTATACTAGAGCCATTACTTTGCTTAGTGTTGATCCAAAACAAGCTTTGATTGATTTTAAAAAGTCTCAAGATTTAGGATTTGAATCCTCGCAGATTTTTTATTATCAAGGTGTAGCTTGTGAGAATTTGGAAGATTATCAAAAAGCTATAGAATTTTTTACTAAGACGATTGAGCAAGATGAGAGTTTTGCTGATGCGTATTATAAAAGGGCTAATAATAAACGCAAGGTTGATGATTTAGAAGGAGCTTTGCAAGATTGTTTAAAATCTATTGAATTAGACAATGAAAACGCAATGGCATATTTGATTTTGGGACATATTTATAAAGATCTAGAAAAGATAGAATTATCAATAGATGCTTTTAAAAAATCAATTGAATTAGATGAAAATTTACAATATCCATGTTTTGCATTAGCTAGAGTTTTGTATGATCTAAAAGATTATGAACAAGCTTTGAAATATTATGATAAAACAATTGAGCTTTATGAAGAATACGCTCAAGCATATATTAATAGAGGCAATACTAAAATTAACCTAAAAATGATTGAAGAGGCTATAGAAGATTTTGATTTAGCAGCTAAATATTATCAAGAAAGAGCAAGAAAGCATGATTTTACTCCATCAGAATTGGCAGAACTTGAACACGCAGTTCCTTATGGTTTTTATCATTTGGGTAATAGTTTATATGAAATAGACAAATATGATGAAGCTTTGATAAGTTATGAAAAAGCTTTGAAATATCAAAAAGAATATCCTGATGTGTTTTTTAATAGGGCTTATTTAAAATCTGATCTTGAAAAATACGAGGAAGCTTTAGAAGATAGCGAATTAGCTGTTAAATACTATAAAAAGCAAAATAATACTCAAGATTATGTTAATTCTCTTTCTCAAAGAGCTTGGATCAAAAGCAAGCTTGAAAGATTTCAAGAAGCTATGGATGAATACAATGAGCTTATAAAAACATATAAAGATTATATTGATTTAAAAGATGTATTACTTGAAAGAGCATATTGTGCAAAAGAACTTGAATCTTATGAAGAATTAATAGCTTATTGTAATGCAGCGTATAAGGTGGATAAAAATAATTTTAAACTTTATTTTTGGCGAGGAATTGCTAAATATAATTTAAGCTTAGAAGAAGAAGCTATAGAAGATTTAAATAAGGCTTTAAAAATTGATAAAAACCATAATGGAGCAAAGTATTATAAGGGGCTTTGTTATGAAGATCTTTATATGTTTGATGAAGCGATAAAATGCTACGATAGTGTGATTTTAAGTAATGAAGAAGATGATGAATCATATTTTCATAGAGCAAAATGTAAAAGAAATCTTGAAAAATATAATGAAGCTTTAAAAGATATCAATGAATGCTTAAAAATAATTGATGATATTGGGGAGTATTGGATAGAAAAAGCACAAATTTTAAGCTTTTTAGGAAAATATGATGAAAGCTTCAAAGCAGCAAAAAAAGCAAGTGAGCTTGAACCAAAATCATATGAGTGTTATCATTTTATGGGTGCAGTTAAAGTGTATTCGCAAGATTTTAAAGAAGCTATAAAATATCTTAATATGGCTTTAAATTTAGATGAAAGTCAAAATTGGACACATTATTATAAGGCAGAGTGTTTAAGAAATTTAGGTGATTTTCACGATGCATTGCAATGTTATGAAGATTGCTTAAAGATAACAAAAGAAAATACTGATGCTTTGGTGGGAAAAATTCAGTGTTTAGAAGAGCTAAAAGAATACGAGCAAGCTTTAGAGTGTACTAAAGAATTATTAAAGCTTGATGAAGAAAATGAATTTGCATTAAAAAATCAAAATATTTTAATGCAAAAATTAAAACAGCAAAATAAAAAATGGTGGCAAATTTGGAATTAAGCTTTGTGTGATTTATTATTTGTGCAGATTTGAAAATTTGCATAAATAAAGTCTATTTGGTGTTTTTAATGAAAATATGAGTTTTGAAAAAAGTTATTTGACCTTTTATATTAATGTCAAATTCCAAAGGGATAAAAATCAAAGACGAGTTATTGCTAAGTTTGTAGCTTAATTGTGAATTTTTCTGATAATTTTTTAAGATTTTGTCAAAATTTTCAAGCTTTAAAAGTTCTTTTTCCTGAAGTAAAAAATATAAGGTATTATTATCAATCTTCATAAAATATTTAAAGTCGCTTGAATTAGCAACAAAATCAAATAATACTTCATCGTAATTTTCTTTTAATTTGGAGTATTTTGGATGAAATTTTTTGGACATATTGTGAAATTCTATCTTTTGTGGTTTTAAATGAGTTAAATTATAAGTTTTTAAAAAATCATCAAAACTATAATTGTTATTATAATTTTTATTAAGATTATGCAAGGTGTTTTTGATACTTTTAATTTGATTATAATATTGCCTGCTTTGAATATAATCAAGATTTAAAGAATGTATAGAGATTTCTAATTTTTGCAATTGATATTTTTGTGAAGAAAAACTTATGTAATTTGCAAAAAATCCTAAAAATAGCGCCATAAGTGCAAGTAGATAAAAAGAAAATTTTAATGCTATTTTTTGTTTAAACACGCTTAGATAATTTGCAATCAAAAGCCATAAATTTAAAGCTAATACTGCTAAGCGTTCTGGTGTAAAGCCATATTGTGCAATTCTAATTATAATAGCATAAAATACGAAAATATTTAGTGATAGTACCACAATAAAAAAGGCATAAAGTAATGATTTTTTGATTTTATAAAAAGATAAATTTATCCAAAGATTAATTAATAAAAAACTACCAAACCAAAGACATAAATGAACTATACTAAGATTTTCTAAAAGATTAAATAATGCTCCTAAACCATAGGTAAAAAGCATGATTATATATAAAGCACTAAAAATATTTAGTATAAATATAAAAATTTTATGAAAATTGTATGAAGTAAAATTGCCAAGTAAAAATAAAGAAAAAATTCCAGCACTACAAAGCCATAATGATAAAACACAAGAATCTAACATGCTTGAAGAAATATCAAATAAAAAATCAAATGAACCATAAAATATAGCCAAAAATATACCAAAAATGAACCAAAAGCTTATACTAAAAGAAATGGCAGCTAAAAAATGATGAAAATAATTAAAATCATATAATTTTCTTGCACATACTAAAGCTATAAGAGCTGTTGTTAAGGAAATATACAAAGAATTATTAGTAAAAAATATTAAATAATTTTCTATACCATCTTTAAAAATAAAATTTAAAAATATATAAAAAATTAGCCCAAAAAATCCAACCCATAAATTTTTCAAACTTTTATAATTTTGTATTAAATTGCTTTTTGATTCAGTGAATGTTTCACAAAAAATTATAAATAGGGTTAAAAGTAAAAAAATACTAGTTTGGTATGAATCATTAAAAAATGCTACAAAAAACCAAAAACATAAATAAAAAATAACTCCAAGTGGATGATTCAATAAAGCTATATAGCTAGAATTAATAAATTTTTTAAACATGAATATTTTTTATTTTGTTAAGTAAAATTGATATAAATCCTTCAAAGTCAGGTAAATTTAAATCCTTAATTTCTCTTTGCTGTTTTCCCCACATGCATTCAGGAAAAAACCCATCTTCTTTAAAACGTGCCATAACATGAAAATGCACTCTTGGTACATAGTTTGCAAAGGAAGCTATGTTGATTTTTTCTGGGTTATAGTACTCTCTAAGGCTTAATTCACAAGCTAAAACATATTGAAAAAGCATATTTTGCAAAAAGGCTGGACAATCACTTAATTCTCTGTAATTTTCTTTAGTAAAAATTTTCACCCAAGGAATTTGAGAATTTTCTTTTTCTATAAATAAATAATCATTTTCATAAATCATACTAACCTTTAAGAAAAGACTAGGATTATTCCTAGTCTTTTGATTATTTTTTTGGTCCTATCATTTTTGTAGGATCTACAAATTTAGCAAAGTCTTCTTCACTTACCAAGCCAAGCTCCATAGCACTTTCTTTTAAAGAAATGCCTTTTTTATGGGCATTTTTTGCTACTTTAGCTGCATTTTCATAACCAATGTGTGGATTTAATGCAGTTACTAGCATTAAAGAATTATGTAAATTATGATCTATTTTTTCTTTATTTGGCTCTATGCCAACAGCACAGTGGATATTAAATGAATGCATAGCATCAGCTAATAAATCAAGGCTTTGCAAGAAATTATAAATAATCACAGGCTTAAAAACATTAAGCTCGAAATTTCCTTGGCTTGCTGCAAAACCAATAGCTGCATCATTTCCCATAACTTGCACTGCAACCATAGTTAAAGCTTCACATTGAGTAGGATTAACCTTACCTGGCATGATGGAACTTCCTGGTTCATTCTCAGGTATGTTTAACTCTCCAAGACCACATCTAGGGCCACTTGCTAGCCATCTAATATCATTTGCTATTTTCATTAAATTTGCAGCTAAGCCTTTCATAGCTCCATGGGTAAAATTAATAGCATCATGGCTTGTTAGTGCATGGAATTTATTTGGACTTGAAACAAATTTAGTGCCTAAAAGCTTGCTTAATTCCTCGCTTACTTTTTCACTAAGTTCTGGATGTGCATTTAATCCTGTGCCAACAGCTGTCCCACCTATTGCAAGCTCTCTTAATGTAGGCAAAGAAGCGATGATTTGCTCTTTTGAGTGAAGTAACATAGAAAGGTATCCACTAAATTCTTGAGCTAGGGTAAGTGGTGTAGCATCTTGAAGGTGAGTTCTTCCTATTTTAATAATCCCTTCAAATTCTTTTACTTTCTTTTCAAAAGTCGCAATAAGCTCATCTAAAGCAGGGATAAGTTTTTTTTCTACTTGTTCTACTGAAACTATGCTCATAGCAGTTGGAAAGGTATCGTTTGAGCTTTGGCTCATATTTACATGATCATTTGGATGAACAAGTTTTTCTTTTCTAAAATCACCACCCATAATTTCAGTAGCACGATTTGCTATAACTTCGTTCATATTCATATTACTTTGAGTGCCTGAACCTGTTTGCCATATTGCTAGTGGGAAATTATCGTCAAATTTTCCTGCTACAATTTCATCGCAAGCTTGCACAATAGCATTTTTTTTAGCATCATCTAATTTGCCAAGTTTGTTATTTACTAAAGCCAAAGATTTTTTAAGATTTGCAAAAGCATAAATTAAAACTTTTGGCATTTTTTCACAACCAATTTTAAAATTTTCAAAACTTCTTTCAGTTTGTGCACCCCAATATTTATCATTAGGAACTTTAATCTCTCCCATAGTATCGTGTTCGATTCTATATTCCATGGCTTTTCCTTGTAATAAAATAAGATATGATATTTAAACCAAATAAACCCTAAAGTTTGCTTATAATTTAAGAAGTATTTATAAAATTTTTTAAAAAAGTGTAGTTTTTTCAAAACTACACAAAATATTTATTCTACGGTAACACTTTTTGCTAAATTTCTTGGCATATCTACATCATTACCAAGTCTTATAGAAACTTCTAAGGCAAGAAGCTGTAAGATCACCATCATTTCAAAAAATTCACACATATAGTGTTCTTGTTTTGAAGTTCTTATAAAATCATCGCTTAAATCAAAATCAAGTGGAGAAATAGCAAGTAGGGTAGAATCCCTTGCAGCTAATTCTTCTACATTTGATTTGGTTTTTTCATAAAGGCAATTTTGCGGCATTAGTGCAACGGTAAAAAGCTCGCTATCTGCTAGAGCAATAGGCCCATGTTTCATTTCACCTGCTGGATATCCTTCAGCATGCAAGTATGAAATTTCTTTTAATTTTAAAGCCCCTTCTAATGCTAGTGGATAAAATACATCTCTTCCTATAAAGAAGAAGCCATGGCCATGTAGGTATCTTTTTGAAATTCTATGCACTTTTTCATGCAAGTTTTGTTCAACTTTAACTATACTTGGCAAGCTTCTTAGGGCTTTGATTTCTTTACTCATATCTAAATTTGCTTTTTGTGCAAGATAGATTGCAAGCATCCATAAAGTTGCTACTTGAGTGGCAAAAGCTTTAGTTGAAGCCACACCTTTTTCAATGCCCGCTCTAGTAAGTAATGATATATCAGCCAAACGCACGATATTTGAATTATCCACATTGCATATTGCTAAAGTTTTAACTCCTTGTGCTTTTGCTATTTTTAAAGCTTCAAGTGTATCAGCCGTTTCACCGCTTTGAGAGATTACTATAAAAAGAGTATTTTTGCCTATAATGGCTTCTCTGTATCTAAATTCACTTGCTACTTCAACTTTAGTTTTAATCTTTGCAAGTCTTTCAAGCAAATAAGCCCCGCTTAATGCTGCATGATAGCTTGTGCCACAAGCACAAAGTGTTATTTCATCTATGTTTTGCAAAAGAGTTTCATCTATATCTTCAAAAACAATCTGCTCACCTTGTAAGCGTCCCATTAAAACTTCGCCTAAAACTCTACTTTGCTCATAAATTTCTTTTTCCATAAAAAATCTATAACCATCTTTTTGAGCATAACTTTTATCTTGACTTAAAGCTACAAAAGCAGGTTGTATGCAAGCTTGATCATGGCAAATTTTGCATTCGTTTAAATTCACATATCCATAATCCCCATCTTCAAGATAAGCTACTTTATCCACTAAAGAAACTAAAGGCGCATCACTTGATGCAAAATAATATTCATTTTCATCGCCATTTTTTCCGATGATGAGTGGCACAGCATTTTTAGCAAAATAAATTGTATTAGGATCTTTTTTACTCACAAGTAAGATTGCAAAAGCACCTTTTAGTTCAGCTATAGTTTTTTTAAAAGCTTCAAATGGTTCTAAATTACTTGCATAGTATTCAAATAAATGTACAATAACTTCAGTGTCAGTTTGACTTAGAAAATTAATACCTTCTTGTGTGAGTTTTGTTTTTAATTCTTGGTAATTTTCTATGATTCCATTATGTATTACGCAAGAGTATTGTCCTAAATGTGGATGAGCATTTATTTCAGTTGGTTTTCCATGGGTTGCCCAACGCGTATGGCCTATAGCAAGTCCAAAGCCATCACTATTAAAATTAGCAGTTTTATTAGCTAAATTTTCTAATTTTCCAACCGCTTTAAAAAAGTCTAACTCTCCATCTTTCATTACTGCTATGCCAGCGCTATCATAACCTCTATACTCAAGCTCTTTTAAGCCTTCTAATATGATTTTTTTCTTTTCTTTGGTCCCTATATATCCTACTATTCCACACATCTTTTACTCGCTTATTAGTGATTTAAGAATTTGATCTTTATGATCTTGCAAGCTTTCATTTTTATGCAAAATCAAAACATTTCGCGTTCTTTCTTTTATGGTTTGAATTTTTGCTGCACTTAAGATAATATCATATCTTGCAAGTACATCCATCACATAAGCCATTAAACCTTTTTGATCTTTTGTGTTTAAGGTTATTTTGGCATAGCTTTTGGAGTAATTCATATCTAATTTTAATTCATCTTTTTTAATGTTTGGTTTTTTTGCCTTTTTTTGTACTTTTAAATGCAATTTAGAATTAAGTAAATTTTCTAAACTTTGTTTTTGAGTATCACTTACTATATCTGAATATTCAAATTTCAAATAAACTTTTTCATCAAATAATTCAAAGAAACTCATAAAGACTAAATTTAAAGAACTTAAAGTGTTGAGTATATTTTCAAGATTATTTTTTCTATTCATTATAAGCTCTAGGGTAAAATTATCTTGATTATCAAGCCAAAAAGTAAAATTTTCTTTTTGTGTAATTTGCGTTATTTTAATGATTTTTTCAAAACTATTTTTTATAAAAAATAAATTGGATTTAATATGAGTAATATTATTTTGAGTTTGTTCATCAAGATCTAAAAAAGCCTTACTTCTTTTTAGGGTTTGTTCTTTTTTTACTCTTCTTTGGCTCTCATCAATTAAATTCTCATCCTCAAAGCCTTCTAATGCATTTTGAAATAATCTTTCTAAACTTTTATAATAAAAATGATTTTCTATACCCAAAGCCTTAGCATTGCAAAAAGATAAAAGATGTAAGGTTTTTAAGGTATTTATATCATTTAATTTGGAAATAAAATTTAAAACAATAGTAGAATTATAAATATCTTCTTTTTCTATAATGTCTTTAAAAGCGTTAAAATTTTTATACAATCTTAAGCCAAAATCTAAAAGTTCATTATCAATTTGGAATTTTCCTACATAAGCCCTGTAAATATTTGCTAAAGAAATTTCATTTTCTTCGTGAATAGCACTTAAAAGTATGGTGAGTTTTATTATTAAAAGTGTATTTTCATCAAAATCATAATCTTTTTCTTCAAAGTATTTTAAGCAAAGCAATGCTCTATCTAATGCGCTATAAACACCTTCTTCTTCAAGTAAGAATTTGCTTTGAGTAAGAGGTTTGCAAAAATCTTTTAAAATATTAGCATTAGCAAGAAGTTTTAAAAGAGCAAAAGAATGCTTTCTTTCTAAAATTTTCTTGAATAATTCTAAATTTTCATTTTTATTTTCTGCTCTTTTTAATGCAAAAATGAGTTTGATATCAAAATTATAATCTTTATCATCTAATTTTAAAAGTTGATTTAATATCAAGTTTAGGTTTTCACTTTTGTTAGAATAAGTAAAAAAGCTATCTTGTGTTTCATAAAGTTCATTATCTTTATAGTGTTTTTCTTGAATGCACCTTGCTAAAAATTGCGTATAAATTCCACAAGTTTGCATACATTGCATGGCTTTTTGAATAAGTATGGATTTAAGATCTAAATTTTTCTTTTCTTTTTTTTGCATTAAGTTAGCAAGTTCTTGTGAATTTTGTATTAAAAATAAATTAGTGTTTTTACCTTCTAAAAGATTCATTGCACATTTAAGTGAAAATAAAAAATCACTTGCAAGTTTAAATTCGCTTAATTCTTTTTCGTTGATAAAATTAAGCATATAATTTTTAGGAGAATCTTTAAATAATATACTTAAATTTTCTATATCAAGTTGCTCATCTAAACCACCAAAATTTTTATTAATATTAAATTCTTGCTTGATTAAAGGTTGATGATAAGGGTTAAATTCTTGCAAGATTTTTAAAGCAAATTCTTCTTTTAATTCATCTTGAGCTTGAGAAATTTTTTCTTTGATTTGTTTGAATAAAATTTTAGATCCGCAAATATAACGATATTGTAAAATATTTTGTTTTAGCTCGTTTTTAGCTATATTATAAAGTCCATTTATTTCACAAATTTGATAATTGATATTTAAATTAATATCATTTAATGAAGTAATAAATGCTTTCATTAAAGGCTTGATATTGTAAGCTTTTATATCTTTATAAATAAGCAATAAATCAACATTTTCTTTTATACTTAAATTCATTTTAGCATATTGTTTAATAGCGATAATACAAAAAGGGAATTTATCATTATGCGGAAAATAATCATCAAAAAAATCATTCAAAACAAGCTCGTAAACATCTTCTATAAAACGATCAATTTCTTTAGAGTGATAAAAACTAAACGAGCCTTGTTTTAAAAAAAGTCTAGAACAATAAGCTTCATAATCTTTTAAAGAATTTTTTAATTTTTGAATTTTTTGTATATCCATAACTTGATAATAATCCTTATTTAATTTTACTAGTATCATACCAAAAATACTTTGTATTAAATTTTAAGTAAGTTAAAATTATAATTGTAATTTAAATTTAAAAAATGGTAAGAATATGCAAACAATTATAGAAAAACTAGAAAATCAAGAAAGATTAAATGAAGAAGAAGCTAACAAGCTTTGGGATTTAGAGCTTTTTACTTTAGGCAAATACGCACAAAGAATTCGAACTAATTTGCATGGTAAAAAGGTTTATTTTAATATCAATCGCCATATTAATCCTACAAATATATGTGCAGATACTTGTAAATTTTGTGCTTTTTCAGCACACAGGAAAAATCCTAATCCTTATACTATGTCCCACGAAGAGATAATGAAAATAGTCGATGAAACAGTTTTAAGAGATACCAAAGAAATTCATATTGTTTCAGCACACAATAAAAACACTTCATGGCAGTGGTATTTGGAAATTTTTAAAATGATTAAAGAAAAATATCCATTTTTACATATTAAAGCCCTAACTGCTGCTGAGGTTGATTTTTTAAGCAGGGCTTTTAATATGAGCTATGAAGAAGTGATAGAAAAAATGCTTGAATATGGCGTTGATTCTATGCCAGGTGGTGGGGCTGAAATTTTTGATGAGGAAGTTAGAAAAAAAATTTGTCATGGTAAAGTAAGTAGTGAAAATTGGTTAAAAATTCATAAACTTTGGCATGAAAAAGGCAGACAAAGTAACGCCACAATGCTTTTTGGGCATATAGAAAATAGAGAAAATAGAACTAATCATATGATAAGATTGAGAAATCTTCAAGATCAAACTGGTGGTTTTAATGCTTTTATTCCTTTGGTTTGGCAACAAGATAATAGTTTTATTACAGGTAAAAAACCGCTTGGCTCGGTAGAAATTTTAAAAACCTTAGCTATAGCAAGGATAGTGCTTGATAATATTAAAAATATTAAAGCTTATTGGGCAACTATGGGTATAAATTTAGCTATGGTAGCTCAAGATTTTGGTGCAAATGATTTAGATGGTACTATAGAAAAAGAAAGCATACAAAGTGCAGGTGGCGCAAAAAGTTCAAATGGCTTGAGTTTAAAAACTTTTATAGAAATGATTCAAAGTTCAGGCTATATAGCAATAGAACGAGATAGTTTGTATAATGAATTAAAAACTTATTAAGGATAAAAATGGATTTTTTTAAACTTAAAGAACATAATAGTGATGTAAAAACTGAAATTTATGCAGGTATTGCTACTTTTTTAGCAATGATTTATATTATACCGGTTAATGCAAATATTATGAGTAATTCAGGTATGCCACTAGAAGCTTTAATTGTCGCAACTGCTTTAGTAACTATTATAGCTACTACTTTTAGTGCTTTTTTCTCTAATACTCCTGTGGCTATGAGTGTGGGTATGGGGCTAAATGCGTATTTTACTTTTAGTGTGTGTAATACCTATCAAATTCCTTGGCAAAGTGCTTTGGGAGCGGTGTTTTTATCGGGTATTGTTTTTACTTTATTATCTTTTACTAATTTTAGAATTTGGGTAATAAAAAGCATACCAAATGATTTAAGAAAAGCCATATCAGCAGGTATTGGAACCTTTATAGCCTTTATGGGGCTTGTGCAAATGGGGATTATCACCAAAAGCGAAGCAACTTTAGTGGGTTTGGGCGATTTTTCAAGTACTAAAGTGCTTTTTGGATTGTTTGGTTTGTTTTTGGTTTTTGTTTTTTGGGCTTGGAGGATTAAAGCTGCGTTTATTTTAGCTGTTTTTGTAAGTGCTTTGTGTGCTTGGATTTTTGGTATTGATGGAGCTAAATTTCCTGAGCAACTTTTATCTTTACCAGTTATTAGTGGAGATAATGGTTTAAGTGCTATATTTGGTAAGCTTGATATTAAAGGAGCTTTAGAGCTTAGTATGATTCCTATAGTACTTACTTTTTTTGTTACTCAGCTTTTTGATAGTGTGGGTACAATCACAGGTGTAGGCTCAAGAGGAAAAATATTTGATGATCCAAAACAAGGTGAGAAAAAATTAGGTAAAACCTTAGGCGCTGATGCAGCAAGTTCGGCTATGGGAGCAGTTGTTGGAACTTCTACTGTAACTGCTTTTGTAGAAAGCTCAGCAGGTGTTGAAGCAGGAGGTAGGACAGGACTTACAGCTTTAGTTACTGCTATATGTTTTGTTTTTACCTTATTTTTGCTTCCAGTATTTAAAGCTATTCCTGCAAATTCTATTTATCCTATTTTGGTACTTGTTGGTGTTTTAATGTTTATGGAAGTTGCAAATATTAATTTTAAAGATAAAGCTATAGCAGTGAGTGCATTTTTTATTATCATTATGATGCCACTAACTTATTCTATTACCACAGGTTTTGCTTTTGGATTTATTGCATATTTATTTATGCGTATTATGCAAAAAGAATTTGATAAAATTAACCTTGGTATTATTGTATTAAGTGCGATTTCATTATTAGTATTTTTATTACAATTTTTATAGGAAGTGATTATGTATTATTATGCTTATGAAGAATTTCAAAAAGAAATTATTCCTTTTACGCGCAAAATTAAGGAAGAATTTAATCCTGATGTGTTACTTGCCATTGCAAGAGGTGGTATGACTTTGGGTCATTTTTTAGCAGAAGGTATGGGTAATAGAAACTTATTTTCTTTAAATTCCATTCATTATGAAGATACCCAAAAGTTAGATACGATTAAAATTTTTAATATCCCTGATCTTGGTTCATACAAAAAAATTCTTTTGATAGATGATATTATAGATAGTGGTGAAACTATGATAGAAATCAAAAGAGTTTTAATGGAAAAATATCCTCATTTAGAACTCAAAGTAGCAAGTGTTTTTTATAAACCTTCAGCATTATTAATCCCTGAGTTTTATATAAAAGAGGCTAAAGAGTGGATTGACTTTTTTTGGAGTATTAAAATTTAGCTTTAAATCAAATACAAATGCTATAATATATATTGACTTTATTTTGTTAAGAAAGGATGTCTTATGAGTTTAACAAGAAGAAAATTTCTAAAAGGACTTGCTGCTACTTCAGCGATTGCTTCGGTTAATCCTTTAATAGCTGCAAGTGAGGGAACTAAATTTTATGATACTAAAAAAATTCCTCACGCTACTCACTTTGGTGCTTTTTGGGCTGAAGTAAATTCAGAAGGAAAACTTGTAAAAGTTGCACCACAACAATCTGACAAACATCCTTCTATTATCACTGATGCTATCATTGATAGAACTTATTCAGATACTAGGGTAAAATATCCTTGTGTTAGAAAAAGTTTCTTAGAAGGTAAAAAAAGACCTAAATTAAGAGGTAAAGAACCTTTTGTAAGAGTAAGCTGGGAAAAAGCTTTAGAGCTTGTATTGCAAAAATTAAAAGAAACTCCTATTGAAAATTTATTTAATGCAAGTTATGGTGCTTGGGGGCATGTAGGTTTATTGCACAATTGTAACTCAGTAGCAGGAAGATTTTTTAATACAGCTTTAGGTGGTCACATCGGCACTGATGGAGAGTATAGTAATGGAGCTGCTGGTAAGGTTAATGCTAGTATAGTAGGGGATTTAGAAGTTTATTCTTTACAAACTTCTCATGAGGTGATTTTAGAAAATACCCAAGTTTATGTTTTATGGGGAGCTGATCTTTATAAATGTAATCAAATTGACTTTAAAGTTGCAAATCGTGGTAATGATGAGTATTATAAAAAATACAGCAAATCAAATATCAAATTTATTAGTATTGATCCTCAATATACTCAAACAGCAGAGATTTTAAATGCTCAGTGGATTAAAATTCGTCCAAATACCGATGTAGCTTTAATGCTTGGTATGATGAATTATTTATATAAAAGTGGAAAATACGATAAAAAATTCATTGAAAAATATACTGATGGTTTTGACAAATTCTTACCTTATTTACTTGGAAAAACTGATGGTATTGATAAAACTCCAGCTTGGGCTGCAAATATTACCGGTGTTGAAGAAAAAGTTATTACCGCATTAGCAGATACTTTTGTAAAAAATAGAACTTTCTTAGCAGGTAACTGGGCTATGCAAAGAGCACACCATGGTGAACAAGCTGATTGGACTTTAATGGTTTTAGCTTCAATGATAGGTCAAGTGGGTTTACCTGGTGGTGGATTTGGTTTTTCAATGCACTATTCAGGTGGCGGACAAGCATTTTCAGGTGTAAGATTACCAGTAGGTTTACCGCAAGGTAAAAATAATCTTGATACTAATATCCCTGCAAGTAGAATTTCAGAAGCAATATTAAATCCAGGCAAAACAGTTAAGTTTAAAGGTAAAGAAATTACCTATCCAAAAATCAAACTTATGTATGTAGTAGGTGCTTCTGTATTGGGTCATCATCCAGATACAAATGAGCTTATCAAAGCTTTAAGAACTCTTGATACATTAATCGTACATGAGCCTTGGTGGACGCCTATGGCAAAAATGGCTGATATTGTATTGCCTTCAACTACAACTTTAGAAAGAGATGATATTAGTTTTGGTGGTTCTTATTCTCAAGATTATGTTTATGCTATGAAAAAAGTAATTGAGCCTTATTTTGAAAGTAGAAATGATTATGATATTTTTGAAGAATTGGCAAAAAGAATAGGTGAAAGAGAGCATAAAAAATTCACCGGAAATAAAACAAAAGAGCAGTGGCTTGAAGGTTTTTATGGCAGAAGTGATTGTCCTTATTATATGGAATTTGCTGATTTTTGGAAACAAGGATTTATTCATTTTGAAACTCCAAAAGAAGCTTATAATTTCGTAAGACACTCTGAATTTAGAGCTGATCCTATAGCAAATAAACTTGCAACAGAAAGTGGAAAAATTCAAATTTATTCACCAAAATTTGAAAAATACAATTTAGAAGATTTTAAAGCACATCCAACTTGGTTTGAACCAGCTGAGTGGTTAGGTAATGAAAAATTAGTTAAAAAATATCCTTTCCATTTGTTAAGCCCACACCCAAGATATAGAGTGCATTCTCAGCTTGATAATACTTGGGTGAGAGATTTGTATAAAATTCAAGGTAGAGAGCCTGTGATGATTAATACAAATGATGCTAAAAAACTTGGTATTACACACGGAGAAGTTGTAGAAGTATATAATGATCGTGGATCGCTTTTAGCAGGGGCTTTCGTAACAGATAATATTATGGAAGGGGTTATTAGTATCCAAGAGGGTGCTTGGTATGATCCTGAAGATGTAAGCGATAGCAAGCCAAGATGCAATGCAGGTCATGTAAATGTTTTAACAAGTTCAAGACCAACTTCAACTATGGCTCAAGCAACTAGTGTTAATACTTGTCTAGTGGGTATTAAAAAGCTAAAAGAAGTTATAAAACCTTATAACTCAACTACACCACCAGAAATTATAGGAGCTTAATAATGAAGAAGATTATATTGGTATTGACTTTTTTAGCTAGTGCTTTATTTGCTAAAGATATGTTTATTTTTAATGAAAAAGTAGATCTTTTAGATAGTGCTAGTAAAAAAGTGGTAGGGCAAATTTATGAAGGCTCTAAAGTAGAGCTTATAAAAGAAGAGGGTGAATATTCTTTGATTAAAGTTAAAGGCGAGGTTGTGGAGACAAATCCAAAAAGTCTTGCTTATACTAAAGATGGAATTTATCTTTTGCTTACTTTAAATGCTAAAAATGCAAGCAATGAAATGGAATTTTTAGTTAAGAGTAAAGATTTAACCGATCAAGAAATTCTTGCTTGGGATGAGATAGAATTAACTTATTATGATACCTGTACAAGTTGTCATGCAGCACATAAACCAAAAGAACATTTAATGGAAGAATGGGATGCATACTTATCTGCTATGCAAGGGTTTGCAAAAATTACTGATGCAGAAAAAGATAGAATTTTAAGATTTTTACAATCTCACGCAAGTAATGGACCTGTAAAACTTGACTAATCAAAAATGAAAAGGTATTTGCTAGCCGTTTTATTTTTTGATTTTTGTGCTTTATTGTATGGCATAAGCACTTTATCTATAAGCTACAATGAAGCACAAATTTATTTTTATGATCATAGCTTAATTGCTATGATTGCTAAATTTGGCACTACTCTTTTTGGTCAAAATGACTTTGGGTTAAGACTACCTTTTGTTTTATTGCATTCTTTAAGCTGTATTTTATTATACATTTTAGCTTTAAGATACACCAAAACTTCTTTTGATGCTTTTATTTCTGTTGTGCTTTTTATATTGCTCCCTGGTAGTGTAGCTAGTGCTTTACTTATTAATGAATCAAGCATTGTAATATTTTTTACGCTTTTAATTTTAGTATTATTTGAATATAAGAAAATATTTTTATTTTATATTTTATTGGTTTTAGTTCTTTTTGTAGATGGAAATTTTGCAATTTTATACTTATCTTTTTTCTTTTTTGCTATTTATAAAAAAGATAAATTACTTATTATATGTTCTTTGATTTTATTTGCTATCGCAATGAGTGTTTATGGGTTTGATGCAAGTGGAAAGCCTAAGGGGTATTTTTTGGATACTTTGGGTATTTTTGCAGCTTGTTTTTCGCCTTTGATTTTTCTTTATTTTTTTTATGTTGTTTATAGAATTCTTTTACAAGATGATAAGCCACTTTTATGGTTTATTAGTGCAAGTACTTTTGTTTTTTGTTTAATTTTTTCTATAAGACAAAGACTTTTTTTAGAAGATTTTTTACCTTTTTGTGTGGTTTGTACGCCTTTGTTGATTCGTTATTTAATGTCTTCTTATCGTTCAAGAATGCCACAATTGCGCCTAAAACATAAAATTTTTATAGAATGTTCTTTGGTATTTTTATTATTTTTTTATCTTGGTATTGTTTTTAATCAAAGTTTTTATTATTTATTAAAAGATCCCAAAAGACATTTTGCCTATGATTATCACATAGCTAAAGAATTAGCTCTAAATTTAAAACAACACAATCTCACACATATTGCTACACAAGATAAAGAACTAGCCTTAAGACTTAAATTTTATGGTATTTCTAAGGGTAAACTAGAGCTTCATTCTAGTAAAAAAGCTAGTAAAATCTATGTTAGTTTAGGTAAGCATAAAGTATATTATTTTATAAAATGAAACAAGCTTTTACTTTAATAGAACTGGTTTTTGTTTGTATAATATTATCCTTATTATTTTCTATGGCTTATGTTTATTATAAACCTGATTATTTGCGCTTGGGAGCTGAGCAAGTTTTAAATGATATTAAATACACAAGACATTTAGCTTTAATGCAAAATGATTTTAGAGTTAAAGAATTTAACATTGCTAAACGAGAGTGGTTTAAGGCTAAATGGCAGCTGTATTTTATACGTTCAAAATCTGCCACTAATAATGAACAAACTTATACCATTTTTTTAGATAAAAACGGCGATGGCAATGCAAACATAGGTAAAAATATGATCAATAAAGACAGAGAAATAGCTGTTGATCTTATCAATCCAGATATATTAATGAACTCAGGTCAAAGTGGAGTGATAAATCAAAATGATTTCAAAGCAAATTTAAAATATAATATAGAAAAAACTTATGGTATATCTAAAGTTTTGTTTGAAGGTGCTTGTAAAGGAAGTACGCGTTTAGTTTTTGATGGTTATGGTCGTTTATATACGCCTTTAAAAAATGCTACACGTGCTTATGATAAACTTGCTTCTTTTAATAATGATTGCATTATAAGATTATCTAATAATCAAAATGAGCATATATGCATTATTATAAATCCCATTAGTGGCTATGCTTATATCCCTAAATTTTCTTCAAATAAATCACAAAATATTATACTTAATAATAAAAACACCTACTGTCATGCCTTATAAGATATATTGATGTTGTGTCACCCTG
>NZ_JAKMQV010000020.1:0-6131 GCF_025771745.1 Campylobacter sp. IFREMER_LSEM_CL2127
GAAAGGGTTTTAAAAAGCTAAGACTTTTTGTCTTAATTTTTTAGTATTTGTTCTTTAAATTATTAATATTGTTAATCAAATCTTATAGTCAATCTTTGAAATCTAAATAAGTGATCGATTGAGCCAGAAAGATTTATTTTAAATCTTAACAATCAACTTTTTCTTTGAAGAAAAAGATTAAACTTATCCAATTATTTTTTATGGAGAGTTTGATCCTGGCTCAGAGTGAACGCTGGCGGCGTGCCTAATACATGCAAGTCGAACGATGAAGCTTTTAGCTTGCTAGAAGTGGATTAGTGGCGCACGGGTGAGTAAGGTATAGTTAATCTGCCCTACACAAGAGGACAACAGTTGGAAACGACTGCTAATACTCTATACTCCTGCTTAACATAAGTTGAGTAGGGAAAGTTTTTCGGTGTAGGATGAGACTATATAGTATCAGCTAGTTGGTGAGGTAATGGCTCACCAAGGCTATGACGCTTAACTGGTCTGAGAGGATGATCAGTCACACTGGAACTGAGACACGGTCCAGACTCCTACGGGAGGCAGCAGTAGGGAATATTGCGCAATGGGGGAAACCCTGACGCAGCAACGCCGCGTGGAGGATGACACTTTTCGGAGCGTAAACTCCTTTTCTTAGGGAAGAATTCTGACGGTACCTAAGGAATAAGCACCGGCTAACTCCGTGCCAGCAGCCGCGGTAATACGGAGGGTGCAAGCGTTACTCGGAATCACTGGGCGTAAAGGGCGCGTAGGCGGATTATCAAGTCTCTTGTGAAATCCAACGGCTTAACCGTTGAACTGCTTGGGAAACTGGTAGTCTAGAGTGAGGGAGAGGCAGATGGAATTGGTGGTGTAGGGGTAAAATCCGTAGATATCACCAAGAATACCCATTGCGAAGGCGATCTGCTGGAACTTAACTGACGCTAAGGCGCGAAAGCGTGGGGAGCAAACAGGATTAGATACCCTGGTAGTCCACGCCCTAAACGATGTACACTAGTTGTTGGGGTGCTAGTCATCTCAGTAATGCAGCTAACGCATTAAGTGTACCGCCTGGGGAGTACGGTCGCAAGATTAAAACTCAAAGGAATAGACGGGGACCCGCACAAGCGGTGGAGCATGTGGTTTAATTCGAAGATACGCGAAGAACCTTACCTGGGCTTGATATCCTAAGAACCTCTTAGAGATAAGAGGGTGCTAGCTTGCTAGAACTTAGAGACAGGTGCTGCACGGCTGTCGTCAGCTCGTGTCGTGAGATGTTGGGTTAAGTCCCGCAACGAGCGCAACCCACGTATTTAGTTGCTAACGGTTCGGCCGAGCACTCTAAATAGACTGCCTTCGTAAGGAGGAGGAAGGTGTGGACGACGTCAAGTCATCATGGCCCTTATGCCCAGGGCGACACACGTGCTACAATGGCATATACAATGAGACGCAATACCGCGAGGTGGAGCAAATCTATAAAATATGTCCCAGTTCGGATTGTTCTCTGCAACTCGAGAGCATGAAGCCGGAATCGCTAGTAATCGTAGATCAGCCATGCTACGGTGAATACGTTCCCGGGTCTTGTACTCACCGCCCGTCACACCATGGGAGTTGATTTCACTCGAAGCCGGAATACTAAACTAGTTACCGTCCACAGTGGAATCAGCGACTGGGGTGAAGTCGTAACAAGGTAACCGTAGGAGAACCTGCGGTTGGATCACCTCCTTTCTAGAGTACAAACTGATAAGTCTCACAACTATCAGTTCATATATAGACTCAATCATCCTTGTTTAGATTTCAAAGATTGATGAAAAGCTAATTTTGGGGAATTAGCTCAGCTGGGAGAGCGCCTGCTTTGCACGCAGGAGGTCAGCGGTTCGATCCCGCTATTCTCCACCATTTATTAAGGGCCTATAGCTCAGCTGGTTAGAGTGCACCCCTGATAAGGGTGAGGTCACAAGTTCAAGTCTTGTTAGGCCCACCATAAAAAAGATTTGTTTATCAATCATATAATAAAGTTTTAAAACTTAAAGCAAGTATATAGCTAATAATAAAGCAGTAAATAAAGTAAAATACTTTATTGTCTATGTTTTTAAATTATTTAAACTCTTTATATATACTTCCTTTAGGTTTTAAGACCTAAGCTAAATAAATAATAGAATATTTTATATATTAGATTAGTTATTTAATGTTATTTGAATTATCATTGTTAAGAGTCACAAGCAAGTTTTAATAAAAACAATTTTACAGGACTTGTTAAAGGATAAAACCTAACTATCTTTTCTTTAGCTTTTAGTTAAAGACAAGTTTTAAACTCACAGCTTAGTGAGACTAATATTTTTAGTTTTATTAGGTGTTTAAATGCTTTCCGTCTTAAGATAGTAAAGTCTTATCATAAAAACTTTAACAAGGAAGTGATGCGTTTTAGAATGAATTTAAAAGGTAAGCTATTAAGAGCGAATGGTGGATGCCTTGGCTGGTAAAGGCGATGAAGGACGTACTAGACTGCGATAAGCTACGGGGAGCTGTCAAGAAGCTTTGATCCGTAGATTTCCGAATGGGGCAACCCAGTATATAGAGATATATACTACCATAATGGAGCGAACGTAGGGAATTGAAACATCTTAGTACCTACAGGAAAAGAAATCAATAGAGATTGCGTCAGTAGCGGCGAGCGAAAGCGCAAGAGGGCAAACCCAGTGCTTGCACTGGGGGTTGTAGGACTGCAATGTGCAATAGGTGAGGTTAGTAGAACACTCTGGAAAGTGTAGCCATAGAGGGTGATAGTCCCGTATACGAAAACCAAACCTTAGCTAGCAGTATCCTGAGTAGGGCGGGACACGAGGAATCCTGTCTGAAGCTGGGTCGACCACGATCCAACCCTAAATACTACTACCAGACCGATAGTGCACAAGTACCGTGAGGGAAAGGTGAAAAGAACTGAGGTGATCAGAGTGAAATAGAACCTGAAACCATTTGCTTACAATCATTCAGAGCACTATGTAGCAATACAGTGTGATGGACTGCCTTTTGCATAATGAGCCTGCGAGTTGTGGTGTCTGGCAAGGTTAAGCACACGCGAAGCCGTAGCGAAAGCGAGTCTGAATAGGGCGCTTAAGTCAGATGCTGCAGACCCGAAACGAAGTGATCTATCCATGAGCAAGTTGAAGCTAGTGTAAGAACTAGTGGAGGACTGAACCGATAGGCGTTGAAAAGCCCCCGGATGACTTGTGGATAGGGGTGAAAGGCCAATCAAACTTCGTGATAGCTGGTTCTCTCCGAAATATATTTAGGTATAGCGTTGTGTCGTAGTATAAGGGGGTAGAGCACTGAATGGGCTAGGGCATACACCAATGTACCAAACCCTATCAAACTCCGAATACCTTATATGTAATCACAGCAGTCAGGCGGCGAGTGATAAAATCCGTCGTCAAGAGGGAAACAACCCAGACTACCAGCTAAGGTCCCTAAATCTTACTTAAGTGGAAAACGATGTGAAGTTACTTAAACAACCAGGAGGTTGGCTTAGAAGCAGCCATCCTTTAAAGAAAGCGTAATAGCTCACTGGTCTAGTGATTTTGCGCGGAAAATATAACGGGGCTAAAGTAAGTACCGAAGCTGTAGACTTAGTTTTACTAAGTGGTAGGAGAGCGTTCTATTTGCGCCGAAGGTATACCGGTAAGGAGTGCTGGAGCGAATAGAAGTGAGCATGCAGGCATGAGTAGCGATAATTAATGTGAGAATCATTAACGCCGTAAACCCAAGGTTTCCTACGCGATGCTCGTCATCGTAGGGTTAGTCGGGTCCTAAGTCGAGTCCGAAAGGGGTAGACGATGGCAAATTGGTTAATATTCCAATACCAACATTAGTGTGCGATGGAAGGACGCTTAGGGCTAAGCAAGCTAGCGGATGGAAGTGCTAGTCTAAGGTCGTAGGAGGTTATATAGGCAAATCCGTATAACAATACTCCGAGAACTGAAAGGCTCTTCAAAGTCTTCGGACAGCGAGGAGAATTGCTGATGCCGTCGAGCCAAGAAAAGTTTCTAAGTTTAGCTAATGTTGCCCGTACCGTAAACCGACACAGGTGGGTGGGATGAGTATTCTAAGGCGCGTGGAAGAACTCTCTTTAAGGAACTCTGCAAAATAGCACCGTATCTTCGGTATAAGGTGTGGTTCGCTTCGTATTAGGATTTACTCCGAAAGCGAAGAAACTTACAACAAAGAGTCCCTCCCGACTGTTTACCAAAAACACAGCACTCTGCTAACTCGTAAGAGGATGTATAGGGTGTGACGCCTGCCCGGTGCTCGAAGGTTAATTGATGGGGTTAGCATTAGCGAAGCTCTTGATCGAAGCCCGAGTAAACGGCGGCCGTAACTATAACGGTCCTAAGGTAGCGAAATTCCTTGTCGGTTAAATACCGACCTGCATGAATGGCGTAACGAGATGGGAGCTGTCTCAAAGAGGGATCCAGTGAAATTGTAGTGGAGGTGAAAATTCCTCCTACCCGCGGCAAGACGGAAAGACCCCGTGGACCTTTACTACAGCTTGACACTGCTATTTGGATAAGAATGTGCAGGATAGGTGGGAGGCTTTGAGTATATGACGCCAGTTGTATATGAGCCGTTGTTGAGATACCACTCTTTCTTATTTGGGTAGCTAACCAGCTTGAGTTATCCTCAAGTGGGACAATGTCTGGTGGGTAGTTTGACTGGGGCGGTCGCCTCCCAAATAATAACGGAGGCTTACAAAGGTTGGCTCAGAACGGTTGGAAATCGTTCGTAGAGTATAAAGGTATAAGCCAGCTTAACTGCAAGACATACAAGTCAAGCAGAGACGAAAGTCGGTCTTAGTGATCCGGTGGTTCTGTGTGGAAGGGCCATCGCTCAAAGGATAAAAGGTACCCCGGGGATAACAGGCTGATCTCCCCCAAGAGCTCACATCGACGGGGAGGTTTGGCACCTCGATGTCGGCTCATCGCATCCTGGGGCTGGAGCAGGTCCCAAGGGTATGGCTGTTCGCCATTTAAAGCGGTACGCGAGCTGGGTTCAGAACGTCGTGAGACAGTTCGGTCCCTATCTGCCGTGGGCGTAAGAAGATTGAAGAGATTTGACCCTAGTACGAGAGGACCGGGTTGAACAAACCACTGGTGTAGCTGTTGTTCTGCCAAGAGCATCGCAGCGTAGCTAAGTTTGGAACGGATAAACGCTGAAAGCATCTAAGCGTGAAGCCAACTCTAAGATGAATCTTCTCTAAGCTCTCTAGAAGACTACTAGTTTGATAGGCTGGGTGTGTAATGGATGAAAGTCCTTTAGCTGACCAGTACTAATAGAGCGTTTGGCTTATCTTATTTAAGCATCACTTCCTTGTTAAGGTTTTTAATAAAGCTTTGAAGGTTTTTATACGAAAACTATATTAGCTTATAAAATCTTACAAGTAAAGTTTATATTAGAACTTGCTCTTAACATTGTTTTTTAAGTATTCTAAAACAATAAAGTGATTAGCTTAATAAAATATCTAAATATAAGAATAAGATGAAAACTAAAATAAAAATGATTTTTATATCTAAATCTTATTGATTGTTTTTATTATGCTATATTAAATAGAATATTTAAATAACAATGTCCGTGATTATACAGATGTGGAGACGCCTTGCTCCATCCCGAACCAAGAAGCTAAGCACATCGTGGGTGATGATACTACGCCTTACTGGCAGGGGGAAAGTAGCTCATTGCGGACTTGTTAATTCTCTTATTATTCTTACTTTATATATAATCTTATGTTTATTTTTATTGTTAGTTATTAAATTGGTTTATTTTTGGATTATTTATTTGTGACACTATTTTTAAATTTTTCTTATATTTTTTATATTTCTTATATTTTTTATATTTCTTATATTTTTTATATTTCTTATATTTCTTATATTTCTTATATTTCTTTATGGCTCTTAGTTATTTATAGTTTTTTGTTTTTTATGGGTTTTAATGATTTAACTTTTGGTTTTATTGTGAAAATTTTTAATTAATTTGTATTGATTAGATTAGATAGGGTATTTATTGTTATTTCTATTATTTTATAAAATTTAGTTTTATGCGTTGTTTTTGCTATTTATTAGTTATTCTATTTTATTTTTGAATTTTTATGGTTTTAT
>NZ_JAKMQV010000021.1:0-5909 GCF_025771745.1 Campylobacter sp. IFREMER_LSEM_CL2127
ATTTATATATTTTTAAAATTAAGAGTTTTTATTTTTTAATATTTATTATTGATTTGTCAAAATATTATTTAATACGAGTATTCATTAATATACTCGTTATATATACACTAGGACTTATCCTAGTGTATATAACTACATTCCACTTACTATGCATGGATTCATAGTTTTAGAATTATCACTTACTATACAAATTTTACCTTTTTGCATAGGTGAAGCTTCCTCAATATCATTTTTATCTTCTTCCTCTTCTAATGTTTTATTACCTATTGAATTAAGTGAAGCAGTTTGTTCAAACACCAAAGAATTATCTGAGTCATTGCTTGATGGCTCTACTGGATCAATAGGTTTGTCAGGTATCTCTATTTCACCACCTCCACCATTTTCACTGTCTTTTATAGAATCCAAGATAGGGATTTTGACATTACTAACCTTATCAAAGTTTCCATTGAGCGTAAAATACTCATATTGGTTTGCTTTAGCTTTTAATGATTCAAAATCATCTATAGAAATATCACTTTTGTTTTTATCAAGTTGTGCTAAAAACATAAGATTTTTTATTTCAGAAGATATAGAACTTAATTCTCTATAAAAATTATTTAACAAACTTTCACTTAAATTTTTATTGCTATTAATTATGGATACTATTATGTTATACCTAGTTGCAAGTTCATCGATTTGTTTTTGATAATTTTCTTTATTATATTTATCTTTTAAATCATTAATATTCTCCACTTTGCTTTGTAAATCTCTAATAAAACCTATTAGTTTATCTTTATTTGCTATAGTGATGTCATAATGATTTTTAGCATCTTGCTTTAAACTGTTAAATTTATCTTGCACCCCTTCTTTAAATTTAGAGTCAATCTTGTTATTTTGTGAGTATGCAAGTAAGAAATCCATGCTTTGCATTAATTTTTCAGCTTCGCTTGTTTTATCATCATATCTATCATCTAACAAAAACTCTGCTATAAACTGTACTTTTGATTTTCTATCTGTTAAATTCCCATACGCTTCTAAAAGCTTTTTTAAATCACTATTTGCATTAATAGCTAAGTATTTTTTTAGATCTGAAATGATTTCATCATTAATGATGTCTTCATACAAATCTTCATTATCTAAAAACACATCGTTATCAAGATCAACCCTAGATACCTCACTAGGTTTTGTAGGATCTGTTATAGAAGGGATTTTTGATGTGAATTCACTATATTTATCATTATTTATATAACTGACTTCGCTTGCTCCACTAGTTGAAAAACCCCCAAAGTCATTAGCATAATGATATACTGTATTAGAATTATTTATTCCAACTTTATTAGCTACAAATAAGTCTGTATTTACAGTCTTATTTTGATAAGACTTAGCATTTATAGAAGATCCTTCTTTAAAATATAGCGAAACATTCTTTATGGAGCCACCACTATTTGAACATCCCCAAGAATTAGCACCATTACATCCTAAAAATCCACCAATGTATATAGAATCTGTAGATTTTACATCAATATTTATCTTACCTTCTAAAGCTATGTTTTCTAAATTTGCACTATAGTTTTTTCCCGCAAATCCACCTACATAAGCTACACCTTGTTGTTTTTTATTATCTACTTTTATACTTTCTAAATTCTTGATGTAGATATTACTAAGCTTTGCATTTTTACTTCCAATTTCACCTATAAATCCACCCACATTAGCAAAAGATCCACTAGAAGTTACATCTATATTTTTTACATTCTCCATTTTTATATCTCTGATGTAATTACCACTATACAACTGCCCAGCAAATCCTCCAACAAAAGCTGGTAAATTTGGATTACCCTTTACAATAATATTATCTATATTTTTAATAGATATTTTTTCAAAATTTCCTCTTACATTACCTGCAAAACCGCCTACATTTAAAGAGCTCTGTCCTTTTTCAGCTCTTATATTTTTAATAGTATATAAACTAATATCTGAGAAATTGCCTCCGGCAAGTCCTGCAAAACCACCTATAAAAAATAAACCCTTATTTCTACCTATTGAAGTAATATCGGAGATGTTTTTTAGCTCTATTTGCGAGATAGTATTGTTTTCAGTTTTTCCAAAAACACCACCTACATAATCAACATTATTAACATTTATGCTATTCATTCCATAATCAACTCTAAAGTCTTTAATGGTAGAATCTTTCACATATCCAAAAACTCCCACATAAACATGATCTTCTTTATCTCTATTTGGTTCTGCAGTAAAATCGATCTTAATATTTTTTAGACTAAAACCTTGTCCATCGAAATTTTTATTAAAAACTTTTTCATTATCATAGCCAATTATCATATTTGTGCATTGCCCATCAATACAATAATTAACATAGTTTTCGCCTTTAAAATCTATATCATTAGTAAGTCTATATCCATTAGCAGTCTCTCTAAAGCCTTTTTTATTATCATTCCAACCTTTAGCAAAATACCACCAATCCTGCACAGAACCTATATCAACATAGTTTTTATAACTTTTATTTAAATTACTAATATTATCAAATTCATTATATGTTCTTTCAGGATTAAAATAATACCCCATAGCACTTAAATACAAATCCCCTTTATTTGCATGTGATGTTTCTATACTAGGTGTTTTTACGGTTGAAATATCTGCATAAATTTCATTTGCATCAAGGTGAATTTTATTTCCGGCTTTAATTTGATTTAATGTTCCTTTATCAGCTTCTGCCTTGAGTATGATTTTATTACCTTGTAAGATTAAGTTTTCTTTGACATCAATATTACCCATATTAACCACATTGCCAAGTTTATCGCCTTTAAATACAGGAGAAAAGTTTGATCCCATTTTAAAGAAATTCTCATAATCTGCGTTATTTAATGTACTAGTTGATGCCACAAAGCGATTAGCGTCAATCCTACCTGTTTTGGTAATGATTATTCCATTGGGATTGATTAAAAAAACATTTTTACCACCTGCATTCAATAAACCTTCTATCATAGATTTACCCGCTCCATGAGCAATGTTTAGGTAGTTTTGGCTTTTACCTCTAAATTCTACCGTTTCACCTTGACCTATATTAAAGCCCCCGCCCCATTGTATGACTGAGTTTGTTCCATTACCGTTAATTTGCATATGACCATTACCAGAAGTTATAGTCCCGCTAGTTCCATGAGTAAATTTACCTCCACTTGGCAAAGCTATAAGTGGAGAAAAAACCAAGGAGGCAACTACACCCGAAAGTATGATGTGATTTGTGAAGTTACTTTGTGTTTTCATGATTTTATAATCCCCCAACTATACAAGGATTCATAGTTTTAAAGTTATCACTAACTATACACGTAAGGCCTCTTTGTTTCAAAGAAGTTTCATCAATCTCTTCTTCGCCATCTTCTTCTTCAACAGCATGATCTCCGATCAAATTAAGTGAAGCTGTTTGTTCAAATTTTATATCAGTTTCTGGCAATTCTGGCTTATTTGGATTATCTACATCAGGGCTTTGCGGATTATGTACAAAATCTAATGCAAAATCCCCAACAAATTTAAAATTAGTATAGCCGTATTCATTTTTTGCTATATTTTCATCATTAAGCTTAGTAGCTATGCCATTTACCATATCTCTTTGATTTTTTAATGTTGTTGCTAAAGAGTTGATTCTATCAAGACTAGCTAGATATTCAGGATCGTTTATTTTTCTTTTACCTGCTTCTATTTCTTTAATATAAGAATTATAAATTTCTAATTCTTTTTGATATTTTGCATAAGTTTCATAAAAAGAATTTTTACCATCATTAAAAAGATATTCTTGAGCTGCTACATACTCATCTTTTATTTTTAAAGCTTTGTTGTATTTTGCATAAATGCTTTTTAATTCAACTGTTTGATCAAATCCTGAATTTTTATCTTTGAGTGTATCAAGAAAATCCAAACTTTGCTTAATAGAATCTAGTGTAATCTCAACCCCGTTTACAGTGCTTACATGAAACACAATCTCACCAAATTTATTGATACTTACTCTATATTTTCCATTTAAGATATCATCTAATATAGCTTGAACTACTTCTTTATTGCACCATTCTTCTTGAAACTCAACTTTTTCATATTGTATATCCCCTATACCTGATAAATCTGGCTTAAAAATTTCACTAGGTTTTTCAATATTTGGAGTTTTTATGCTTTGAATTTTTTCATTAAATTCACTTATTAACTCATCATCAATATATTTTCTTTCTACTACTCTATTGTTATTAGCACCATCTAAATTTTTATGATATATGAAAATATTTTTATTCTTACTTACTGTTTTATTGCTGAAAATATCTTTTACTGCAGTGGTACCATTAGATACAATACTAGAATCTGGTTTAAAATAAATAAAAATATTTTCAAAAGATGTTTTAAAATCATCATGATTTGTTATATAATCACCAAAAAATCCTCCACTATATGCTTGATTTGAAGCTATAGATTCAATATTTCCGATATTCTTCATGGCTATATTTTTAACAAGGACATTATCCATGTTATATTTATCATCAAAATTAAAAATATTAAATGATCCATTTCCAAAAAAACCACCGGCTGCAGATAAATATCCTTTTGTATTTGCTTCAATATTACTTATATTTTCTAAAGTGATATTTTGCATTTTGAAATAAGAATCTTTTACAAGAATATCTCCAGCAAAACCACCAGCATAAGCTTCTCCACAATACTTTTCACAATCAAAGGTTGATTTGATGGAGTCTATATCTTCAATTTTTATAGTATCATATGCAATTTCAATAGGATTATCTCGATTTACATGTTCTAACCTACCAACAAATCCACCAGCACTTACAATTTCAACTCCGCTAACCCCTGTAGCGACTATATTTTTGATCCCGTAAACCCCTATATTATTTACTCTAGCACTATTTAATACGCCTGCAAAACCACCAACATACAACCATCCAGAATCATTTTTAGCATCTATATAACTAATATCTCTTATATTTATGTTTTTAAATTCTGGAAAATCATTGCTATAGTCTTTTCTTATTGCAGTACCAATAAATCCTCCAACATATTGCACACCATTTGTTTTAATATAACCTTGATTGTAGTTTACATTTAAATTACTCACACTAGAATTACCATAAGTTTTTCCAAAAATCCCTACATATTGAGGCTTGCTTTTCAATGATGTTGTATCAATATAAATATTATTCAAGGTAAAGCCTTGCCCATCTAATTTTTTATAAAAATAATTTTTATCGTTATAGCCAATAATCATACTAGTATATTCATTAGCATCTTTTTTACCATCACCATTTAAGTCAAACCAGTAATTAGCATAGTTTTCTCCGGTACATTTTCCATTTTTACAATCAGTTTCAAAATATATATCTTTTGTAAGTTTAAAAGAAAACGGAGCGTTTACCCTAAAATCCTCTTTTTCATTCCACCCTTTAGCAAAATGCCACCAATCACCTATAGAGCCTATACCAATATAATCATGTACTTTAAAAGATTTATTATTACTATTATCAATTCCCAAAAGAGCCAACGATCTTCCAGAGCTTGTATTGTAGAAATATCCAGTAGCATCTAAATAAGCTTGTCCTTTTCCTATAACTTTTATCTCTTGCAAATAAAAATCAGGATCTTTAACACTTCCATCTATACTGGCAACATTAACATGAACTTCACTACCTTGCAATGTTATATTTCTTGCTTTGACTTTTCCAAATTTAATGCCATTGTGTTCCTTATCCCAACTAGTATCAGCATCTAAAAGTACTTTATTACCTTGCAATAAAAGACTATTTGCTGTAATATTACCCATATTTACTACATTGCCTGCTTTTTGTGGCTTAAATACCGGAGAAAAAGCTGCACCTTGTGCTTTAGTTAACTTTGCAAATTTCCACATATCATCATTACTCATA
>NZ_JAKMQV010000022.1:0-3163 GCF_025771745.1 Campylobacter sp. IFREMER_LSEM_CL2127
GATGGATAATAAAAGTATGCAAGAGTTTGCAGATGGAAAATATACAAATGGAAAAGTTATAGATTATACAACTTTCTCCCCTATATTTAAGCCACAAAAAGCAGGTAATGTAGTAAATATGGGTAATATTAATGCTAATAATGTATTACTTATAGGGAATAAGGTAAGTATAGATGGTGGCTATATCAATGGCAAACATAATGATAATGTTAGTGGTGATGCTTTAAAAAATCCAAGTGGTAATACAGCTGATAAAATTCATTTGGTGGGGAATTACATCAATCTTGATTTAGCTAAAGTTAATTTTAATTCCAAAGAAAATCTTATTAGCGCAGATAAATCAGCTAGTGTTAGTATGTCTACAGAAAATTATTACAATCAATTAAAAAATAATAAAAACGATCCATTTAAAAAATATAATTTTCAAAAAGGTAGTTATGGAAATGTAAAATCTAAAGATATAGATCAATTTGCTAGTATAGGTTCTGATAGAGATTGGTTTTTCTTTGCTAAAAGTTGGAATGAAGTAGATACATTTAGACTAGTCGATAAAGGAGTAGATGAATATAGGCTTACTAACAATATAAGTTTTAAAGGAAACAATTACGCTAATTATTGTATAGATGGACTTGGCTGTACTAATATGATAGTTGGTGATAGTGCAGAAGTTGGATGGAATGAATATAAAAGATTTTCCAAAATATTTAATGGACAAGGATTTACACTTAGTGATATTAATATAGATATAAAAGATACTTCAAAAGAGGGAATTTTTACAATAGGCTTATTTGGAGCTTCAAAGGGTGCTACTTTTAAAAATGTAAAAGTTAATTATAATGGCTATATAAAGGCTGCATATAATAGCAAAGATTTTGGATATGTTGGAGCTTTTATAGGTACAGCTAATAATTCTAAATTTGAAAATATAGAAATAAGTGGAGTTAAAAAAATTGAAGTATATGATACAAGAAACATATGGTTTTTAAATGCCAGTGTTGGTGGATTTGCTGGAACAACTATTGGTAATTCAGAGTTTAATAATATATCCTTGCATAATTTTTCAAATATTCATTTGCATAGTTTAAATGAAGCATCTTTTGGTGGCTTTGTTGGTGAATTAGATGGCAAGTCTAGTTTAAGAAATATTTCATTAAGTGATTTTAGTAATATTTCTACAATTGATATTGCTGGAGGTTTTATAGGGGAAAGTAGAAATACTGGTGAATATATATATGAAAATATTTTAATAAAAGATATTGACAAAATAAAAACCACAAGACATTTAGGTGCTTTTGGTGGGTACCTTGGAGGAAAAACAACTATCAATAATGTGTATATAGATTTAAACAATGGCGAATTATATAGCCAATATAGTTTTGCTGGTGGATTTGCTGGATCTATAGGTGGTAATGGAAATTTTCAAAATATTCACATAAAAAATATAGGAAAGATTCAAGCAGGTGTAGCTAATACCTATGCTTTGGGTGTTGGTGGATTTGCTGGAGAGATTGATAGTTTTAACGGGGTTTTAAAATTTAACAATATTGTTTTAGATAATATCAAGGAAATATCTGCTGATAAAGGTAATGTTGGTGGATTTGTTGGAAACGTTGAAAATGCTGATTTTTCTAATATATCTATAAATAATATAGGTAGAATTTCTAGTAATCAAGATGGAACTGGAGTAGGAGGATTTATTGGATTTATAGATGCTAGAAATGGAGATGTAAATATTGGTTTTAAAGATATTGCTTTAAATTTTAATTCTAAAGGGTTGATTCAAGGTGGAGATATTGGTGGATTTATTGGAAATATCAACAATCAAGCCCCTTATACCGGTGAATACTACAAAACAAATCTAGATTTTTCAAATATACATATTTATTTTGATCCAAATTTTTCTATACAATACAATGGTATGGGAAAAGGAAAATTTGTAGGTTATTACAATCAAAACTATAATACCTTTAATTTTAAAGATAAAATTAATTTCTATGCTAATGAAAATATTTTCAATGGAGCAACAACCGATAAGTCTCTGTGGAATAATTTTACTACCTTATCCCCAAATGAGAATGTATTTAAAAATAATACAAAAAATATCACCGAAGCAATCAATGTAAGTGTTATTTCGCCTGAATTCACACACCCTGAAAAAATTCCTGATGATGTAGAAGTAAAGTTAGATATAGATGATTTGTATTCTGATGTAATTGATAGTATTATCAAAGATATTACAAATGAATATTTTTCAATCAATATTCATGATCTAATAAAAATATTAAATGAATACAAATATGAAAATATGAATGAAGATCAGAAAGTTGAATTTATAAAAACATATTTTATTAATAAAAGTAAATATGATAAAAATACCGATCTTGATAAAATAGCAAGATCGGTTGTTCAAAGTTTAGATTTTGCTTCTGTGTATCAAGGTAACTTTTCTGAAGGAAAGTTAAATGCTAGCGCTTTAAAAGAATATAAAAACAATCTAGCTCCAAAAACACAAAAAATAAAAGATGATCAAGATAGTCTAAATAGTTTTTTAAAAGGCGATCTTAATGAATTAGTAATTACTACAAATATCCTGTTACAAAATCTTAAAAACACTCAAGCAGCTTTAAAAGAAGCTATTTCACAATACAATGCTTATGTTGATTTAATCAATGCTAATAAAGCTGAAAGAGACGATGCTAAGCTTGAAGCTCTTAGAAAGAATATAGAAAATCTAGAAAATCATAGTAAATCTTTAGCAGCTAAGATTGATAATAGTCAAAACATTTTAGAAAAATGGCAAGCTCAATCTAGTAAAGAATCAAACGAGCATTTTGTGATTTTAGGCAAATTTGACTATACACAATTAATCAAGCCTGACCTAAATGAACCAAATGGAAATGGTGGAAAAGATCCTGATCCAAAACCTGAATTACCTGAACAAGATTTAGATTTTGAGCAAACCACTGCATTGAATTTAATAAAACACGAAGAGGATGAAGAAAAAGAAATAGGTGAAACAGATGGTGAACTTAGATCAGTTACTTGTATAGTTAGTGATCATTTTAAAACTATGAACCCTTGCGCAGTAGGACACTAATAATTCTTGGGAAACTATTTCCCAAGAATTATTTTATATTTTTTCAACACAAAGACATTATTAATC
>NZ_JAKMQV010000023.1:0-2993 GCF_025771745.1 Campylobacter sp. IFREMER_LSEM_CL2127
GACGAAGTCGAAGCCACAAAGCGATTAGCATTGATATTTCCTGTTTTAGTAATGATTACTCCATTAGGATTAATTAAAAATACATTATTACCACCTGCATTTAATAAACCTTCTATCATAGATTTACTAGTACCATGAGCAATGTTTAGGTAGTTTTTACTATTACCTCCAAAGTTTACACTTTCACCTTGACCTATACTAAAACCACCACCCCATTGTATGACTGAGTTTGTTCCATTACCATTAATTTGCATATGACCATTGCCAGAAGTTATAGTCCCACTAGTCCCATGAGTAAATTTACCTCCACTAGGTAAAGCCATTAGTGGAGAAAATAACATTGATACCGTTACACCTGAGAGTATGATGTGATTTGCTAACTTTTTCATAATTAATCCTTTTGGTATATTGCTTTAGTTTAAATTCACTACTATGCTTTTTGCATCTTTACTTACACTTAGAGTGTATTTAGCTTTTTGAACTTTTGCTTTGATGTTTTTATGTAAGCTTTGATTGTTTTTAGTAATAGTTTCTAATAAGCTTTGTAAATCTTTTTGATTTAGATGTTTATTGTTTGCATCTACAAAGCCTTTTTCGCTTTGCATTAAAATAAAGCTTTTATTTTTTACATTATTGCTTGTATATATATTAATAGAACTATCTTTAGAAAGATTAATAGCTTCTTTAGCACTTAAATAAGTTTTAGTATCATCTTTTAAGATAAAGCTATAATGATCAAAGTTATTAATAGTATTTGCTTTTATATTTGTATTTAAGACTAAATGATTATTAGTACCACTTTTATGCATTAGAGCTTTTGATACAAAGCTATTATCTTCTTTAGTTTGTAAAAAGCTACCTGCTAATACTTCTATATTAGTATTATTAAAAATATTAGTATTACCACTTAGATATAAAGTATTATTATAGCTTTTATCATTTTCACTATATATACCAGAAGCACTTATAAATATAGCTTTGTTGTTTTTATACTCATCTATATTTAAATTATTTATATGAGTATAATTATCATGAGTATTCTTAGCTATACCTGCACTAATTACTATCTCCCCTTCTCTTTTATCAGAAGCTGTACCTAGGGCTAGATTATCAAAGATAAAAGTATTATTAGCACTTTCAGTTTTAGCATTAATAACATAAACATTAGAACTAGCTGCACTTGAATAATCTTTAATGTTTAAAGTATTATTATTAGCGCTTTCATTGGCTCTTAAAATGATTTTAGAACCTTTATCTATATTAGAAGCATTCGATAAAGATTGTACAAGATTATATTTTATAGTGTTTTTTTCTAAATTATCAGCTTCTATAATGGTAGTGAGGTTTCTACCTGATTTTACATTATCTAAAACTATACTATTAGCATTAGCACTACTTGCATAATAATCTTTATTATCCAAACTAACCTTACTTACTCCATATAAGTATAAAGGTATAGCTATGTTTGAGTTTTTAATAACAATGCTATTATTATTTGCTTTAGAACTTAGAGTTTGTGCTGCTGTGATTTGAATTTTATCTTGATGGTTTTCAACAGTAAGTCCTTGGGTTAAATCCCCATTGATATTAATACTATTATTATTAGCTCCTTTAGTAGCTACCCCACCATAAAGATTAAACTCATTTTTACCTGTAAAATTAGAATTAATTTCAAATGGCTTTTTTAGATTAATATTAATGCTATTATCATTAGCTATACCATTATTAGTCATACCTGCATAAAAGTCTAAAAGTGCTTTTACTTCTACATTAGTATTTAATGCTAATAAGGTTTGTAAGTCTTTTATATCTATAGTGTTTTTATAAGCATTACCTTGTATGATTTTACCCCCATAGATTTCTCCTACTAAGACAGCATTATAAGCTAATGGGGTATTTTTAGTATCTACTCTTAAATCTAGTTTTAAATCATTGATTAATACACTATTATTACTTACTTCATAACTTTGATTGTTGTTTACATCTACGAAAGCTCCTCCTAAGTGAGTAGCAGCTGATGTTGAATATGCTCCACTTGGACCATGTACTAATAAAGAAGCTCCATCTATAATAACCTTATTATTTTTAGCATTGCCATTATAAGTAATAGCTCCTGTTACATGAGTCATTCTCTCATCAAAGATATTATCTCCTAGCATGCTTTGTCTATAAGGGGTAGTATGAAAGTCTATCTTTACTCCCTTGTTTAATATGACTGTATTATTATTAGCATTAGCATCTACACCAAAAGCACCTAAGATATAAGGAGCACCATTTAAAGGTAAGGTATAGGTGTTTTCAACACCCATATTTACATAGGCATCTTTTAAGAAATTTAAAGTATTATTACTTACTTCACCTTTTCTAGCTATAGCTGGAGTAATTAGAAAATTATATTTATTATCTAAACCCGTAGCTTTAGGATTAATTACTTCTTTATCAGTAGGTTTTAAATAATATACTGAAGATAATTCTCCTGCTTTTAATACTAAGGTATTATTATTAGCTTTTGCATTAAAGGTATAAGCAGAAACTAAAAAAGGTATATAGCTGATTTGATTTAGGGTAGTATTAGCTGAGTTAGAACTATGAAAACCATTAACTACAAAAATATCTTCTTTTATACTTGGAGTGAGTATGTCTTGTTTAAAATATAAATCATTCATTTTAGAATGAGTTTTATCTTTAGGATTATCATAGATTAAAGTGATATTTGAAAGGTTTTTATTAGTAGCCATTTGGCCATAGAAGTTTTTACCACTTAAGAGTTTATAGGTATCAAGATTATAATCATATACATCATTATTATTAAATTTGTGCTCTTTAATAACATAAGCATTAGAAGCTTTATCATAATTTGCTTGGGTGGCTGCCTCTAAAGAACTTAGAGAAAAAATAGTAAATAAAGAAAGTTTTAAAAGATTAGAGTTTTTATAGTTTTTTAAAGAGTTTAAAGTGTTTGAGTTAAAACGAAAATTATCGTTCCCCCCCCC
>NZ_JAKMQV010000024.1:0-1980 GCF_025771745.1 Campylobacter sp. IFREMER_LSEM_CL2127
AAAAGGAACAAACAACCATGAAAAAACTCTTATTTAGCACTATAGCACTTAGTTCTTTAGTCTATGCTAATAATGGAAGTATTACCATAGCTAAAAATGATATAGAAAAGGTTATAGAACTATCCCCTGATAGAAACCTCCCTCAAAACAAAGCTATCAAAGAAAATCTAAAAACTAAAGATGATTATATAAAAAGCCAAGAAGCTAAAAAAGACTTTGAAGAAAAAAAGAAAGAATTAAAAGAAAAACTAAATCAAGAAGAGGAAGCTAATGGGGAAACTAACAATCAAACTAATAACACTACCAGCCCAAATAACCAAACTAGCACTAATACTACCAATACAAACAATGATAAAACTAATACTAATGTAAATGATAATAATTCTAACTCAACTAATAATAATACAAATAATCAAACTAATAATAGTTCTAATAATAATACTACTAATACAAACAACCAAACTAATAATACTAACACCACTACCACCAAAAAAGTAATAACCAAATATAAATTTGTTATCACTAATGAAAACACTAGCTTTGAAAAGCTAGGTATTAAAGAAGAAGATTTACAATTACTTATTAGTGAGTTTAGTGCTAGAAAATTTAGCTTACAAGATTTACAAGATATATCTAATATCATTGCTTATTATTTCCAAGTTAATGGCTATCCTGCAGCAACAGCTTATGTACCCCAACAAGAATTTGAAGATAGTGTACAAATAAACATAGCCTTAGGAACATTAGGTAAGTATATAGTAAAGAATAAAACTACTATAAAAGATTATTTTATAGAAAGTAAGCTTAATGAAAGAATCAAAGGTAAAATCATCTCTACTAAGTTAATAGAAGATAGTGTATATAAAGTCAATGAAATGTATGGAGTACAAACCCTAGCAGGTTTACAAGCAGGAGAGAATGTAGGAGAAACTGATGTAGTTATAGAAGTAGTTCCTGATACTAAGGCTAATGTATTATTATATACTGATAATTATGGTATTGAAAGTGCAGGGGATATTAGAGCTGGTATTAGTATGGGATTTAATTCTATATTTAATATGGGAGATTATTATAATTTTTACTTACAATCAAGCAATGAAAAACAAATTAACTATGGAGCTAGTTATACTTTCTTTTTAGGAAATTTAAAAATTACTCCAAGTATATCTCAAGGATCTTATTCTTTAGGTGGAGATTATAAAGAAGTTGGCTTTAGTGGTACTTCTAGAAATTTTGGTATAGACTTTTCTTATCCTGTATGGATTAATACTAATTCATCTTTATATTTTACTTCTAGTATTTATCATAAAATATTAAAAGATGAGTCTTTTTCAAATACTTTCTTTCCTTATACGGTCGATAAACATTCTAATGTAGGTAGTATGGGTTTAGAAGGTTTATTTAGAGGCTTTGAGAATAATACTTTAAGTTATAGTGCTAAGGTAAGTGTGGGTAAGGTATATGATGATGGTGCTACTATGCTTGGAAGTACATCTAAAACCGGAGACAAAGGCTTTGGCTGGTTTAGAAAACTCAATGCTAGTTTGAATAATTATTATAGTATTAATGAATACATTACTCATACTTTAAATATAAACTATCAAAAGGTATTAGGAAATTTTGAATTAGATTCTTCTGAGAGTTCCTCTTTAGGTGGAGCTTATGGAGTAAGAGCTTATGATAATGGAGAAGGTGATGGAGATAATACCATAATAGCTAACTTTGGTATAAGAATAAATATACCAAATACGAATTTTTATTTTACTCCTTTTTATGATATAGGTTATGCTTGGTATGAAAAAGACTCAGGGGATAGATTAGCAGATGAGCATTTTTTAGATGCAGTAGGCTTGCAAATACTTTATAATAAAACTAATGAGTATTATATAAAGCTTGATGCAGCAAGAGCAGTTCATCAGTATAAATACGATGATGATCATAGAATGAAGTTATATTTAAGTGGTGGGGTGTATTTTTAAC
>NZ_JAKMQV010000025.1:0-1796 GCF_025771745.1 Campylobacter sp. IFREMER_LSEM_CL2127
TTACCCTCACTTTTTTAAAAAATTCCAAAACTTTAAGTCACTTTGCAAAGGCTTATAGGGGTAAAATATTAAGAATACTAGCAAGTAAAAATATACATAGCAAAGAAGCTTTACTAGAAAATCTACCTAATGATTTAAAAATAAAAGAAATTAAAATACAAGGATTAAAAGAAGAGATAATTTTAGATATAGTAAGCTAAGCCTTTTGGCTTAGCTTTTATAATTAGAATTTGTATAGAGCTTCAAGTCTGATGAATTGATCATCTCTATCATCAACGCCTTGTTGATTTAAATCTTCTGTTAAGTAAGAATAGAATCCACTAAATGTAAGTTTAGGGCTATAAGCATAAGATACTCTTGCAATATACTCATTTTTATCGATATCATTCATACCTGTTCTTTCTGTTTTACCACCAATATAATCAAATCCTAATCTTACGGTTTCAGCAAAAGTATAACCTAAACCTGCAAAATAGAAGAAGTTTTCGCCATGGCTACCTCTTAAATCACTACCTTCAGAATAGAAAATTTGTTCACCTGGAGCAATTACACTACCTTTATCTTCTAAAACAACAACACTTGTTTTATCTTTATCACCAAAGCCAACTACACCTGCTTGAAAATCAAATGCAGAAATATTTGCTTGGATTTGAGCAGCGTAGAAATTTCCATTTTCTAATCCTAAGCGATCTTCTTTGTCACTGTCTAAGCTATTTCCTAAGTATTGACCTTGGATTTTGAAGTTCATATCATTGAATGCAAATTTATAGCTAGCATCTACTGCATATAAGAACGCCCAGTTGTTTGAATAAGCAGCCCATACTTGGAAAGCAAATGGATCAAAATCACCTAATACAGCAGCACCATAAAGAGAAGCTTTACCTAGGCTAATATTAGTATTAAAATCTCCATCATCTGTATAATTGAAGCTATCAAACCAGTAACCTGCAAAAGTTAAACCTTCGATAGAATTGTTAAGAACTTTAGCTCCTGTACCTACTGCATCATCAGTCCAAATTGAGTCAACTTCCATTTTACCGAAAAGTACATTTGTAGCATAAGCTTCGTTAGTGTATTCTAAGTAAGCTTGGTTAACAGCAAATGTGCTATGAGTATCAGTTTCAGCATTTCCAAAACCAGGTTCTTTTGTATTGCCATATTGGAATTGAACAAAAGCTTTGAAATTATCATCTAAAGCTGCTTTAAAATTGATTTGTGATTTAAATCTATGTCTGTTTTCTTTAACACCATTATAACCATTAGAAACAGCATTTCCTTGTTCTAATCTATCAGATTCAAATCTGTATCTGAACATACCTGATACATCAACATCTTTTATAGCTTCTTCAAGTGAAACAGCGTTAGCTGCTGAAAAAGCACCTGCAGCTAACGCTGCTACTAAACTAAGTTTAACTAGTTTCATGAGAATTCTCCTTATTAAAATTAAAACTATGGCTTGTATTATATCATAGTTTTATATGAGAATTCTTAAAGTAAACAAAAATATGCATTTATTGGGATATATTTGAAGTTACAGTATGTTATTATACTATAATTATTAGTATATAATAATTGTAGTTTTAGATAATCAAACTATATTAAATTAAATCTTTAAAATTATAATTTAATTTTATTCCTAATTTTATATTTTATAAATAATCTCACTCATATTTAAAACTATATATCTTTAAAGATCTAGTAAAAAACTAGATCTTTAAAAACTAAGGAGTTATCTATGAATGTTTGCTTTTACAGATGCAATTATGCTCTTTGATAGTTAATGTTTGGAAACTGGG
>NZ_JAKMQV010000026.1:0-1273 GCF_025771745.1 Campylobacter sp. IFREMER_LSEM_CL2127
TTATATTGATATTTTTTCTTTAACTTTATTTTGTTGTTTTAAGCAAACTCTGGGCAGTTAAATTGTTTATTCACACTAACTAATAAATAGTTAGTGTGAGAATAATCTTACCACCATAAACCTAGTTTTAAAAACATAGTATGTGAAGTGGTATTATCAAATGTAAATGCACCTGCATAATTTAATGATAAATCAGCATTATCAGCTATAGCATAAGAAAGACCTAATTGTCCAAATCCATAATACTTAGAAGTATCTATATCTGTACTAATTTCATTTGGACCTAGTTTTAAACTTCCTTTTGCATCATTGTATAAATTTACTACACTACCTATAGTAATATTAGTTCTTAATTTATCACTTAAAGGCTTATATAATTTCACAGCTGCTATTGCATCAAAGAAATTAAATTGTTCTGCCATATAATGCTCTTTTAATCCATCTATATGTCTTAGAGCAAAGTTTTTATTACTCATACCATAATAGCTTAAACCTATTTCTGGAGATATTCTAGCTATATCTAAAGTATTATAATAATTAGCACCTAATTTTACTTCAGCACCATAACCATATACCTTAGCATCACTTTTTATACTAGATGGAATATTTTTATAAGTTTTTTCTATATCTGTTTTAGTATAGTCTAATTTAGTATTAGCACTAATATAGTATTGATCTATACCATTTCTTGCTATTACTCCATAATAAGTTAAACCACCATAATAAGTTTTATCATCAAATTTAAGTCTTTGAGTAGCTTGTTCTTTAGAAGAATCTTCATAACCTAGATAAAAACCTATAATACCATAATCTTTTGGTAATTCTTTAAAAGATCCTCCCATTAAACCTGTAGTGTTAACACTTAATTGTCCTACACTCTTTCCTATCTTAATAGAAGAGTGATTATAATAAGGAAGTAAGAAAGAATGATTACTTGCTTTTGGATTTTTATTAGGAATAAATATATCTTCTAATTCAGCTAATAAATCAGCATCATTACCATAAGCTTCTCCTTTTTTAGACAATTCCATATCTAATACTTGAGAGAATTCTGTTTGGAAGTTTTTAGTATTTAAATCTCTTAACATATTAGAGATATTAATATTTCTTAATCTAGAAGAATACACCATAGATTTAGCTAATGTTTTACCACTTAATTCAGCTAAGTTAACATTAGCTACATACTGACCATTACCCAAACCTACAAAGTCATAAATACCTGATAAGCTATGGATATTATAACCATTTACACCTGCACCATTATTGGTTTGAT
>NZ_JAKMQV010000027.1:0-1248 GCF_025771745.1 Campylobacter sp. IFREMER_LSEM_CL2127
ATAAATGCAAGTAACAATAACGCTATCAATGTAAGTCAAGGTGCTACTAATGTAACTATCAATAATGCAGGTAATGTTAATGGTGGAGGATCAAATGGTGCTGCAATTAATATAGGAAATAATAGCAATGGTGGCTCAACTATTAAAGATTTTACCAATAGTGGAACAATAGGTGATGGAAGTAATAAATTTGCTATTACTGTTTGGGGTAATGGTAGCAACAAATCAACAATTGAAAAATTTGAAAACTCAGGTTTAATACAATCAGGAAGTGGTGAAGCAATATATTTGGGTAATACCACTATAACTAATTTTACTAATGGTGGAACTATTAAATCTACAAGTGGAGTTGGTGTTAATGTAGCAGGTGGAACTACTATATCTAACTTAAAAAATACTGGTACTATTAATGGAAGTGATGGTGTTAAAGTTAATAGTGCTACATTGCAAAATTTAGAAAACAGTGGGACTATAAAAGGTGGTTCTAGTGGTATAAAAGTTGATAATGGAGGTAGACTAGAAACACTTAATAATGGAGGTTTAATTACTAGTAGCAATGGCAGTGGTATTCATGTTGAGCAAAAAGGTAACATCAATAGCACTATAAATACTATTAACAATACAGGTACTATTATTGGGAATGGATATGGTGGAATATTTTCTAGAGAAAGTACCATTAATAATATCTCAAATTCAGGACTTATAAAAAACAATTCTAATAAAGCAGATAATCATGGTATATATCTCGCTGGTGGAAAATTTAGCACCATCGATAATAAAAAAAGTGGGATTATTGAATCTAACGGAGACGGTATTAAATTATCATGGGTGGATGCAAATTCTGTTAAAGGTGAACTTGTAAATAACGCAGGTACCATTAAAGCTGGTGGTGCTGGGATTGCAGTATTAGCGGGAAGCACTATAGATAATATAAATAATTCTGGTATTATTGAAGCAAAAAAAAATGGAATTGAATTATATGATATAGGCTGGAAAAATGCTCAAGCTATTCATGTAAAAACTATAAATAATTCAGGAACTATTATAGCAGAGGATAATGGAATAGCATTTAGAGATGAACAAAATAATTTTGATAAAGTATCTATGACTATAGATAATATCAACAACACGGGAACTATTCTAGCTAAAAACCATGGGATTGTATTAAATGATTCTAAAAATTCTTATCAAATAGGCAATATTGAAACTAAAGGAGTAATTAGCGGGGGACAGGTTGGTGTTTATATA
>NZ_JAKMQV010000028.1:0-1199 GCF_025771745.1 Campylobacter sp. IFREMER_LSEM_CL2127
GCTTTTAACATCTATCATAGCAGAATCTTTAGTTTTATGATTGATGAAGTCAAAGAAAGAACTAAGACCATTTTGTATAGCTTGTAAAGGTGATAGATAATAAGAGATGATGAAATAAAGTAAAACAATACTTGCAATACTTGTAAAAATAACAATAATGGCTTGTATATAGGCTATTTTCTCACTTGATTGAGAAATTGTATCAATATAAGCCATGTTACATACTGTATATCCATCTATGTTATCACACATTGCAAGTCTTTCGTTTCCTTCTTTGCTAGTATAAAAGAATGGTTCACCATCTTTTACTTTGCTAAATCCATCTGCTACAATGGCAACATTTGGATCGCTTCCAATATAATTTTTATTTGTTGAAACAAATGAAAAACGATTTTTGTCATAAATAAAAGAAGCACCTGGCATTTGTTTAAGACTATCTTCTAAATCTTTAACCAAAACATCAATTGCCAATACTCCTATAAAATTACCATCTTTATATATTGGCATGGCATAAGTAAAGCAAGGTAAACCCGTTGTTACATCAATATAAGAAGGAGTGATATATAGGCTATTATTTTTCATTGCTTCTATATAAAATTCTCTTGTTCTTGCGTCATAATTGTCAGCTTTTCCATAAATTCCATAGTCTAAGCCTTTGCTATCACTATCTGGATCACTTACTATTAATTCTCCATTTGGTTGAGCTAGATAAACCGCTAGAAAATTACCAGAATCTCTGAATGATCTTAATTGATAGCCTATGTTATCCATTAATTTTTCAGCAGAATTTAAATCAGAATAAGGGTGTCTAAGTATAGTTTCGCTTAGTTTTTTTAATGAATCGGATGTATCATCTTTGAAATTAACCATAAGATTTTTTGTAGAAATTAAACGATTTTGCTCAGAATTAACAATTTCTTGAAAAAGAGCATCTTTAACAAAAATAAATGTTACAATTCCTAGAATCAAAAGGCACACAATTGCTATGATATTTGCAATCAAAGCAACTTTTAATTTAACACTTTTCACTGCTTTTCTCCTATAAAATATTTTTGTAATTATAAAAATATTTTTTGCAATGAAAAATTAATTGTGATTTAATATTGTAAATTCTGTAAAAAGATTGTTAATTTGAAGAAATTAAATTTGAAAGTCTTACTAAGCTAATTAGCTTAGCTTAGTAATTAATCCGCCTTTAT
>NZ_JAKMQV010000029.1:0-1146 GCF_025771745.1 Campylobacter sp. IFREMER_LSEM_CL2127
GATTTGTATTTTTTTGAGAGGAGATAAATTATAATTAATCATAAATCTTATGATTACAAGAGCTATTATTAAGCTTATGGTTCCTATAATGATTTGTTTTATCAAAGCGTTATTTACCGGATCTTTATAAATTTTTTCATCTGCTATTACACATACATTGTATCCTGTTGATGATTCTTGACATATTACTGCTTTGCGTGGAGCAGTTCCATCTTCAATAATCATAGGCTCATTGGAAAGTTGTCCTTTTTTACCTTCTGGAGTAGAAAGATAGGATTTTATAATGTTTTGAGATAAATCATCTTTTGTCAGCAATGCTTTTGAAGACTCATGAAACAATACAGTACCTTCATCATCTAAAACAACTGTATAACCACTTTGTGATTTTCCCATTGCTAATACATTATCTGAAAAAGTATTTAAATCGTAATTTCCACCAACTGCACCTATAAATTTACCATCTACAACAATAGGATATGAAAAAGCCAAAGAAGGAGCTTTTAGACTTGGAGCTATATAAGGTTTTGAAACAACAACTTTATCTTCTCCAGTGCTAACGCTTGTATACCAAGTTCTAGTTCTTGGATCATATCCATCAGAAGGCATTTGATGATTTCCATTTGATCTAATCATTGCGCCGTTTTTGGCAAGTCCTACATATAAAACATCAAAACGACTTGCTTCTTTTGCGACTTTAACCATAGTATAGATTTCCTCTAAACTTGCATTAGGTTTTTTTTGAATTTCAGCTGCAACAGCTTTTATAGCATCACTTCTTGAGGCAGTGTAATCATCAAAGCTTTTTAAAACATCTTGCATGGTTTTAATTTGTATATCGTTAATGAGTTTTTGTACATCATGTTTTACTTCAATATAATTAAAAGCATTTGCTATAAACAAAATAGCTATAATTGCTAAAAATACAAAAAAAGTAAGTTTGCTTGTTAGAGTTTTGGTAATTTTTCCCATCTAAATCATCCTTGTTTATAGATTGTGTAGTTCAAGATAAAAATTATCTTATATTATTTTTAATAAAAAAATATTCTATTTAAATGTAAAAAAACTATTTAACAAAAAGGCAAATAAAGTAATTAAAAATATAATAAGAAATAAAAAACCAAACCAAAACTATGGTTTGGTTTAGTT